>CAYPWK010000134.1:0-12720 GCA_964414365.1 uncultured Burkholderia sp.
ACGATCTGGTGCAGCCACACCCCGGCGGCCGACACGAGAAATCCGCCGCCGAAACAACACGCGGCTGTAAACATCGTGCGGCGCGGGCCGGTTTGCTCGAGCCACTTGCCGGCGAAGGCCGCGGACAGGCCGAGGAAAACGATCGCAAGCGAGAAGATCCAGCCGAGGGTCGTAAGCGACCAGTCGTCCGGTGCCGATTGCGTGATGCCGATCACCTTCGTGAGCGGTCCATTGAACACCGAGAACGCGTAGGCCTGTCCGATGCAAAGATGGACGGCAAGCGCCGCGGGTGGCACCATCCAGCGCGAAAAGCCCGGGCGAGCAATGGTGGCCTGCTTCGAAAAAAATGACGGCGACCCGCGTGACGGGTCGGTGATGCTACGGCTCATCATGGTCTCCTGCAGATCGTCCGATATTGGCTGTCCGCACCGATTCTTGTTCTCAACGGACAGATGCACTGCCTCGGGAACAATAGGGGGCCGGAAAGGGATCTGCAATAGGAGCCGCCACTGCATAAAGGCTTAGGCGACCAATATGTGGGACGGTGCGATCGCCGCCTAGCACGTTCGGTGGTTACATACCGACAATATGCCGGATTGTGTCGCGTCGAAGCGGGTTTGTCCGAAGGACGAAAGGCCGACTGGTTGCGGCTCGAGACGCCAAATGCAAAAAGCCCGATTGCGCTTGCGATCGGGCTTTCCTGGCGGGTTTTGCTGGCGGGTTTTACTGGAATCGGGACGACGGCCATCGTGCTTCTTGGTTGCGGGGGTAGGATTTGAACCTACGACCTTCGGGTTATGAGCCCGACGAGCTGCCAGACTGCTCCACCCCGCGTCCGTCGAAAAAATGATTATAGGGAAAACGAGTACACTGCGCAAGGCTCATTTCACGAAGCGTCGGTTCACCAGCCCAACGGACAACCTCATGGACATCGATCACGACTTGAACACGATCGCGATGCAGGAACAAACGCTCGTCTTTCCGCGCTTCGATGCGGCCCGCGCGTGGCAGATCGGCTCGTTTCTGCACGAAGTCGCAACCGCGCGCGGCTTGGCGCTCGCCATCGACGTCTGCACATTCGGCCAACCGCTCTTCTTCAGCGCGCTCGAAGGCGCGACGCCCGACAATGCCGCATGGGTTCGCCGCAAGCGCAATGTCGTTGCGCACTTCCGACGCAGCTCGTACGCGGTCGGCCTGCGCCTGCAACGCGCCGGCGCGACGCTTGCCGACAAGCATGGCCTTCCTGTCGACGACTACGCCGCGCATGGCGGCGCGTTTCCGCTCACGGTAGCGGGCGCCGGTGTCATCGGCTCCGTGACGGTTTCAGGCTTGCCGCAGCGCGCCGACCATGAACTCGTCGTCGAAGCGCTTTGCGCGGAACTCGGCCACGATTACGCCCAGCTCGCACTGGGCAAAGTTTAAGCGCGAGCGACGCGGGGCGCCTTATTTGTCCACGACTTCCACCCGCACGCCCGAGTGCGCAACGAGGCGCCTGCTTTCCTCGCCCGTCTCCTCCGAGGCGTCTTCCCAGAGACTGATGGCTTTGGGGATGTCGATTCCGTGGCGTTCCGCGCGATCGAACCAGGCGGCCGCCGCGGCCATTTCGCTCACCTCCTGGTCGTCAATGTAATACCTGTGCATAGTCGATGATGGGTCGTTGCCAGGTCGGCTCGGGCGTCGACGTGCGCGCGAGAGCGTGGCAGTGCACCCGCGACAAGAGCAAGCGAAGGGCACGCGCAAACTCCGCGAGAACTCGCCAACGTCCGCTACTTTTCGACCGCAGCAAGAATCGAGCATATGCATCGTTCTCGCAACTCCCCGCCGGTCGCCCCACGTGCTACCGTGTTCACTTCCGACACTGTCTCGACGTTCCCATGTCCACACCTCAGACCGGTGAAATCGCTTGCGACGAATTGCGGACTCGAGTAGCCAATGGAATCGGCTTCATCGAGTTGAATCGCCCGCGGGCGCTGAACGCACTTTCGCTGCCGATGATTCGCGCGATGCGGAGGGCGCTCGACTCATGGCGCGACGACGCGAGCGTGCTGGCCGTCGTCGCCTACAGTCCGCATCCGCGCGCGTTTTCCGCCGGGGGCGACCTGCGCGAGCTCTATGAAGCCACGATGCGCGGCGACGCGACCGCGCGCGACCGCTTCTTTACTGAGGAATATTGGCTCGACTATGCAATTTTCAGTTACCCCAAGCCTTATGTCGCGCTGATGAACGGCATCGTCATGGGCGGGGGCATGGGCATTTCACTCGGCGCGCATCGTACGGGCGGACTGCGCGTTGTGACGAACTCGACGCGGATGGCGATGCCCGAGACACGCATCGGCCTTTTCCCCGATGTCGGCGCCAGCTGGTTTCTTGCGCGGACGCCCGGCGCGATCGGCCCTTACTTGGCCGTGACGGGCGCGACGATCAGTGCGGCCGATGCGCTTTACGCTGGCCTTGCTGACATCTGCATCGACGACGCAGCTTTGCCCGATCTCGTCGATCGATTGAGACGTGAGCCGTTTCACGATGGGGCAAGCGTCGTCGATAGCGTCAAGCGTGCGTCCGAGTCCGCGCCGTGCGAGGCCGCTTCGCGAATGGGCGCTTCGCGGCTGGCGGCTTTTCGTGCCTGGATCGACCGCCATTTCGGCCAGCGCGACGTCGCGCATATCCTCGCGTCGCTCGAGGGCGAACGTGCGGACGGCGCGCGCGACTGGGCGCAGGAGGCGATCGCCGTCATGCGCGAACGCTCGCCGCTTTCGATGGCCGTTTCGCTCGAGCATGTGGCGCGTGCGGAAGGGTCGATGGCCGAGTGCCTGCGGCGCGATCTCGATCTCACGCGCTCGACGTTCGAGCACGGCGATATTGTGGAAGGCGTGCGCGCGCGCATCATCGACAAGGACAATCGGCCGCGGTGGCGTATCGCTCGCATCGAAGACGTAACTCGCGCCGACGTGGAGCGCATGTTTGAGAGCCCCTGGTCTGCCGACGTGCATCCGCTTCGCCATCTGGGAAACTGACGCGTTCGCGCGCTCGACTGGTCTGCGCCGGTCGACTTCTCGGGCAGTCGCGGCGGCTATTCGTCGGTTTCCGTTTCCGACATGAAGGCGCGCATGAATACGAGCGCACCCCAGCCCCAGACCGCGTTGGCTGCGAATCCCTCGGCAAGCGGCGGCAACATGTTGCCGCTCGGCCAGATGCCGCGCGCCGGGTCGACGACGAAGATTCGCGCGGCCGTAAGCGCGATGCCGCCGAAAAGAAAAGCCTGGACCCACGGCGCGACGCGCTCGGGCGACACGCGCAGGAGCCATGCCATCAAGACGGCCCAGACGGCGCTCCAAAGCGCGTTCGCGACAAACTCGGGGATGCCGAGCGGTGCGAAAGGGGTAGTGGAGAATCCGCTCGCCTCGATGACGCCTGCGGTGTGCAGCAGGCCGAGCGTGGCCTCATGGAAGAACAAGGCGGCAAGAAAGCCTGAGACGAACGGGAGAATGATTTTTTGCATGAATTGCGTCGGAGCGGCCGCAGCCTAGGCAGCGGCTCGCGGCCCGCGATAGCCGGAAAACGAGCGTCATTATAGGGGCGCGTGCCGCCGGCGGAGGCGTCGAAAACGCGCAGCGGCGCTCAACGACAGAAGTGCTAGCATGAATTCACGACTCGTATGCTAAGGAGACGGCCATGTCCAAATCCTTGAGCCCGGAATCGATCGAAGCGCTTCGGCGTCTCAATGAGGTAGGAGTCGGCCAGGAGCCGCCGCTCGTCTCGGTAGCCGTGGCCGCCGAGTTGCTCGGCTCGGGGCTTGCCACCGAGAACAGCAACGGCGTGATTGAGATCAACTGCGAAGGGAGAAAGTATTTGTCCGGCGATTGCGATTAGGCGCGCCGGTCGTCGGGGATGGTCGCCCGACCTGCGCCGCGGCGCACACGTGTCGACATGCGAGGGCGCCATCGTGAACAGGCCGACTGACGATAGGCTTCTTTTCGCCCCGCAAGAGCGTCCCTACACAGCGTCCCTACATATCACCGTGAAGCCGAGGTCGTGCCTTCTCCCTCCGGTTCCGCTCGGGCCGCATCGCGCGTTTCGGGCAGCGCCGCCCACACCAGGAGCACGGCGAGCGCACCTGCCGCTGCCAGGCAGAGGAAGCTGACCGTGTTGCCGAACCGGTCGGAAACGAATCCCGCGACGAGCGTGGACATCGTTGCGCCGATGCCCGCAGTCAGGCCGAAGAGGCCGATGCAAAGATTGTAGTGACCCTTGCCGCCCGCCACGTCAGCCGCGATGAGCGGCAGCATCACTCCGAAGACCGCGGCGCTGATGCCGTCGAATGCCTGGATCGGCGCAAGCAGATACGGGCTCGACACGCTCGCGAGCAGCAATGCGCGCACGGGCAGCGCAGTGAAGCCGAAAATCAGCAGCGGGCGTCGTCCCCAACGGTCGGCCGAGCGCCCCACCCACGGCGAAAGCGCGGCCACGACGATCTGCGGCACGATGATGCAGGCCGCGATGATGAGCTGAACGTTGTCACTCATGTGCGTCGTCACTTCGCCGGCGGCCAGATTCAGCATTGCCGCGTTGGACAAGTGAAAGAGCGCGATACAGGCCGCGAAGATGATCACGCGCTTGTCGCGGAGCAACTCGCTTATGCTGCCGTGCTGCTCGGGCGTGGCGGGAATGCCGGGCGCGGCCTGACCGACACGCTCGATCATCGATAGTGCGAGCAGTGCGGGCAACGTCAGCGCGGCGGTCAGCCAGAAGACGCCGCGCGCCGACGAGTACTCGCCGACGGCGCCCATGAGGCCCGCGGCTACCGCGCTGCCGATCGAGGCGAAGCGCGCGTTGCGGCCGAGCCGGTTACCGAGCGCGCGGCGCCCGACGAGCCCGATCGAGATCGCGGCAATAGCCGGTGTCAGCATGCAGCTGGCGAAGCCGTGGAAGACCTCGGCGGCAAATACCGGGAGCAGCGTTGGACTCACCGCGAGCAGAAGGGCGCAAGCAGCGATGGCGAGAATGGCCGCCGCGCCGGCGGCTTTTTTGTTTTTTAGCGCGTCGATAAGCGCGCCCGCCGGCACCTGGCTCAACATTGCCGTGGCCGTCCCGACGCTGAGGGCGACGCCGATTTCGCCCTGCGTCCATTTGTTCGTCGTCAAATACGATGCGATGAACGGGCCGAATCCTGTCTGGACGTTGGCGAGGAAGAAATTCAGCCAGTCGAGCGCGCGAAGACTTCGTACGGTTGCCATCTGCGCGTTCGTCACCGTGAAGAAGCGGCGGTCGCGGCCGCCGGTTTCGCCGACGGCGGCGGCGCGGGCGAAACCGCGCGCACCAACTTATCGGGCTCGTAGGTCGGAGCCGCATCGACTTGCGCATCCGAGAGATCCATTTCGGCTATCAGTCCATCGTCCTTGTTCCTGTGCACGAAGTGCAGCGCCGACCAGTCCGCCGCAATGCGGCGTCGCTGATGAATGAGGCTGCCTACATCGAGCACAGCTGCTTGCGGAGCCGCGTGATTGTCGATGAGAACGTCTGTTACGCGGCCGACACGCGAACCATCGCCGCGCTCGACCGTCGCATCGATGAGTCGCAGCAGCGAGCTGTCGTCGTGCGCCGCACTCCATGAGGCCGGGCCTTTCTTCTTCAGTGCCTCGGCGGCCGGAGGCTGCCCGTGCGGTACGTCGAGCGTAATCGCGGCCTTTTTGGGGGTCGCGTTGAACGCAAAGGCGCTCCACGGGAACCGAAGCTTCCTATCGCCGATCCCCAGGAAACCGGACAGATTGACGAGCATTGCCATCGGCTTGCCTTCTTTGTCGACGAACATATCGATGGCGCGGCCGATGACCTTGCCGTCGGGCCGTTGCACGCGTGCATCGAGGAGGCTGCGCGTATCGTTCGACGACAGCAGCCGCGTCGAGACGATCGGCGTCGGCGTCACGGGTGCGGGGGGCGGCGGCGTTTCAGGAGGCGGAGCGGGAGGCTGCGGCGGGCGCCGATGCGCGGGCCGCAGCGGCGGCTTATGGGCCTCGGGGGCTTCCGCATGCGCAGGAGGGGTCTCGGGCGCGGGCGCCGACGCTTCGGATGCCGCCTCGGGCGGCGTTTCGGGTTCGGGTTCGGGCGGCGGGGCGGGCTGCTCCGTGACCGGCGGCGGCTTGGGGGCGAACAGGGCGCTGCAGCCTGCCAGCACGGACAACAGCATCCAGGCGAGAATGCACCGGATCACGCTTTGACGGGAAAGTCCGCCGCTCATCGATCAACGCTCCTTCTTTTGGCTTGGGCACGCATGCGCGGGCTCCATTCTAGCGACTTGCCGACGGGCGCCGACCGGGCGGCGGAAAATAGGGCGCAGAGGCGCTGCGATAGAATAGCGAAGTCGCTCGTTGATCTCTTCGTCATGCCGTTACATTCCGTTTCCAGTCCACGCCGTGTGTCGGTTGCCCCCATGATGGACTGGACTGACCGCCACTGCCGCTACTTTCATCGCCTCATTTCGCGCCATACGTGGCTCTATACGGAAATGGTGACGACGGGCGCGTTGCTCTATGGCGACGTTGCGCGTCATCTGGCTTTCACCGAAGACGAGGCGCCCGTGGCGCTCCAGCTCGGCGGCAGTGAGCCGGATGACTTGGCACGTGCGGCGAAGCTCGGCGAGCAGTGGGGCTACGACGAGATCAATCTCAATTGCGGCTGCCCGTCCGAGCGCGTGCAGCGGGGAGCGTTCGGTGCCTGCCTCATGAAGGAGCCGCAGCTTGTCGCCGATTGCGTGAAGGCGATGCGCGATGTCGTGACGGTCCCGGTCACGGTCAAGCACCGGATCGGTGTCGATGATGTGGAGGACTACTCGTTCGTGCGTGACTTCGTCGGCACTGTGGCCGAAGCAGGGTGCCGCGTCTTCATCGTCCATGCGCGCAATGCGATCCTCAAAGGCCTGTCGCCGAAAGAGAATCGCGAGATTCCACCGCTCAAGTACGAGTACGCGTATCGGCTCAAGGGCGATTTTCCTGATCTCGAGATCATCATCAACGGCGGCATCAAGACGCTCGACGAAGCCGAGGCGCATTTGCGGCATGTCGACGGCGTGATGCTTGGGCGCGAGGCGTACCATAACCCCTACTTGCTCGCGGATGTCGACACGCGCTTCTATGGTTCGCGCGAGACGGCCAAAACGAGGGACGAAGTCGAGGCAGGGCTCATCGCCTACTGCGCGACGGAACTCGCTCGAGGAACGTACCTTGGGGCCATCACGCGCCATGCGCTCGGGCTGCATCGTGGCGTCGCGGGCTCGCGCGGGTGGCGGCGCGTGCTTTCGGACAGCAAGCGGCTTGCGGCGGCCGAGCTCTCGATCTTCGACGAGGCGCGGGCTCATCTGCGCGAGCCTGCTGAAATTCTCGGTTGAGGGGCTAGGCAACTGCGAATCGGGTTTGTATAATCTCGCTTCTTCGTTGGCGCCGGCTGGTTTTTGGGGCGCTGAACGGCAAGTCTCAGTGGTGGCCGTAGCTCAGTTGGTAGAGTCCAGGATTGTGATTCCTGTTGTCGTGGGTTCGAGTCCCATCGGCCACCCCAGTATCATCAATGCATTAGCCCAGTTCATGAGACTGGGCTTTTTGCGTTTTGGGCGTTGAGTGCGTTTCAGTGGGATTCGCGCGCTAGTTCCGTTACTACGCGCGGCGACGCGACCAGAAGCCGCCTGTAACGCGGACCGGCTTGCAACCAGTGGTACGATGCTTTCGTTGAGGAGGCGCTTGGCGCGCGCGATTCGCCAAGGCCATCGCTCATCGAGTTCGACGGGATAATCAAATTATGAGCAAGCAAAAGACCGACCCCAAACTGGAGCAGGCGCTCACGCGCGGCGATCTTGCCATTCGGCAGGCGAACTCAGCTCGCGCGACCGCGCTGTTGCGCGCCCTTGCGAAGATGGTCGTCGACGCTTGTGCGACGATCGGCGTGGAGGCGTTCACGTCGATTCCCGACGGCGACCGCATCTACGATCCGGCCGGGGGCCTCTGGCCGCAGAAGCTGGTGATCTCGCTCGACGGCCCGGTTGAGACATCGGACCCGGACGAGCTGCGCACGGTTTGGTTGCGAGCCGATACGACCGAAGTCGTATTTCGCGTCGAATGGCAGCGTGCCGACGGCAAGATTGGCCGCCACGAAGCCAGGCCCTTTGCGATGGTCGGCTTCATCACCGACGTGGACATTCCCTGGGGCGACGACGAGCAGTAGTCGGCGCCCCGGGCCGCACGCCAAACCCGTGCGGCCGCGCAACAGCGCCTCTACGGCTATCGCATCATTCGCCGCCGAAAAAGCCCGGCGCAGGCCAAGAACGGGATGATCGCATAGGCGCCCAGCACGGCCAGATGCAGCGGCGCCTCCGTAATCGGACGGTCGAGCATCGCAGGACGGATCAAATCGACGGCATGCGCAAGCGGAAGCGCGAGCGCGGCTTGCTGAACAGCCTCCGGCAGCTTCGAAAGCGGAAAGAAGATGCCCGACAGCAGCAGCATCGGCGTGATGACGAGCGTCTGGTAGAACATAAAAAAGTCGTAGGAGGGTGCGAGCGCGGTCACGACCATGGCGAGGCTCGCGAACGCCACCCCTGCGAGTGCGATGACGGGAACGGCCGCGAGCATCGACGGAAATCGCGCATAGCCGAGCAGCCCGGCGACGAGCATAATCGCCACGCCGGACAGGACAGCCTTGCTGCCGGCCCAGACAATCTCTCCGACGACGATGTCCCCAAGCGTCAGCGGCGTATGCATGATCGCCTCCCACGTCCGCTGAACATGCATGCGGGAAAAGCCCGAATACATCGCCTCAAAGCTCGCCGACATCATCACGCTCGAAGCCACCGTTCCGGCAGCCAGGAATGCGATGTAGGGCACCCCTTCGACCTCGCCGACCATCAAGCCCAAGCCGAAGCCCAGCCCGAACAGATAGATCATCGGATCTGCCAGATTGCCGAACATCGACGCGAGAGCAAGCTTGCGCCATACCAGATAGTTGCGGCGCCAAACCGAAATCCAGTTGGTCGCATTGGCCGGCAGGGCCAAGCGCAGCCACTGAGCGTGCTGCGAGTTTGCTGCCTTGCGCTCGGCCCGTGTTCGATACGAATGTGCGTCCATGGCTGATCTTTGTTCCGGTTCGTCAATCCTGCATCTCGCGGCCCGTGAGTCGCAGAAAGACGTCCTCCAGATTGGCCGGTCGATGCAGATAGCGCAGTCCCGCCCGTCCCTCGAGGCGCGCGTTCACGGGGCCCGCGTCGCGCACGTAGCAAAAGAGCGTCTCGCCGCTGATCTCAGTGCGGGTGGAGAATGGCGCCAGCTCGTCGCGCAACGCCGCCGGTGCTGCGCCGTACACCTCGATGACGTCGCAGCCGATTTCGGCCTCGATGAGCTCGCCCGGCGCCCCCTCCGCGATCTTGCGCCCCTCTTCGATGATGCAGAGGCGATCGCACAGACGCTCCGCTTCTTCCATGAAATGCGTGGTGAGCAGGATCGTCTTGCCGCGCCCGAGCAGCGACCTGAGCCGCTCCCAGATGAGATGCCGCGCCTGCGGATCGAGCCCCGTTGTCGGCTCGTCCATCACCAGCACATCGGGATCGTTGACCAGCGCACGCGCGAGTGTCAGGCGCCGTTTCATCCCGCCCGACAATTCGCTGACGCGTGCATCGGCTTTGTTTTCAAGCCGCGCGAAATCGAGCAGCGCGGGTACCATGGCCCGCGTCTTGCTCGCCGATAAACCGAAGTAACGGCCAAATACATGCAGGTTCTCGCGGACGGTGAAGTCAGGATCGAGATTGTCGAATTGCGGCACGACGCCGATGCGTTGCCGCGCAAAGCGAGCGCGAGCGGGAATCGTTTCGCCGCACAGCGTAATGGAGCCGGCGTCAGGCTCGGCAATGCCGAGCAGCATCTTGAGCGTCGTCGTTTTTCCGGCGCCGTTGGGACCCAGCAGGCCGAAGCACTCACCGGTGCGCACGTGGAATGTCAAACCATCGACGACCGTTTTGTCGCCGTAGCGCTTTTTGACTTCGAGGAATTCGATGGTGTTGTTCGACATGGGTGCGGTGAGCGATTTCGCACGAGACCGGTGCAGTGGCGACTCATTCTATTGCATCGAGACGGTGCGCCATGCCCACCTCCGCGACGCGAGCTTGCGTTGCTGCAGTGCAGCGCCTACAGCCAGTGCACCGCGGGAAGCGAGTACGCGTTTTCCATCGCTTGCATGTACGATTGCGACGCACCATGATTCGAACGAACGTCTGCGGTTTGCGCGGATAGGGAGGCCATGATGGCGAGTTACAACAAAATCCTGCTTTGCTATGACGGCACGCGCGAAGGTCGCAAGGCGTTGCGCTGCGGCGCCGATCTCGCGCTCGACTTGAAGGCCGAGACGCATCTACTGTCTGTCGTGGACATGCGCACGAGCATCGCGCAAAGCGCGGGCCTCTTGACCGATGTCGCCTGCGGCCGTTTCGAGGATGCGGCGCGCGAGATCCTTCAGGAGGGCGTCGACTGGCTGACCGAGCGCGGTGTGACGGCGCACGGCCACTTCGCGTTCGGGCACCCTATCGACGAGATCGCGAGGCTTGCAGAGGAGTTGAAGGTCGATCTGGTCGTCGTCGGTCATCGCGCGCGCAGCGGGCTCTCGCGATGGTGGATGGGCTCGGGGAATACGCAGCTGCTCGACCGTGTGTCGTGCAGTATTCTCGTGGCCGTTTCGACGGCGCACGAGACGGAGCCGGCCGCGCGCGCTCCCGCCGCGCCCGCCCCAGCCAAGGCCGGCAGCGAGACGTAGGCCGCTTCAGCGCATCTCACGCGATATCCGATCTATCGGCCGGAAAAGTGCCAAAGCGCCGGTTCCGGTCGTCTTTCTCATTGCTGGTTGAGATCGACCGCAGTGAGCTTCCCGGAAAACCACCCGTTTCGGCGAAGGATTACGCTGTATGGCGCGCTCGCTGCGTCATGCCGATACGTAACTGCAAATTCATCGATGCCGCGATACCGTGCCCCCACTCGCTTGGGCGCCTGCGGCTGCTCGGGCAGCGCCGAGGCAGCTTGGCCCGGCGGCGCGGCGGGCGCGGAAGCGGCCTCGCCGGTGGAAGGTGAAGGCGGCGGAGCGGGCGGCAACAGCGCTTCGCTCGGCTCCCCGCGCGGCGGCATTCCGTTGAGCAGTGCGGCGACTCCATCAGGCGTCGCATAGTTGTCGACCAGCGGCCCAATCAGCGCCATCCCTACGAGTGCGCCAAATGCGGCGAGCGGATGCTCGCGCTTTTGCGACTCGACGCGCCGGGACAGCAATTCCGTCAACTGCTGCTTGAGACTCGCGCGCAGCGCGGGATAGTCGACATAACGATCGACGGTTTCGGCATCGCGCGCGTCGGCAGCCTGCTTCAATCGGTCGAGAACGAGGTACGGGGTGGCGTACGCGTATGCGAGAACGGCGAATACGACGATCGCCGCTAGAACGATCACAATGGCCGCGAGCGGCTTTCGGCGTGTGCGATCGGGTCTGTCATTTGTCATCACTGAGCGGGCATCCTAAGTAAGGAGATCGAATTCGCATTGACCAGCGACGCAGCAAAACGATCCCGCCATTGGCTCGCTCGATGACCGAATGTCGGACCGACTCCTGGGTTACCGCTTCCGCAAGTGCTGGCGGGTTATGTCAGCCGAGCTGGGCCGTGCGCAGGCCTGCGCGCTCCTCGTCGATGCAGCGGTCGATCATTCTGCAAACGGCATCGATCGTTCCGACGAGGATCACGCGCGACGGGCCATGATAAACCCGCACCGGCGCGCGTTGCGCCGGCTGGGCGTGCAATGCACTGTTCAGCGAGACGCGCGCGAAGGCGGGCATTGAGGACGGCCGCTCATCCAAGGGGAGTGTGCCGTTGCGAACGGTATCGGATGCGGATGCGACTTCAAGCGGCAGGCATGGCACCAGACTGCGCAAGTGACGCAGACGGCCGAAGCGGCGAAAGGGCATGAGACGGGCGAGGCGATCCATGGCGTTTCCCTTGGCGTTCAGAATTCGGTGGGGCGGATGAGGCCGACGGCGATGCCTTCGAGCGCGAAATCGGCGCTGCCGGACTGCACGAAGATGTTTTCGTAATCGGGATTCTCTGCAATGAGCTCGATGCCGTTCGACCGGCGCTTGAAGCGCTTGACCGTAACGTCGTCACCGAGCCGGGCGACGACGATCTGCCCGTCTTTGGCTTCACTTCGCTTCTGCACCGCGAGCAAATCACCATCGAAAATGCCGGCGTCGCGCATCGAAAGCCCCCGCACTTTCAACAGGTAGTCAGGCTTGCTCGAAAAGAGCGCGGGGTCGCAGGCGTAGTGCTGCGAAATGTGCTCCTGCGCGAGGATCGGACTGCCCGCGGCGACGCGACCGACAAGCGGCAGTGACAGCTGCATCAGCGCAGCGTGAGGAAGCGGCAGTTGACGCGGCGCGTCGTCCGACGCGAGCAGCCGAATGCCTCGCGACGCCCCGGCTGCAAGTTCGATCACGCCTTTGCGGGCCAGCGCGCGCAAATGCTCCTCCGCCGAATTAGCCGAGCTGAAGCCGAGCGCCGCGGCGATTTCGGCGCGCGTGGGCGGGAAGCCACTCTGCTCGATCGACTGGCGGATCAAGTCGAATACCTGCTGCTGTCGTGCGGTGAGTTTGGTCATGGCGCCACTGTATGGATAGACAGGTGGCTGTATTTTTATACAGTATCGGGGGAAATTCAAGTGG
>CAYPWK010000135.1:0-12671 GCA_964414365.1 uncultured Burkholderia sp.
TAATGCCGACCTGCGTGTCGGTTACGGTCTGGGTCGGCGCAGAGATATTCACGAGCGAATTGCTGTTCGAGTTGTCTTGGGGAGCATACTGCACACCAAGAGCCGAACCGCCGCGCACGGCGCCCAGTTCTTTCGCGCTCATTTCCTGGCTGCATGCCAGGTCTTTGATCATCAACGTTGCCATGGTAAATCTCCTAGATTGCTTCGGTTTGAGAAAAAGTGGTGGGTTGAAACTGCTTAAACCAGCGCCAGGAATGCACCCGGCGATGCGGCATTGATGCCGAGCTGCGGGTTAATCACGTTCTGAACCGGCACAGAAATATTCACGAGTGAATTGCTGTTGGAGTTGTTTTGGGAGCCATCCTGAAAACCAAAAGCCGAACCGCCGCGCACGGCGCCCAGTTCTTTCGCGCTCATTTCCTGGCTGCATGCCAGGTCTTTGATCATCAACGTTGCCATGGTAAATCTCCTAGATTGCTTCGGTTTGAGAAAAAGTGGTGGGTTGAAACTGCTTAAACCAGCGCCAGGAATGCACCCGGCGATGCGGCATTGATGCCGAGCTGCGGGTTAATCACGTTCTGAACCGGCACAGAAATATTCACGAGTGAATTGCTGTTGGAGTTGTTTTGGGAGCCATCCTGAAAACCAAAAGCCGAACCGCCGCGCACGGCGCCCAGTTCTTTAGCGCTCATTTCTTGGCTGCATGCCAAATCTTTGATCATCAACGTTGCCATGGTAAATCTCCTAGATTGCTTCGGTTTGGGAAAGAGCACTGATCGTTGCGCTCGCAGCTACATATGCACAGGGTGTGCCAATCCGTTTAAAAGCAACTTGCTGTCGCTCTAAGTTACTGAAAGTAAAGGAAAATATCGTGTGCTGGCTCGTCTTTGCAGAGCTTTTATAGCGAGTTTGGGATGAGCTGGTGTCTCTCAGGGGCAAACACACTGGAAGGTTGACTGTTTGTCGTCGCCGAACATCTATAGTCCGGAAAATAAGGACCGTCGTTCCGGTCGACCAATAAGTTTCTTTTAATTTCAATGGCTTAGCGCTCGCCAATTCGCCTTTTCAACCGCTTGGCACACCCTGTGCGTATGTAGGTGCGAGCGCGATGATTAGTGCTCTTTCCCAAACCGTAGCAATCTAGGAGATTTACCATGGCAACGTTGATGATCAAAGACCTGGCATGCAGCCAGGAAATGAGCGCGAAAGAACTGGGCGCCGTGCGCGGCGGTTCGGCTCTTGGTGTGCAGTATGCTCCCCAAGACAACTCGAACAGCAATTCGCTCGTGAATATCTCTGCGCCGACGCAGACGGTGACTTCCACGCAGGTCGGCATCAACGCCGCCTCGCCGGGCGCATTCATGGCGCTGTTCTAAGCAGAGTTTTACGCTCCCCAGGTTCATAAAGGGGATTAAAGCCCGCTCCTTGGCGGGCTTTTTTTGCGACTGCGAGAAGGGCGGCCGGCTTGCCGGGAGGAAGCGTCGAGATTGGGTCCTACGGGATGAGCGAGGGATTGACGAGGGTCTTGTCGAGCGTGGCGGGGTCGTCGGCGCGAACGACGATGGCCGAAACGTTGTCCCGGCCGCCCGCGCGCAAGGCCATCGCGATGAGCGCGCGCGCAGATTCCTCGCAGTTGCCGCAAGCGAGAACATTGGCGATCTCGGCGTCGCTCACTTCGTTGGTCAACCCATCGCTGCAGATGAGGAGCATGTCGCCGTCCTGAGCATCGACGGTGCTTTCGTCGAGATCGACGCTATCGGCCGCGCCGACGGCGCGCGTAATGAGATGCTGGGCCGGATGATAGAGCGCTTCCTCGGCGCTCAGATAACCGTGGCTCTTCATCTCTTCCACTGCACTATGGTCGCGCGTCAGTTGTGCAAGACATTTGTCGCGATACAGATAGACCCGGCTGTCGCCGGCCCATAGCAGCGAGCAGCGCCGTCCGTACGCGAGACAGACAGCGACCGTGGTGCCGATCGTGCGCACCTGCCGCAATGCCGCTTCTTCGCGAAGCCGACGGTTCACCATGCCGAGCGCATCACGCGCCGACTCGACAAACCGGGCCGGTGTTTTCGGCTCGGGAAGCGCCGCGAGTGCCTCGACGACCATGCGGCTTGCGACATCTCCCGCAGCATGGCCGCCCATTCCGTCGGCGACGGCCCACAGCCCGCGCTCCGGCATGTCGAGGCAGGCATCCTCATTGATCGAGCGAACGAGGCCCACATCGCTTTGCGATGCGGACGTCCAGACAAACTCGGTAGCCATGGCTGACGCCACGCTCTATAAACCGAGGCCGTTCTGCCCGTGTTGACCGGCGAGGACCGTGATGTTCGAATTGGCCCCCGAGTTGTTCACGTTGACGAGCTGGACCTGGTTGACCATCTGATTGGCGTAGAACGTGTTGTTCGTCTCATAGAGATTGATGACGGGGACCATGCTCGGGACGGGCGGGGTGAAAGGCTGAATCCAGCCGAACACCCATGGCGCGCCCGCACCGTGGATGAGCGACATCGCTCGCCGCGATATGTCGCGCGTCAACGGAAGATCGGTGATCGTGATCGCGGCCATGATAGGACTCCTCAATATTCGATCTCTTCGATCGCGTGCACGACCGATCGGCGATCGGTCCAAGCCGCACTCGTACATGCAAAGCACATGCCATTCTCCGCCATATTCCGGGCTTGCCGCACGCGCCGGTGCGCCGTGTCGACGTGAACCTTGACCGGCATAGCTTGGCAGAGCGCGAGCGCAACGTCCGTCGACAGTCTCGCGCTGATCTTTCCCCATGCATCGGGCAAGCAACCGTCGTTGCTTCGCCGACACTCGCCTCGCGAGCGTTGGCGAAAAGCCGAATTTGCGGATCGACCTCTCGCTGGTCAATTGCGCTCGACGCACTGTCGCTCCTATCCCAACACAGTCGCCGCCAATTTGTTGCGTCCGAGCCGACGATTCGGACTCCTTCGCATCGACAAAAATCGCAATCGCTTGCGTGCCGGGCTTCACGCATATGGCACAACCCATGCAGAGGGTCTGGCGGCAGCAAACCCTTTCTCATCGAATCGGTTTTGCGAACGAGGCCACCGAGGAGACCCACATGGACACCACCCGCACATCGCTTCGCGAGCTCGTCAACAAATGGCTCGCCCCTACGTCGGCTACGCCGGGGCATGTCACGCACTTCGGCCGTACGGCACTTCATCGGCACCGCTACGTCCGCGTTGAAGCGCTCCACACTGCCGGCGTGCTTGCGATCTTCTTTTTCCGCCACGATGACGGCACCTGGTGCGTATTTCCACCTGCCGCTATGCGTCCAGCCATGTCGACGCGGCTCGAACGCCTCGCCGCATGACGTCAACGCAGCAACGTCTTCGGTTTAGAGAACAGCAGCGACTCCACCGGCGTTGCGAGATCCGGCAAGAGAGACGCCGTGACCTGCGCGCCTGGAGTATCGAGCCCCGTAAAAGTCCGCCGTCGCGCGAACGGGGCGCCGTGCCCTCGCACAGTCGCGCCACCGATGATGGCGGCCATTGCCTGCCGATCCAGTTCGATGCTCTCGGGCAGATCATTGATAACGAGCGTGGTCATGATTGCGCTCCGCGCGGACAGATACGACGGTTGAGATTTTAGTGAAAGCCGGAACGGGGACGCTGCCGCCGTGCACCGGCGTTCCACCAGTATAGGTGTTGCTGTTCGTTGCGCGCGTCAAGGTTTCGCTCCAGGCGAGCTGCGAAACGGAGATGACGAATGCGGACCCACCGCTCGCGTGGCAGGTGGCAGTGCGGACCAACGAGCGCCGACTCATCATATCGATGCACACATGCAAGCGTCACGCGATGCGCTTGCGCCCATAAGTGGGCTTGCGCACTGATTGCGCAAGGCGCGCTCGCAGACTAGTATCCATCGAGAGCATTGTTTGTGCGGCGCGGGAGGCGATCGGCGCGCCGTTACAACGGATTTCGAAGCCTGAAGAGGCGCACGAATGACGAGCCTTGCGGAGTTGTTTCAAAACTATCGAGGCGGGGCGCTTTCGCACGACGCATTCATTGCTCAGATCGACCGCGCGCTCGCGACTGATCCGGTCAATGGCATTCGGCTGCGTGAAGTGCTTGACGAAACGCAGACGAAGACTCCGCTGCCCGACGACGTCTATGCCGAAGTCGTCAACCACATCGAGCGGTTTGGCGCCACCGAATTCCAGCCTGGCGATGAGACTCGCGTGCACGTCGCGCAGCCCCCGCGCGTGTCCAGCGACGCGTCATCGGAGAGTCGGGGTGGCGCAACCGGCTCGCCCGGCGATGCGCCCGCCGGCGACGGCGAACGCGTGAAGGGAATCGGAGACACGCTCAACGGTCGTTTTGTGCTCGAAGAGTGTCTCGGCGTGGGCGGCATGGGCACCGTCTACAAGGCGCTCGATCTGCGCAAGCTCGAAGCTTCCGATCGCAGGCCCTACGTCGCCATTAAGGTGCTGAACGTCCAGTTTCGCGGACAGGCCACCTCCCTGATCGCGCTTCAACGCGAAGCCCGCAAGGCGCAGACGCTGGCCCATCGCAACATCGTGACCGTTCACGATTTCGATCGCGACGGCCCGACGATCTACATCACGATGGAGTATCTGTCCGGCAGTCCCTTAAGCAAGACGTTGCGCGCACCGGGTTTCGCCGGCTTGTCGTACGACAAGGCGCTCCCGATCATCGCGGGCATGGGGAATGCACTCGCTTACGCGCACGAGCGAGGCTTCGTCCACTGCGACTTCAAGCCGGCCAATGTGCTTCTCACAGACCGCGGCGAAGTGAAGGTCATCGATTTCGGCATCGCGCGCGTCTTGCACCGTCCTGACGAAGAAAGCGAGGTGACGCTCTTCGATCCGGCGACGCTTGGCGGCATCACGCCGGCCTATGCGAGTCCGGAGATGTTCGAGCACCGCGAGCCTGATCCGCGCGACGACATCTATGCGCTCGGGTGCGTGACCTATGAACTGCTGACAGGACGACATCCGTTCAATCGCGTCTCCTCCTTGCAGGCCCGCAGTGAGAAGAGACAGCCTGAGCGTCCGGACGGTTTGGGCAACCGCCAATGGAAAACGTTGAGGGCGTCGCTGTCGTTCGATCGTGCGACGCGAACGCCTAGCGTCGAGCAATTCCTCGAAGGCATTGGCGCGCATCAGGTCTCTCGGCATACGCCCGTCCCACGCAAGCGCAAGGCGATGATGATTGCCGTGGCGGGCGTCTTCACCGCCGCCCTCGTCACTGTTGTGGCCGTGTGGTATGGCTACAGCGAGCAGCCGGGCGCGACGAGCGCGCGAGGTCAGCTGCCTGCCTCGGAAGTTGCGGAAATACCCACGCCCACGCCCGCGTCGGCATCGATATCCGCAGGCGCCGTGGCGAAGCACGGGACGCTGTCGCTTGCCGATGTCTTGCCCTTGCTCGCTTCCGTGCCATGCTCGGCGTTGAGCGCTTCGGTTCAAGGTACGACGCTATCGGTGCGGGGCTACGTCGGGGAGCATGAAGGTCGCATGCGTTTGCTCGATGCGCTTGCGAGCGTGGCTGGGGCGGCCTCGACGAGCGTCGACGTGCGTCCGGTCGGCGAAAATGAGTGCGATGTCGTCAAGGCATTCACGTCGTTCTGGATATCGTCACATCAGCCGGCGAGCCCCGCGTCGGGCGCATCGATACATACGAAGGTACCCAACGGGCAGCTGACCGAAGGCAGCCCTCTCGTGCTCGACGTCACGACGCCGGGCTACGACACCTATGTCAGCGTCGATTATTACGTGCTCGACGGCAGCGTCGTTCATCTCGTGCCGAGCCGCCGCCAGCAGGACAATCAAGCGCCGCCGAACTACTCGGCGACGATCGGCGGCATGGGCGAGTGGGTGATCGCAAAGCCGCTCGGCAGTGAGATGATCGTGCTGGTCGCGACACCGGCTCCGCTGTTCGATAAGTTGCGTCCCGACAGCGAGCCGCGCGCCGATTATCTGGCCGCCGTTGACGCACGATTGAAGGCAATCGCCGCGAAGTACGGACAGGAGCGTATTGCAGTGGACTTCGCGCCAATCACGACGCGGCCTGCGGGGCACTGACGAAACGCGACTTGACTCGGCGAAAGCAGGCTTAAGTCAGCGACGTTAAAGCATCATTGAGCCGTGACTCGCGCCGCGCCTGTCTCGTCCAACGCAGCCCGCGCGCAGGCCTCATCGGTGACGAGCCCCGAAAGCCAGCCGCCCTTCAGCGCGGCCAGCACGGCCCTGTGCTTCCTCGCTCCGCCCGCGAAGCCGATCGTCGGGCGCTTGGGCGGCGCGTCGAGACGCAGGCTCGTCACACGACGGCCCGTCGGCGATTCCACGCGCTTTCCTTCGTCGTCGATCGGCAGTCCTAACATTTCCGCCACGGCGCCGAGGCTCATCAACTCCTGCACCTCCGAGGCGGTGATGAACCCGTCGACATGGAGCGGGCACTTCGGGCCTATATCCCCGATGCCGATGAACGCGACATCGGCCTCGGCCGAGAGGCTCTCGACGATCCGGTAGAGCCGGTGATTGCACCATTGCGCCCGCTCGGCCTCGCTATCGGCGATGAGCGGCGCCGGCAGCAGAAAGTGCTTGCCGCCCGTCTTTTCGGAAATATGCAGCGCCACGTCGTAGCGATTCGACGAGCCGTCCTGCGCAATCGCGCCGACCATCGAGACGAGCCGGTGCTGAGGGCGGTCGATCTGTCCGAGCTGGTCGACGGCCGCCTTCAGCGTTCGCCCGCTGCTGACGGCGACGACGATCGGGTTCTCCGCGCTCAAGTACCGCTCCATCACTTGTGCGCCGGCGACCGCGAGCTTGCGGTCGATTGCTTCGGGCATGTCGTCGTCGACAGGCACCACCTCGCACATCGACAAGCCGAAGCGCGCGCTGAGACGATCCGCGAGCGTGAGGCAATCGGCCAACCGGTGCTCGATTCGCACGCGGATCAGATTCTTCTCGACGGCATAGGCCACGAGCCGCTGCGCGACGGGGCGCGAAACCTGCAGCTTCTCGGCGATCTCATTCTGCGTGTTGCCCGCAACGTAATAAAGCCATGCGGCACGCGTCGCCAAGTCGAGTTTTTCGTTGGATCTGGACACGGATGCGAAGAATGGGTCGTGAAGTGAGGAGTGCCAAACGATTGTCGGGATTGTCGGCGGCCGTGCACGAGCTCACGCGAGTCGTTTGCGCGACGGATCGAAGAGCGGCCGCACGTGTCGATAGAGTTCCCGGTAAGTGGCGAGCCGCGCGCGCAACTCATCGTGACGCTGCGGATTGGGCGCGAATTCTGCCATGACAGGGGGCTTGGCGAGTACCTCGCCGGGATCGCCGCCGGCCGCGAGCCAGCCGAGACGCGCGGCACCGAGCGCCGCGCCCGTTTCACCGCCGCCATGCTGGCGCGTCGGCGTGGCGAGCGCATCGGCGAGCAGTTGCGCCCAGTAGGTGCTGCGCGCGCCGCCGCCGAGCAGCGACAGCGCATTCGGCGTCGTGCCGGCCGCCGCGAGCGCATCGAGCCCGTCCGCCAGCGCCAGCGTCACGCCTTCGAGCACGGCATAGCCGATGAGCGCGCGGTTCGTCGCGTGCGTCATGCCGAAGAAGACGCCTTCGGCATACGGATCGTTGTGCGGTGTGCGCTCACCGGAGAGATAAGGCAGAAAGAGCGGCGCATCGGCGAGTGCCTCGGGCTCGAGCGCCGCCGCTTCCGCAACGAGCGTCGGTTCGTCGGTGCTCGTCAACGTGCAAACCCAACGCAGGCAACTCGCGGCAGAAAGCACGACGCTCATCTGATGCCAACGATCGGGAATGGCATGGCAGAACGCATGGACGGCCGAGGCCGGATTGGGAAGGAAACGATCGCCGACGACGCAAAGCACGCCTGAGGTGCCGAGCGAGACGAATCCGTCGCCGGGCTCGGTCGCGCCGATGCCGATCGCGCTCGTCGCATTATCGCCGCCGCCTGCCGCCACGACGATCTCGCCGGACAAGCCCCATTCGCGCGCGAGCTCGGGCCGCAGCACGCCCGAAGGCGCGCTGCCTTCGGCGAGGCGCGGCATCTGCGAGCGGCGCATGCCGCAGGCGTCGAGCAGCTCATCGGACCAGTCGCGGCGCGCGACGTCGAGCCACAGTGTCCCGGCGGCGTCCGATGGATCCGAGACTTTGTCACCCGTCATCTTCAATCGCAGATAGTCCTTCGGCAAGAGCACGCACGCGGTGCGCCGAAATATTTCGGGCTCATGACGGGCAACCCAAAGGAGCTTTGGCGCAGTAAAGCCCGGCATGGCCAGGTTGCCAGCGATCTCGTGCAGGCGCGATGCGCGCTTCGTGAGCTGCTCGCACTCCTCGGCGCTGCGCATGTCGTTCCAGAGAATGGCCGGGCGCAGGACGCGGTCAGCCTCGTCGAGGAGCACCGCACCATGCATCTGTCCGGAGAGGCCGATCGCGCGGACTTGCGCAAACGCTTCGCGATGGGCTTCGCGCAGCTTCGCGAGCGCGAGGCCGGTGCCCTCCCACCAGTCGGCCGGATTCTGTTCGGCCCAGCGCGGATGCGGGCGGGAGACGGTGAACGGTGAGCCGGCCGTGCCGAGCACGTGTCCGTCAGGCGCAAGCAATAAAACTTTCACTTCGGATGTGCCGAGGTCGATGCCGAGGTACATGGGAGCCAGTCCTTGAAGATCGGTTCGCGTCAGCGCGGAAGCGCTACTTTATCCGTGGCCCGCCGTGGGCGGCAATGCGGGCGAGCCCGGTGAGACGAGCGGCGGCCCCAGCCGGCGACACCGGCAGCACGGCCGCCTTGGAGGGCCCAGTGCGGGAGCCCGCATGGTCAACAGTCAGCGTGGTCAACGGTCAGGATCGTGAAGCCAACCACGCGTCGATACGTTCGAGCGCCGAGCGCATCGTCGCGACCAGCCGCGGGCTTCCCGCCATGCCGCCCCACAGCAGACGCGATCCGCAGAACGCCGCGAGCGGGTCCGCCGCTGAGAAAAACGCTCGAGTCGACGCCTCGTCCATTACGCCGTCCTGGTAGGTGTAGGGCAGCGCGCCTTGCCGCCAGCGGTCGAGGAACCGGAAGAAGAGCGCGGGCAGCACGGCCGTCGCATGAGGGTCTGCGCCGCGCTCGAACGATTCCGCGAGCGTCGGCGCGATAAAGCCGGGAATCTTCGAAAACCCGTCGGCCGCGACGCGCTGGTTCGTGTCCTGGATATAGGGATTGCTGAACCGGTCGAGGACGACGTCGCGATAGCGCGCAAGATCGAGGGGGCTCGGCGTGAGACACGGAATCACGTCCTGGGTGACGTACTCATGCGCGAAGCGGCGGATGTCCTCATCGGCCGTTCCTTCGTGGATGTATGAAAGCCCCACGAGCGTGCCGGCCCACGCGATGCAACTGTGGCTCGCATTGAGAATGCGGATCTTCGCTTCCTCATAGGGCAGCACCGAATCGACGAGTTCGGCGCCCGCCCGTTCCCAGGCGGGCCTGCCTGCGCGAAAGCGATCTTCGATGACCCACTGAATGAATGCCTCGCCCATGACAGGGCAGGCATCGTCGATACCCGTTGCCGCCTGCACTCGCTCGCGCACGTCGGGCGTCGGGCGCGGCGTGATGCGATCGACCATCGAGTTCGGGCAACTCGTATTCTCATCGAACCAGACGGCGAGCTCATGCTGCTTGCGCGCCGCGAGGAACGCGCGCATGCCGGCTTCGAACCGCTCGCCGTTGCTGCGCAGGTTGTCGCAGCTTTGCAGCGTGAGCGGGCCACCGCCGCGCGCACGGCGCGCGTCGAGGCGCGCGGCGAGCGCACCGTAGATCGTCGTATGCGCGCCCGCGATATCGGCCGCCAGGTCGGAATTGAAGGTGTCGAGCTCATCATGGTCGTCGAGGTAATAGCCGCCCTCGGTCACCGTGAACGAAATGATTTTGCAGGCCGGATCGGCGCCGGCCTCAACGAGGCCTTCCAGCGTCGGAGTCCATGGCACGACGCGCGTGATCGAGCGGATCGTCTCGTAGGCGCGCTCGCCTTGCGGCGTGACGGTCTCGAGCGTATAGACGCCGTTTTGCGCCGCCAGGGCGTCGAGCACGGCATTCATGTCGCCGCGTATGTTGCCGACCGTCAACGACCAGCTCGCCTCGCCGGGCGCCGCGCATGCGTTGAGACGATGCAGATACCACGCCTGATGGGCTCGGTGAAACGATCCGGCCCCAAGATGCAGAATTACGTTCGAAGCGCTGCCGCGCGCATTGTCCATCGCATGTCTCCCGATTGAGATCGCAGGGCGCGCCGCCGCCGCAATTGGGGCGGGTGCGATGCCGTGGGCGATCTTTTGTTCTATCGATGAGCGAATGATCGGTTGGCGGCCGGCGAAAGTCAAGGCGCGCTACGGGAAGACACTGATGCCGCTTCGCGCTCAACGCGGCGACGGCAAAGGGCGGCGCAATATCCGACTTCGGACCGGGCGCCGACGGTCAGCTTTTGGCTTTTGAAGTGTTGAGCCTTACGGCGGCGCGAATGAGCGCCTTCAACGCCTCTTCGTCGATGCTCTCGCCCTCGCGCAAGTCGATGGCGCGCCTCGTGTTCCCCTCGAGGCTCGAGTTGAAGAGGCCCGAGGGATCGTCCAAAGCCGCGCCTTTGGCGAAAGTCATCTTCACGACGTTCTTGTAAGTCTCTCCCGTGCAGATCATTCCGCCGTGCGACCACACGGGGACTCCCCGCCATTTCCACTCCTCGACGACTTCGGGATCGGCTTCCTTGATCAGGCTGCGCAGCCTGCCGAGCGTCTCACCGCGCCAGTCACCCAGCTCCGCGATCCTCGCGTCGATCAATTGGGACGGAGACATGCTTTCTTGCGATCCGCTCTTCTTCAATCCGGCTTCTCCTCGAACGAGAACGTAGTGACGCGCGGATTGTATAGCTCCGCTTCACGGTCTATCCAGACTAGGCCGGTTTATCGAATGACGCCAGACGCGTAGGGTGTGGTCATCCAACCTCAGGAGGGCAGGTCGTCATGGATACTCCAATTCAAACTACGCAGGCGCAATATCGCGGAGCCGGTTTGATGGCGAAGGTGCAAGCCGCACTCGCCGTGTTCGGCCCGGAGGAAACCGTGCTGACGGTTCAGCAACTCGCGATGCTCGACCAGTTTCATACGCGCGGGTTGCTCGCCACCCGCGAGCTTGCCGAGGCGATGGAGCTGAAACCCGGCATGGCCGTGCTCGATCTTGGTTGCGGCATCGGCGGCCCCGCACGCTATCTCGCCGCAACTTATGGCGTCAACGTCATGGGGGTGGATCTCAGCACGGCGTTTATCGATATCGCTCGCTATCTGAGCCAACGCTGTGCGCTTGGAGATCGCACGACTTTCCTCGCAGGCGACGCCACGGAGCCACCGGTCGAGGATGGCAGCATGGACCGCGTGTTCTTGCAGCACGTCGCGATGAACGTCGCCGACCGGGCGGCCCTCTATGGTGCAATCCGTCGCGCGCTGAAGCCAGGCGGACGATTCGCTACCTATGACATCGTCGCCAAGCACGGCGCTCCGTATTTCCCGGTGCCTTGGGCTGCCACGCCCGACAGCAGCCACCTTCTGACGGAAGCCGAAACGCGCAAGGCGCTCCTCGAAGCGGGATTCAGCGTCGATGTCTGGCGCGATGAAACCGAGCTCGCGGCCCAATGGTTCGCGACGTTGCCGGCAGGCGGGCCGCCTGCCGGGCCCAGCCTCGCCCTGGTGCTAGGAGCCGACTTCGCGCCTATGCTCGCCAACCTCGCGCGCAATCTGCGCGAGGGCCGCGTCGGTGTGCTAACGGCGATTGTCAGCTAGCTCTCAATCGGTCAGCTTCAGAGATGCCACGTTGCGGTACGGGCGTGAAAGCCCCTACCGCCGCACGAGCAGACTCGCGCCATAAACGAGCGACGCAAGCGCCGTGATCCAGAAGCTCGTCGGCCAGTCGGTGTAAAAGGCAAGCGTCACACCGAGCCACGCTTGCGCAAGCGCGAAAAGCGCGGCGAGCGGGATGCCGCGCGATAGCCGCGTCGTGACGTTTTGCGCGGCGGCAGCCGGCCCGACCATCAGCGTAAAGACGAGCAGTACGCCGACGATTTGCGTGCAGGCCGCGACGGTCAGCGCGGCAATCGCAAGAAACAGCATCGACACGAAGCGCAGCGACACGCCCTTCGCTTCGGCAAGTTCCGGCTGCAACGTCGCGAAGAGCAGCGGGCGCATGATCAGGCTCAGTGCGATAAGGCTCGCAGCGCCGATGCCGGCCAGGATGACGACCGTTTGGGTCGTGACGCCGAGCACGTTGCCGAAGAGAAGCGCCGCAACTTGCGTGGCATAAGCCGTGAAAAAGTGGAGGAACAACAGGCCGCAGCCCAGCGAGAGCGAAAGCACGACGCCGATCGCCACGTCGCGACCCGCGAGCCGCTCGCCGAGCGCGCCCATCGACAACCCTGCCGCAAGCGTGAAGCCGACCATGCCCCATAGCGGCGAAATGCCGACGAGGACGGCCCCGGTCGCACCGGTGAAGCCGACATGCGAAAGCGCGTGGCCCGCGAATGTCTGCCCCCGCATGACGAGAAAGTAGCCAACGATCCCCGCGAGCACGGCGACGATGCCCGACGCCGCGAACGCGTTGATCATGAAGTCGTATTCAAACATCGTGCGTGTGTAC
>CAYPWK010000136.1:0-1511 GCA_964414365.1 uncultured Burkholderia sp.
CGCATCGCGACCGAGCGAACCGCGAGCGGCCGCGCGATTCTCTGCTACCTGTCGCCGGTCGATGCGCTGATCGAAGTCCTGCGATTCACCCAGCTCGGCCAGCGGTTCCAGGTCATGCCTGCGGAGCTGGTGCCGCAGGACGCTTTCCGGGATGCCGATGGCCAAGGCCTGATTGCTACCGTGCATCTCGGATGGCCGGTCGTCGACGGCCGGTTGCTCATGCGGCCAAGCGGCGCACTCGGTGGCTATACCCGCACGATGCATCACTGGGCGCATGAGCCACTGCGCTTCGAGTTCGATGAGCTGGTGCTGGCCGAAGTTGCGCGCCTGCACGAATGGGCAGGCCTTTATGCCTGGCGCGAAACGCTCGATCACGTGCGTGCCTGGGACCCAGGCCGACTCGGGCGTGCGGTTGTTCAGGCGCTCGCCTCAATCGAACTTACCAGGTGCGACTTATCGCCATGCCGGCAGCTCGCGCTCTTCGATCCAGAGGCGGAACGGTGGCATTTCGTGCCGTGTAGCGAGACGACGACCCAACCGATTGCATTACGACAGATGACAGGAGAAGCAGAATGAGTGTTCGCCACGATATCCGCGACGGCGATACCACGACCGCAAAGGGGCGTGTGATCGCGACGGTGCACAAAGACATCATCGACGGCAAAGCGGCGGCGTATGAAGGCGATGCGGTATGGTGCCCACAGTGCGGCACTACGGGCCAAATCGTCTGCGTGGGTGAGCGACTGCGGGAGCGGGGACCCGACGGCCGGCGGTCCGCGCTCAGCGGCGACTGGTGCCTGTGTCAGTGCCGCCCCAGTCCGCTGCTGATTCCCTCGCAGTACCGTTCCGGGGCGCGTGCATAGGCGCCACGGTCTAGCCACGACCGCGATGCCTGCGCCGCCTCGATGCAGACGACAGAAGAACCCTGTATGGCGCGATTTTGGCGGGTCGCATATCCTTGCTGCGTATGCTAAGAACCGGCACTGCGCGAGACGTAACCCGATCAACCAAAGAAGATCCGTATAACCCCTAAATCGGCCTATGCGATCGAGCAATGGCTTGATGGACCGATCTGAGCTACAGCGAGGAGACTGATCCATGTCATCTGCAATGGGGCAAGGAGAGAAGACCAACTGGTTTCGGCGAATGACAGCACCGGAGCGGCGGACATTCGTAGCCGCCTTCGGCGGCTGGGCGCTCGATGCCCTCGATTTCATGGTCTTTACGTTCGTGATCTCGACGTTGATCGGCCTGTTCAAGATCGACAAGGCCGAAGCTGGCTTGCTGGCGACGATCACGTTGCTTTTCTCGGCGATCGGCGGCTGGCTGGCGGGCATCCTCGCGGATCGATTCGGGCGCGTCCGCATCCTGCAAGTGACGATTCTATGGTTCACCGTTTGCACGGTGCTCATCGGTTTTTCCCAGAACTTTTGGCAGGTCTTCGTGCTGCGCGCGCTGCAGGGTCTCGGCTTCGGCGGCGAATGGGCCGTGGGCTCCGTGCTGATGGGCGA
>CAYPWK010000136.1:1611-5549 GCA_964414365.1 uncultured Burkholderia sp.
CAAGGCGGCTATTACGCCGTGACCACGTGGCTGCCGACATTTCTGAAGACAGAGCGGCATCTCTCGGTGATCGGCACGGGCGGCTATCTGCTCGTCATCATCCTGGGCTCCTTCATCGGCTATCTGACCGGCGCCTATCTGACCGATCGCCTCGGTCGCCGCGCGAATCTCATCATTTTTGCCGTGCTCTGCGGCGCGTGCATCTTGGCCTATACGCGCCTGCAGCTGTCGAACCAGCAAATGCTCTTTCTAGGCTTTCCGCTCGGCTTCGCGGCATCGGGAATCTTCAGCGGCGTCGGTGCCTATTTGACTGAACTGTTTCCGTCGTCGGTGCGGGCGAACGGGCAGGGGTTCGCTTACAACTTCGGCCGCGGAATCGGTGCGTTGTTTCCAAGCCTGGTCGGGTATCTCGCGAAGACGGCACCGCTCGGCGTCGCCATCGGCATTTTCGCGGGCGGGGCGTACTTGGTCGTGCTCATCGCCACGCTGTTGTTACCCGAAACGAAAGGACGCGAAATTTCATGACCTGCCAACCGGTCAGTGGGCGAGCGCCACGACGAACTCACTCGGCTGACTCGGTTACCTCTTCTTCGAGGGCATCCAGCAAGTCGTAGATGTCGGAAAGCGTTTTCTTCAGCGTTTTCAGTGCCGCCGGGGAAAGCTTGCTGACCGCGACTTGTTCGAAGTGCTGGGCGATCGGCATCAACTCTCTAAGCAGCGCCGCACCTTGTTCGGTCAGCGTGATCGCGACCGTGCGCGCGTTGTTTTCGAGCCGGCTGCGCGAGACAAGCTTCATTTTTTCCATCGTGCCGACGAGGCGTGAGAGCGTGGAAAGCTCGACGGTCGTCATGGCCGCGAGATCATTGAGCCGCTGCCCCGGCACCTCCTTCAGTGCCGCCATCACGCGATACATGGGCAGCGTCACACCATATGACGCGATCCGGCGCGAGAACAACTCGCCCATCCGCACGCCGACGCGGTTCAGCAGGTAGGGGAACGAATCGGTGAACTTGTACACGGCCATACCTCAGTCGGGGATTGAGCAATTCTATCAAAGCAAGAGTTCCATCCACATTATTTTCATTGGCAACAGTTGCAAATGAAATTATAGTTGTCTCCAACAGGGTGGCACAAAGCCCGGAGCTCATGGAGACGAAATGGACACGCTCGCTGTACCTCATCCGCAGATCGGCACATCGTTTCGCGCCGCGATGCGGCGTATCGCGTCGACTGTGACGATCGTCACCGCTTCTGACGGCAACCGCCGCCATGGCATGACGATGACGGCGGTCAGTTCTCTCTCGATGGAGCCGCCGTCGATGATCGTTTGCGTGAACCAGTCTTCGTTCTTACACGACATTCTTGTATCCGCACGACACTTCTGCGTGAACGTGCTCAAACACGATCAGGCAGAGGTGTCGACCGCTTTCAGCGGCGCATTGCCGCCCGAAGAGCGTTTCTCCGTGGGCGAATGGCTGACGCATGCCGCGGGCATGAAATACCTCGGGAGTGCGCAGGCCAATATCGTCTGCCATAAGGTGGCGGCGGTTCCATTCGGCACCCATACGATCTTCATCGGCACCGCGCAGGAAGTCCTCTTGAACGACGACGCACGGCCGCTCCTCTACCGAAACGCGGCCTATTGCTAGCGCTTCTCCCTTCGCGAACCCAATCTGGCCAAGAGCAGTGCTGACAACGTTCGCGCTACCGAAAAACCGACAACTGGAGGTGACTTAATGATCGTTGTTGAACGAGAATCCGGCACGGTCGCGATGCGCGGCGCGCACCGTCCCTCGCCGGAAGACCTGCGGGAGCGCGTTGCTGCGCTCGCCGCGTCGATCAAGGCCCGCGCCGCTCGTGTCGAAGCGGATCGCCGGGTTCCGATGGACACGATCGAAGCGCTGCGGGAGGCCGGCTACTTCGATATCGTGAAGCCGGAGGCGTTTGGCGGTCTCGAGCACGACTTTTCCGTGCTCGTCGATCTGAACGTCGATCTCGCCAAATGGTGTGCGTCGACGGCATGGGTCGCGGGTCTCCTTGCTGCCCACCAATGGCTCGTGGCTGCGTTTCCGGCCCAGGCCCAGCAGGACGTTTGGGGTAGCAGTCCCGATGCGCTCGTCTGCGGGTCCTATGCGCCGGCGTGTCAAGCAGAGGCAACCGAGGGAGGCTATCTCATCAGCGGCCGCTGGAGTTTCGCGAGCGGCTGCGAATCCGCCCAGTGGTCGCTATGCGCCGCTGTGCTGCCGCCGCAAGGCGAACGAGAAAAGCCAGCCCCGGCGTTTCTGCTGGTGCCCCAGGCGGACTACACGATCGACGACACTTGGCACGTGATCGGCCTCGCAGGCACCGGCAGTAAGACGCTCGTCCTCGACAAGGTCTTCGTTCCCGCGCATCGGACACTGTTGTTTTCCGAAACCACGAGTGGCGATACGCCTGGCGCCAAGCTCTACAGCCACCACCCCGGCTTCTCGATTCCGATGTTGAGCGCGATTCCGTCATGCCTCGCGTCGGTAGCCGTCGGAGCCGCGCAAGGAGCGCTCGAAGACTATCTCGAGCGAACGGCGCGGCGCATAACGCGCGGCGCTGTAGCCGGCGGGCAAAACCGCATGGCCGAGTTCGCGACGATCCAATTGCGCGTGGCCGAAGCGACCGCGAGCGCCGAAGCAGCAAGGAAGGTCCTGCTGGCCGACCTGCGCGAGCGTGAAGCGACTGTCAACGCAGGCGAGCGGGTGTCCGTCGAAGATCGCATCAAAAGCCGCCTCGGGCAGGCCTTCGCGGTTTCTCTCGCGATTCGTGCAACGGAAGCGCTCAACGCTTCGACGGGAGGGCAGGGCCTCGATCTCTCGCACCCAGTACAGCGCGCATGGCGCGACGCGAATGCCGTCGGAAGACATATCAGCATGAACTGGGATACTGTCGGCACGATGTACGGTCAGATGGCACTCGGCCTCGAACCCAAAGGTCAATACTAGGACGAATGGAACGCTTATGTCATTCAAAGCAACCAGAAAGATCGCGTTGGAAGAACATTTCGCCATCGAGGCGACGGTGCAGGACTCGGCGGGGTTTGTGCCGCCGTCGTATTGGACGGAGTTGAAGAGCCGGCTTCTCGACATCCATGATCGCCGCATCGACGAAATGGATCGCAACGGCATCGAGCTCATGATTCTTTCGTTGAACGCACCGACCGTGCAGGCCGTCCCGGACACGAAGGCGGCGTACGATCTTTCGCGGCGAGCGAACGACTTTCTTGCCGAGCAGATCGCGAAACGCGCCGACCGCTTTAAGGGATTCGCGGCACTGCCGATGCAATCGCCCGATCTCGCGGCCCGGGAACTCGAGCGATGCGTGAAGGAGCTAGGCTTCGTCGGCGCGCTCGTCAACGGATTCTCGCAAGTGGAGGGCAGTGATCGTGTCCTCTACTATGACCTCCCGCAGTTTCGCCCGTTTTGGGCGGCCGTCGAGGCGCTGGACGTGCCGTTTTACCTGCATCCACGCAATCCGCTCGCCGAGCACGCGCCGATTTACGACGGCCATCCGTGGCTGCTCGGTCCTACATGGGCATTCGGCCAGGAGACAGCCGTTCACGCGCTGCGGCTGATGGGCTCGGGCCTTTTCGACGAGCACCCGCGCCTGAAGATCGTTCTCGGTCACATGGGCGAGGGATTGCCGTACAGCATGTGGCGTGTCGACAATCGAAACGCATGGGTCAAGGTGAAGCCGAACTATCCGGCCGAAAAGCCGATCGCCGAGTACTTTCGCGCGAACTTCTGGCTGACGACTTCGGGCAACTTTCGTACTCAGACGCTCATCGACGCGATGCTCGAAATCGGCTCGGACCGCATCCTCTTTTCGGCGGATTGGCCATTTGAAAACGTCGATCACGCGGCGCATTGGTTCGACGAGGCGTCGATCAGCGAGAACGACCGGATCAAGAT
>CAYPWK010000136.1:5649-12627 GCA_964414365.1 uncultured Burkholderia sp.
CGGATGTCGCCCCCGCAACAGAACATAAATGGAGTGAGACACCATGCACGACGAAACAATCGATGTGCACGAGGAACTGTCGACTGCGCCCGTCAGCGCAATGCACATAAGGCTCGGCATCTTGTTGGCGTTGCTGACGCTGTTCGACGGGTACGACACGTTCAATCCCGCCTACGTCATTCATTACGTCCGTGCGCCATGGGGCCTGTCGCTCCAGCAGGCGGGGATGCTCGTCTCGAGCGGGCTTGTCGGATTTCTGCTCGGCGCGGCCGTGCACGGCGCGATCGCCGATCGATTCGGACGGCGTATCACGCTGCTCGCCGGCCTATGGATCACGACAATCTTCTCGGCTCTGACCGCCGTCGCCGCCGATTCATTCGCAAGTTTCTGCGCGCTTCGCATTGCAACCGGCCTTGGCCTCGGCGTGCTGCTGCCGCTTTCGACGACGTACATCAACGAACTCGCCCCGCGGCGGATCGCCAATACGTTCTCGCTCTGGGGCGTGGCGCTCGGGTGGGCGGCAGGCGGTGCGGCCGCAGGCATCGTGGGCGTATTCGTTACGCCCCGCACGGGCTGGCAGGGCCTATACTGGGTGGGCTCGTTGTCGTTCGTGCTGATCCCTTTCGTGCATCGCTACTTGCCCGAATCCCCGAGGTTTGCGCTGCTGCGCGGGCGCGATGAGGATGTCAGGGCCATCCTTGCGGACCTCCGTCCGGATCGCGCTCAGACGTACCTCGACCGCCGGGTGTCGCGGCCGTCCGCTGTCACTCGAACGCCGGTCTTCGCGTTGCTGACGGCTCCCTATCGCAGACTATCGATTGCCATTTGGACCACGAGTTTTCTGAGTCTCTTCTGCATATTCGGACTTTCAGGATGGATCCCGACGCTCATGCAGGCACGCGGCGAAACATTCGGTGCCAGCTTCGCCTTCGGGGCGCTGATGCAGGTAATGTCGTTCGTCGGCGGGCTCGTGTGCGGGCGCCTCGTCGACCGCTCGAATCGTCCCCGCCAGTGGCTTTGCGCGTGGTGGCTCGGCGGTGCATTATCCGTGCTTGCGTTGATCTTCCTGCAGACGCACTGGACAAACCTAGTTTTCAGCGCCATAGCCGGCTTTTGCATCATTGGCGGACAATTCGTACTGAACAATTTCACGGCTGCGTCGTATGAAACGCAAATGCGAGCCACCGCGGTCGGGATGGAATTGGCGGTGGGCCGACTCGGCGCCATCCTCGGCCCGTTCATCGGCGGGATGCTGCAACAAGCGTTCGGCGGCGGCGGGGCCATGCTGGCGGCTATCGTTCTTGCCGCGGCGGGCGCTGCCGCGAGCGTCACGTTCGCTACGCGAAGCGAGACCGATCGCGCGCAACTTGCGGATGTGACCGAGGAACCCATTACCGGAATTGCGCAAGGGTAATCTCAATGACCTATGAAGCCGTTATGCCGCAGCTTCCCTTCGTGTACGAAGGGCTGCCCACCCGCGTGCTCTTTGGCGCCGGCACCCGCTCGCGCGTGCGCGATGAGGTCGCGCGGCTGGGCATGTCGCGTGTGTTGATTCTGAGCGGGCCCGTGCACGACGAGGTTGCGCGGCAAATCTCGAGCGACCTGGCTGATCGGCATGCCGGCTCGTTCGCCGGCGCGCGAATGCATACGCCCGTGGAAGTGACTGACGAAGCGCTTTCACTGCTCGCCGAGATCAATGCGGACGGAATCGTGGCGATTGGTGGCGGATCCGCCACGGGCCTCGGCAAGGCGCTTGCGCTTCGCACGGACCTTCCGCAGATCGTCTTGCCGACGACTTACGCGGGCTCGGAGATGACGCCAATCCTCGGCGAGACGAAGGACGGGGTCAAGACGACGCAGCGCAGCCCCAAGGTGCTGCCGGAAACGGTGATCTACGACATCGACTTGACGATGGATTTGCCGGCGCGGCTTAGCGGCGTCAGTGGAATGAACGCGGTCGCCCATTCCATAGAGGCGCTTTATGCGCGCGATGCGAACCCGATCATCAGCGCGCTCGCACTCGAGAGCATTGGTGCGCTCGTGAGAGCGCTTCCCGCCATCTGCTCGAACCCGTCCGACCGCGCCGCTCGCGCGGATGCCCTCTATGGCGCTTGGCTTGCCGGCATCTGCCTCGGCTCGGTCGGAATGTCGCTTCATCACAAGCTTTGCCATACGCTCGGCGGCACCTTCGATCTGCCTCACGCCGACACACACGCGGTCGTGCTGCCGCACGCGCTCGCCTATAACGCCCCGTCGATACCGGAGGTGATGACGCGGCTTCGCCGCGCACTGGACGTCGACGACGTGCCGGCGGCGCTCCACGCGCTCAATCTCACGATCGGAGCACCGAGCGGGCTGCGTGAACTCGGTATGCCCGAGGACGGTATCGGCCGATGCGTCGACCTGGCGCTCGCGAATCCATACTGGAATCCTCGCCCATTGGATCGGCAAGGGCTTCATGGGCTGCTCGCGCGCGCCTATGTCGGCGCCGTTCCGTCGATCGACCCTAATTGAAACGCAAGGACGGCATCATGAGCGCCCCCGGAAAGAGCACTTTTCCCTTGTTCAACGAAGCGCATTCGGCTGAAATCGTCAACGCGCGAATCGGGCCCGACGTCGATCCTCGCACCCGTCAGATCGCTGAAACGGTTGTCCGTCATTTGCATGCCGCAGTGAAGGAGATCGAGCCTACGCATGAAGAGTGGCTTGCGGCGATACGGTTTCTGACCGAAACGGGCCATATGTGCACCGACTGGCGGCAGGAGTTTATCCTGCTGTCCGACGTCCTCGGTGTATCGATGCTTGTCGACGCCATCAACCACCGCCGGCCCGGCCGGGCAACCGAAAATACAATTTTGGGTCCGTTCTTCGTCGAAGGGGTGCCGAAGTGTACGTCCGGGGCGAACATCTGCCGGGACGGGAAGGGCGAGCCGCTCGTCGTTGAAGTAAAAGTGATCGACATCGAGGGCAACCCGGTGCAGGGCGCGATCGTCGATGTGTGGCAGACGAACGACGATGGTTTTTACGACGTTCAACAAAAGGGCGTTCAGCCGGAAGGAAACTTGCGGGGGAAGTTCGAGAGCGACGTCGAAGGCCGCTTCTGGTTCACGACAGTCAAGCCGCGCGACTATCCGATCCCGGACGACGGGCCAGTAGGCAAGCTGCTCGCGAAACTCGGCCGGCATCCTAACCGCGCGGCTCATATTCATTTCATCGTTCAGGCAGCGGGTTACGAAACCGTGATCACACATGTCTTCGCACCCGACTGTCCGTACCTCGGCGAAGACGCCGTATTCGGCGTGAAGGAAAGCCTCGTTGGACACTTCGATAAGGTCGACGACGCGGGGCGGGCGGAATCGTTGGGCGTGTCGAGCCCTTTCTGGATCACGAGACCGACTTTCGTGCTCCAGCGTTCCAACCCGGGGCCGTCACGGTAGGGGCGACGTGTCACGCCGCGAATCGACGCTCCCGATTCGCGGCGAGCACGAAGTCCACGAAGACATCAGCGGCGAGAGGACGGCTGAAGAAATAGCCTTGGAAACGCGTGCAGCCCAGCGCTGAGAGGCGCCAGAGCTGGCGTTCTTGTTCGACGCCTTCGACAGATCCGCGATGCTTTTGACGATATGCTCATTGACGCTACCGGGACTGACATCGGCCAGCGATCGATCTTGACCGTATCCAGCGGAAGCTCGCGCAGATAGTGCAGGGAAGTGTGGCCCATACCGAAATCGTCGAGCGCGACTTTGACGCCGATTTCCCGCAGTTTTTTTCAGTTTCTCGACGGAATCCGTAGCCAGCGGATCTTGCAGAGCTTCAAAAACAGACTGCCGCCGATCGATGCAACGAGGAGGGCGCTGAACAACCCCTGCCCGAGCGACAGTGACGCCACGGGGCTTGCATGGCCGTCCTCGGGGGCAATCAGCGTGAAGAAGCACGACATCACGACGATAACGGCAACCATCGGATTGACGACGCGATGACCGAGCCGCTGGTTATGAAGGCTCGTCAGCACATCGGTGAAGCCATAAAGAGCGACAAGCGATCCGATGCCGAACGTACCGACGAGCAGACTATCGCAAAAGAGATTGAGACGTGGACCGAATGTATCGGTCAGCAGCTCTCGCATTCCTGCGCTCGACGGGTAGCGCAAAAGCAAGGCTACGGCACCGGTCATGATAAGCGGCAGGGCGAGCGCAAGCCCGCGGCGAATGGCGATGAAATAGGGCTTGCGATCGATTCGCTCGACGACGTGCACGAGCCTGAGCCAAGGCCCTGTTGCCTGGATTCTCATCGCGTTCGAGTCGCGTCGATATTGGGCAGTCTCGGTGCCTTCCAATCCTTGCTTTCCCGAGCGACCGCCTGTGTAAACCGCTGAACCATGACGAAATTGAAGCGCTATTTACGATCCGTGTTTTAGTAAAGCGGCCGCCAGCGGCGCGCGAGTCATGCAGCGCGAACTTCGCTCGACGAGCATAGCGCCAATGCATTCAGTTAGCTTTAAACATATTACAATAAGTTGTTGTGGAATCAACTCCGATTTTGCTTTATAAGAAAAATCCTACGAAGTTATCAGCGTACTCTTAACATTGATGGATCACATAGTGGGGCGCGGGGCCATTACGCGGGGACGGGGATACGAAATAGCCCCTGTCAAAATGAAAATCGAGAGACCGGACCAAGGAATGCAGAATGTATGACGGCTCGTACAATGCGTGGCTAGTTCTGTTGTCGTATGCAATTGCGGTCCTGGCGTCCTATACGGCGCTTGACATGGCGTCGAAGGTGTCAATGGCCAAAGGGCGCGCCGCATGGCGATGGCTCGCGGCAGGGGCGCTGGCCATGGGTATCGGCATCTGGTCGATGCACTTTACTGGAATGCTGGCCTTCAGCCTGCCGATCCCGCTCGGCTACGATCCGGCAATCACGATTGCATCGCTGATCATTGCGATAGCGTCATCGGCTTTCGCGCTTTGGTGGGTATCCCGTCCGTTGCTGCCTTGGCAACGCGTTGTGTGGGGCGCGCTTGTGATGGGCGCCGGCATTTCCAGCATGCACTACACGGGCATGGCAGCGATGCGAATGATGCCCGGTATTCCCTACAAGCCTTCATTTGTAGCATTGTCGATCGCGATTGCCGTCCTGGCTTCAGGCGCGGCGCTGCAACTGGCGTTTCGGCTGAGGACTCATTCATCACGAATCAAACTGTGGCGAGCAGGGGCCGCGTTGGTCATGGGTGCGGCGATCATCGGGATGCACTACACCGGAATGGCGGCAGCGCGGTTCCCGGTTGGCACCGTCTGCGGCGCGGCGCTCGATGGCTTCCGCCCGGACGGGCTCACGGTTTCCATCGCGATTGGCACCGTTGCCGTGATGGTGCTCGCGCTCACGGTGTCCGTGTTCGACCGCAGGCTGCAAGCGCGCGCGTCGGCGCTGGCCGAGTCTCAGGCGAGGGCGCATGAACTAGCTCATCTCGCGATGCACGATATGTTGACTGGACTGCCGAATCGGGCTGCGTTCGAGAAACGTCTCCAGGAATCGATAGCCGACATCGAGCGGCATGGCAGACATGTTGCCGTCATGTTTATCGACCTTGACGGATTCAAGGCCGTCAACGATGCGCTAGGACACCATGCGGGCGATCTCCTTCTGATCGAGGTGGCGCGGCGCATACGCGAAGCGCTTCGCCCCGCGGACATGGCCGCGCGGTTGGGGGGAGACGAGTTTGTGATGATTGTCGAAGCCGACCGGCCCGCTGACGCCGCCGAGCTGGCGAAGGACATCCTCCGTTGCCTCGACCGACGATTCGAGCTGCAGGGGCTCGAATTGCGCCTGTCCGCCAGCGTGGGAATCTCGCTTTGCCCGGACAACGGCAAGCATCCGCATGACTTGTTGAGAGCGGCGGACGCCGCGATGTACCGCGCGAAGTCCCAGGGAAAGAACGGTTACTGGTTTTACGATCCATCGTTGGAGGCCAACGCACGCGAACAGCTTCAGCTCGCGCAAGATTTGCGCTGGGCGGTCGAGCGAAGCGAACTGGTCCTCTACTACCAGCCCAAGTTCGATATGTCGGGCAACGCGATTGTCGGCGTGGAGGCGCTGCTTCGCTGGAACCATCCTACGCGCGGTCTCATTCTTCCCGAAAAGTTCATCACGCTTGCTGAAAAGGTTGGGCTGATCCTGCCGATAGGCGAATGGGTCATCCACGAAGCTTGCCGACAGATTGCCGTCTGGCGCGCGAAGGGCCTGACGAACTGGACGATGGCGGTCAATCTCTCCGCCATTCAGATTCGCCATTCGTCGCTGCCAGACACGGTTTGTGCGTCTCTCGAACGTCACGCCGTGGCGCCGCATTGTCTCGTGCTCGAGATCACCGAATCGACGATGATCGACGTCGACGCCAGCATGCAGGTGATCGAGCGGTTGCATCGAGCTGGCGTGCAGATTGCCATCGACGATTTCGGCATTGGCTATTCGAGCTTGCTGAACCTGAAGCGTTTGCCGGTGCACGAGCTCAAGATCGATCGCGGATTCGTGCGGGAGCTGATGTCGAGGACCAGCGACGAAGCGATTGTGTCGGCGATTGTGTCGATGGGCAAAACGCTGAATCTGCGGATCGTCGCGGAAGGCGTCGAAACCGTGGAACAGCACGCGATGCTGTCCGGGATCGGATGCCATTCGATGCAGGGATTTCTGTTTGCCCAGCCGATGCCGGCTGAGCAACTCGCCGAGTCCATCGAGCAAGACGGCGCGACGGTGAGGCTCAGGCAGCCAGGGGTGACCGCGGATCTTTAAGGCGGCGTTTTGTAGCATCCGGGGACGTCAGAGCTTCGTCGCCGACTTCCACAAGCACGCCGACCACCGCGAATGGGCCTGCTTCGCCAAGCACGCCGTCTGCCCCGGGGGCGCCTGATTCGTCGAATGTCCGGGTCGCCGGCAACAGCGCCGGATACGACGGCACGCTTGCCTGGGTGCAAACAC
>CAYPWK010000137.1:0-12592 GCA_964414365.1 uncultured Burkholderia sp.
GCGATCGATGTCGCTCATGGTGTCGAATTCGCGGACCCACTTCGTGTAGTCCCCGATATCGCTTCCCTCGTCAAATACCTCGCAGTATTGCCGCCACAGCGCGTCTACGGAAAGTGGGGCGCTTGCGCGATTGACCGCGATCCGGTAGGCCGGATGCGACGTCGACAGCCGCTTGTGCATGCGCGAAATCGCGAAACGTTGCGTCACGCGCACCAGAGCGAAATGTTCGACTGCAACGCCCGCAGAGGGAAGGTTGAGGCGCAACTGCAACTCTCCGCGCCAATCGATGAGGATTAGACGCTTACATAGCCGGCCAGAATAGACCGTGATCGGCAGATCCACGTAATTTTCGATTGCGCTTTCGGCCGGTACACGGATGTCGCACGTCGTGCGGACTTTCGGCAGCGCGACCCGCAACTCGAGCATGTACCAGCCCGGCCGAACCGCCGGTTCAAGGTGATAGACCGGGCAGGCCTCTGCAGAGTTCGTCGCCGGTCGCAGCGACGATTTGTGCCAGCGCCAGCGTCCGAACCAATGCGCAACGGTGGTCCGGTTACACGGCGGCATAGGGGCGCGATTTGCGAGAGTCGGCAAGCGCGTCGCGAAGCCACGCATACGTGATCTGCAACGCGTCGTGCCACGGTGTCGTCGGGGTCCAGTCCAGGAATTTCTGAGCGCGGCGAATATCGAGCACATTCACCGGGACGTCCGCTGGCCGTGCAGGCTGGTATTCGACCGGGGGCAACTCTCCGTGAATCGCTTGGATTGAGCGTATGACGTCGGTGACAGATCGGCCAACGCCGCTGCCGACGTTGAAAACACGCGGTGCGCTTGAGTCATCCAGGGCCATCGCGGCAATGATTGCGTCGATTACGTCCTGGATGTACACGTAGTCCCTCACGACGCTCCCATCGCCCCAAATGCTGATCGGCTCGTTCGTCAGCGCTTTGCCGAATAGTGCAGCGACAAGTCCTTGATCATGCGGCATCTGGTACTGACCGAACGGATTGGCGATCCGCAGCGCGACGTAATCGAGTTGATGCAAACGGCGATAGAGATGGAGGTAGCCTTCGACCGCATGTTTGACGACGCCGTACGAACTTATGGGATGTGGCAATACCTCTTCGCTGATCGGAGCGCTGGCTTGCGGCCCGTAAACGGTTCCGCCCGAAGATGCGTAGACGATCTTGCGAACCCCAAGCTCCGAGCATTTCTCGAGCAGTCTAAGCGTGCCAATCAGGTTTTCGCGGACGTCGCGAACCTTTTCCGCGTTTGACGGCGCGGGTAATAGCGTGTTGACAAGATGGACGACGAAGTCGCAGTCCTCGACTATGTGATCGAGCGGATTCCCGGCAGCTAAGTCCGCCTGATGCCATTCGACCTTGTTCGCGAGAATGTCACGGGCCTGCTCGGAACGACCGACTCCGACGACGGCGGCGCCGGCGCCGTGCAGGGCAACACAGAGGTTAGTCCCGATGAAGCCATTCGCTCCGAGCACGACGCATCGGGCCCCGGCCAGCCACGAAAGGTTGCGTTCACGCGTGCCCATGGCGCGTCCTTGTATCGACCACGGGCGCAATCTCACATGCCGTGAGGAATGCTTTCGTGAAGGCGTTGACCGAAAACTGATCGTCGAAGACACGCTTGCCCTGCATGGCGATGCCGGGCAAGTCCTCCACTCGATCGATGACCTCACGCAGCATGTCGGCGATGGCCTGCGGATCAGCGGAGCGCGAGACGAACCCTGACACGCCGTGGCCGATGTACGACGAAGTGCCCGTCGTGTTCGTGCACATCAGCACCTTGCCGACCCCCAGCGCGTCTATCGAGACGAATGGTAGTGTGTCGTCACGGGATGCAATCAGAATCGCATCGGCGGCGGAAAGCTCTTCCACGTACCGCTCATAGGGAAGCTCGGTGCGAATGGTGATTTCCGGCAGTTCCCGCGCTTTCATCTCGACAGCGCGGAAAAACGACTCGTCGAGCACCCGGCCGTAGAGGTTGAGACGCAGCTTGGAGCGGTGTTCAGGCGACAGCATGCCAAAGGCCGCGACGGCAAGGTCTTGTCCCTTACGCGGCTCGTAGGAACCCATCAGCGACACGTTCAGCGGGAAGCGCGCCTTCGCGGGCGGAATGGGATCGTCACGATGCGGTTGCACTCCATACTTGATCACTTCCGCATCGTGCCGCAGGCGTTTCACCAGTACGGCGGCATGATCGCTGCCGACCCAGACACTCTTTGCGACGTCGAATGCGCCCTTGATGTCCGGCTGGATGTTCAGCAGGTGCTCGAGTAGAGAAATCTCGTGAATGTACCAATACACGTCGGTCACGTGGCTCAATTGCTTGACGGCCGGCCACGTGACGACGGTATTCGCAATCACGACGTCGAAGTTCTTCGCGAACTTTTCCACGGAAGGATGCTGGAGCAGCAGCAGTTCATCGACGATAACGGGCACACCGATGTCGTTCAGTTGACTGCGGAATACCCCGTCAGTCGGTGAAGCGACCACCACGAAATGACCCGCCTCGCGTAAGACGCGCGCCATCTCGTACACGACGCGCGGCGCGCCACTGCCGGACAGATCGTGCGAGATCAAGAGGATGTCCTTTCCGCCCTCAGGCACCGGCGGGACGTCTGCATAGAGTTGCCAGGCATCCGGCGAGTCGTGATAGAGGATGTCACGCATCGCAGGCGGGAAATAGGGATCGTAGGACACCGCCTTGCCCCAGCGCCGCAGTAGGAAAATGTCCGACTTGTCCTTATTAGGCTTGGTTCCTCGACGAATCTCGGCCTTCTCCGTCTCGCCGATTGACATGTGACCGATATGAATGAGCGTCGCATGTGGGGTGTAGAGGCAGGTCTTGCCCAATTCACGCACACGGAAGCAAAGGTCGACATCCGAGTGGGAAATCGGCGCGTTAACCCCGTCGTACCCGCCGATCTGGTCGAACACGTCCTTGCGGATTGCGAGGCACGCACCGCAGATGAGTGAGACCTCGCGCATCCACAGGGCCATGCTGAAGTGCCGGTCCGTTTCATGCGGAAGGCAGTTGAAGGCTGTGCCCACGAGGCCACGCACGCCTGACACCATGCCGGCATGCTGGATTAAGTAGTTCTCGTAGAGCAACTTGGGCCCAACGACACCGACGTGCGGATCAATCGCGAACCCCTCCAGGATCATCTCGATCCAATCACGGGATACGACACGCACGTCGTCGTTGAAGAAGATGACGATCTCGCCAGTGGCCTGTGCGGCCCCTACGTTGCATTTGTGCGAAAAGTTGAACGGCAGGTCGAACGGCACGAACTTCACGCAATCGGGCAGATCGGGCTTATCGAGTTTCTTGATAAGCGTCGAGTTGGTTACGACGAGGATTTCGTAGTTGCCGTAGAGCGACTGATCGATAATCGTTGCGATCGAATCCTTGATGTTGGCGAGATTGTCCGACGGGATCACGAGCGAGACTTTTTGCTGCATGGCGCTGGGCGCCACCCGGAAGTGATTGGCCGCACGCTCTGCGAATGCCTCGCCTTGCAGGTGGCGGCGCTTGGCGGCATCCTGCAGTGCGGCAACGTTGGTCAAGCGTGCATGCGGTTTGTCCCCCTGCGCGGCGGAACCCGCGATCATTCGCCAGCCGTAAAGTACGCGGTCGATGTGATGCACATGCTTGGCAACTTCGGCAATGCGAAGTGCAAGGTCGTAGTCCTGGGAGAAATCGTACGCGGAGCGAAAACCGCCGACCTGATCGACAAGCGTCTTCCGATAGACAGACAGGTGGCCCGTGTACATGCAGTTGAACAGCATGCTCGGGCTCCAGTCAGGCTTCGTGAACAGCTCGGTCGGCATGTCGCGTCCGTCGATCTTGCACTCGTCCGAGTAGATCATGTCGAGATCGGGTTGCGCTTCGATTGCGGAGACGACGTGGTGCAGGGCGTCGTGCGTCAGCATGTCGTCATTGTCCAGCAGCGCGACGTACTGGCCGGATGCCGTCGCGAGTGCGATGTTCGTGGCGGCGGCTATGCCGCGGTTCGTACCTTCGATCAATACGCGAATGCGCTTGTCGCTTGCCGCGGAGTCCCGCAGGAATTGGGCGAGCTTCGGATCATTCGATCCATCGTCGACGACGCAAAGTTCCCAGTCGGCGTAGCTCTGGTAGCGCACCGACTCGATCGCTTTAGCAAGGTATTCGAGCGGTACCTTGTAGACCGGCATCAGGATCGACACCCGGATGTTCCCTGCAAGATTCGACGGTTCCGCGGCATTTGCAGTGAACCGGGGGGCGATCGATGCCAGCGTCGCCTCGTAGCGGCGGGCGATCGGATCGTGGACGGCATGAGCCGGGGGAGCTGCGGGCGCCTCAAGTGCGGGTGCCGCATGATCGACGCCGAGCGCACCCGTTGCCGCAAGGGTGTTCAGATGCGAGAGATTGCGATTGATGTCGGCAAACTGAAGCTGTATCGCCTCGCTCAGCATGTTTAGCTTGTTTTCGATTGCGCGAATCGTGCTGTCACTTTCCTGGGCACGCAGCAGGGAGTTTCCGCGGAACCATTCCCGCGGCGAGAAAAGCTTCTTGCGCTTGTAACTTTTCAGTAGGTCGTCGAGGCCAGACATGTTGACGCGAGCGGCCCGTCCCTCGGGACTGAAGTGGAGCTGAGCGACCAGTTCGATTTTGCTGATACCTGAGCGCAGCCGTGCGAGGTAATAGTGCATCCCTTCCGCGTCGGGCGCGCGGCGTAGCAGCGTGTGATACGCGACTGTCACGAAGCGTTCGTCATACAGCGCGAATAGCTCGGAAAGACTGGCGGCAGGAGTGTTTGTCTGAATCATCGAAATGGGTTCGCCGGAATGTTGGACCGCTGTCGCGGTGTTCGTATTAGTTTCTTGTGCAACGTCGTGGATGACTTGAGGCGGCGACAGCGTCACGGGGGCTGTTGCCCCAAAGGCCTCGGCACTGGCCCCGCGTCGCATCACTTCGATTGGCAAAGCCGCTCGTGCCTGCAACGCCCAAAATGGGCGCAGCCATCGCCATGGCCGCCTCGAGCAAGCGGCGACCACCTGGTCGGCGAGGTGCGTGTAGGCAGCTTGATGACGCTGCTCGGTCGCCACGAGACGAGCTTGCAGGGCGTCATGCGCCCGCTGCTTCTCCTCGAGCTGTGACGCAAAATACGTTTCGCGGTTCTGCTGGTGATGCTCGGATGCGCGCTCCAGTTCGTGCAATAGCCGTGCGAGCTCTTCCTCGCGGGCTACGAGACCGGCAAACGCGTGTTCGATGCGCCGCTGAGCGTGCTCGACCGTGTTGGCGCTGGCGCGGGCGCGCTCGCGACTGACGGCCTGATCGTCATCGATCCGGCGTTGCCACTCGCGATTCGCGAATTCGAGCCGCGCAGCGAACTCCTCTTCACGCGACTCGAGGCGCGCCAGGTAGGCGTCGAGTCGCTCATGGACCACGTTCGTGCGCTCGGCCTGCACACATGAACGATCGTCTTGCGCGCGCGTCCATTTGTCTAGCAACGTAATCTGCGACTCGAATGTCTCGCCCGTTGCAGCGAGCAACGCCTTGCTGGCTTCAACCTGTTCCCTGCCAAGCGTGCGTGCTTCGTCCAGGTGCTCGGTGAGTACCGACTGTGCAGTCATTAAGACGTCTGCGCGGGAGTCCAAGCTCTGGCTTGCGCGCAATATCTCGGCGATGCTGGTCGCTTCCCGTTCCGCCGCTTGTCGGCGCTGCTTCTCGGCCAGCGCATGGGTGCTCTCGAGCACTTGCCGGGAGAACTGCCTTTCTTTCTCGGCCTGTGCCGTCAGGTCGTCTTCCAGTTGTTGATGGGCCGATTCAAGCTGGTCCAACAGGATTTGCTCCCGATCGAAGTTCTGGCGCCACTCGACGTCCCGTCCGTCACCGGACGCGTCGCGTGCTTCGTCCCGTCGTTGGTCGGGAGCGCCATTTTCATTCGACGATGCTGACGGCTCTCTTCCGGTCGGCAAATCGCTCGGGTCAATGTCGAAACAGTTTTCAGGGGTGCTCATCGGACTTTCCGATAGGTAATGGGGCTTTCAGTCATAACGCAAACTGACGCTCTCAGCATCGCAAACCAGTCTTGATGGAGTGCATGAAAATTCAGGCTGTTTGCTGAGTATCGCAGTCGGCTTCGAATGGCTGGCCTAGCATATCGAACACGTATTCGTGGTCGCGTTCGATCTGCTTTTCGATAAGCTGCTTGATACGTTGATGTGCGCAAGTCAGTTTTTCGAGCAGATGCTGCTCGCGAGCGGACCGCAGTAGTTCCCGTTCGTTGCTACGACGCTCGTATTCGCGGCGCAGATCCGCGAGCCGATTGGAATGCTCGACCTGACTGTCCGCATAATGCTTGTCGCGTTGGGCGAGGGCTTGTTGGTACGTGTCGATCTCCCCCACACGCTGACGTTCCTGCTCTGCAAGTGCGACCCTTAGTCCTTCGATGTCTTCTACATGCCGACGGTCCCGCTCTGCGAGTGCGACCCTCAGCTCTTCGATTTCCTGGGTGCGAGCGATGAGCAAGGCGTCGTGATCGACAGCTACCGACCACGGGCTGGCGCTTTGGTCCGGCGCAGCGTAATTGCGCATACCGTGGGCCGACAGAGCCTCGGTGTACACCGTCGCACTCGTCCCCCGCGCCACACGGGAAGAGAGAATATTTGCTGCGGGATCGGCCTTCCTTATGATGCAGAGGGAATTTTGGAATTCAATCGAATGGACGTGCGCAAGAGCGACCTCGTCGAAGGTGGTGTGATACGTGCCTTCGAAGCGCTTGACCAGTGCGCGGCGCGATTGTACCGACCCCCAGTGTTCGAAGTTGACGATGTCAGCCAGCAAAAACAGGAACCTCATCGATGAGTCGGGATTGAACAGCCCCCCTTCGAAGTGGTGCCAATAGCTGCAATGTAAGTCTTCGATCACGAAGAGTCCGCCGTCCTTTACGCGCGGGAAATACTTGGCAAACGAGCGGACAATATCGCCCGATTTATGCGACCCGTCATCGATAACAATGTCGAATCGGTCCGACTCGTTGAGAATGCGACGTTCGACATCCGTGGCATTCGCGTCGCCCAGGACGAACCGTATCGCTTCGTCGTCGAAGACGAGTTCGGCACATTTCGGGTCGATGTCGCATCCAACGATTCGCTCCGCATTTGCGAAATATTGGCGCCACACTTCGAGCGATCCACCGTTCTGAACCCCAATTTCGAGTAGGCGGATTGGTGCGTCGCGATACGATTCGAATAACCGCTCATAGGCCGATATGTAGCTCTCCCATTTGTCGAGTGCTTTGCCGCGATGTAAATCGATGATCGCGCTTAACGAATGACGATGACTATCCATGAGCGCCGCCTCGTACTATGACTTCCTGATGATGGTGGATGGCCAGATCTGCCTAGATTTTGGGCCGCGGTGGCATCGCCATTTCGGCGAACCGAATCGTGTCCAAGTTAGCCAGGCAGTGTATGGTAATGATGAAGCGCCTCGTCGACCGAGCCGAAATCCCACAATACTCCGTCTGTCAGCACTTTCGCACGATTGCAATGCTCCCGGATGTAATCCGGATTGTGGGAAACGATGATCATTGCGCGATCCCGGCGTTTCTCGAACAATTCAATATGACATTTTTCGTGGAAACGACTGTCGCCGACCGCGACGATCTCATCGATGAGAAAGCAGTCGAATTCGACACCGAGCGAGATGGCGAACGCGAGCCTCGCGCGCATCCCGGACGAGTAGGTCTTGACGGGCTCCCTCAAATAGATGCCCAGCTCGGAAAAACTCTCGACGAAATCGATAGCCGGCTGTATCGGCGCGCCATAGACGCGGCATATGAAACGGACGTTGTCGAGACCGCTCAGGCTACCCTGGAACGCGCCACCGAAAGCGAGCGGCCAGGAAATGCTGATGTGACGTTGTATGCTGCCGCTCGTTGGCAATTCAGCGCCGCTGATGAGGCGGATGAGCGTCGACTTGCCTGCCCCGTTTCGGCCCAGGATGCCGACCTTCTCCCCCTTGGCGATCGTCAGGTTTACGCCTTTTAGCACCGTGCGCGAACCGCTGCGGGTGTGGTACGTCTTGACGATGTTATCGAGAACGATCATTCGGGCTCCACTCGCCTGCCAGTTTCCCTAACTAGCGCCATGCCGATAAGCAACAGGACAGCATTGCAGACCACGAGATACCAGGGTTGCTCGTGGGTATGGACGGCAGCCCCGAAAAAGCCGTGGCGGATCATCTCAGTACCGTGAACCATAGGCACCCATAGGATCAGGTGTTGATAGTTCTCGGGTAGCCAGTCGACCATGAAGGCCGCGCCGGACAAGGGAAACATCAAATAGGTGATGATGTGCCAGACGCGCTCGATGGTTTCCGATCGTTCGGACAACGCGCCGACGACTAGGCTCAGTGAGAACGCAAACCAGGCCAACAAGAACCAGCCAATCAGGATGGTCAAAATGTCTTCGGGAAAGTTCATCCAGCCAATCGCGGCGAACGTGATCGTCAACACGATCAGCGAAGTCGTCGCCCCCATGATCTCGAGGATGATGCGCGTCGCGATAACATCGAATGCCCGGACGTTGCGATGATAAAGCAGGGCCAAATTGACCTCGATGGCCTTGACCGACCGGTTGCTGCAATTCCGCCACAGAATCAATGATGAATAGCCGGTCACCGCGAATGCGGTGATTGGCAGATTGCCGCCGTGTGTTGCCTTGAGCAGCGTCCAAAGCGTCGTGATGCCGAGCGTGAACAGCATCGGCTCTAAAAACAGCCACAGAAAGCCGACGTTGTGGCGTCCATAGCGCGTGATGATCTCGCGCATGATCAGCGCGCCCATCACGCGCCATTGAATCTTCAGCGATCGAAGGAACGACGATTGCGTGTTCATCGCGAAACTTAATCCTTGTGCTCTTTTACACCAGCAATGAAGATCGTCATGATGCCCCACGCGACGATGCCCATCAGGAGCGTCGCCGCAATCGCCTGCAAGCGCTTCGGTTCAATAGCCATGTCAGGTTCGCTCGGCTGGACGATTCGCTCGAGATAGAGCTGTTGGCGTTGTGCTTCGGCGCGCGCGTTCTCGAGCGACGTCATTGCCGACGCGAGTTCCTTGTTCGCGAACTCCGAGTCTATCTGCATCCGGACGTAGCTCGCCGCTTTGTCCGACAGTGAGCCGTTGCTGCCCGCGACCGCATTCATGATGGTCGCGATTTGCTGTTGCAGAGTCACAATATGGGTGCGCAGCGCGGGGATTTGCGGGTTCGCCGGGGCTATCGATTGCAACTGAACCAGTTGCGTCTGCGCATCCAACATATCCTTTTGCAGGCCCGCGATTTGCTGCAGTTGCAGGGCCGACTGCCTGTCGGGATCGAACACCGCCTTCGAGTTGCGGTATGCCGCGAGCGCTGCTGCCGCATCCTTGGCCTTCTTCCTCGCGGTATCAACTTGCTCCTGTGAGAACTTGATCGCGTCCTGTGCTGCGCGCGCATTGATCTGGTTGATAAGCCGCTCGCTGTATTCCAGCAACAGTTCGTTTATGTGCGCAGCGTCGCGCGACGTGAAGGCGCGAACTTTGAGCGTCGTGATTGAGGCGGACGAATCGAAGTCGACCGTCACGATATGGCCGCCATAGTATTTCCACAATGCCTCGAAGCTGTCGTCGAATCGGCGGTGGAAGCGGCTTACAAAATCGCCGTGGTCGCCGTAGGCGTTGGCGATGTAATCGTTTTTGTTCAGTTCGCGCAATGCGTCGCGTGATCGGATGTAATCGATTACCGGGTAGGTATCATCCTGGGCGCGGGAAAAGCCGGACCCCTGGAGCAGGGCGCCAACCACGCCCGTTTGGACCTGCCGCTGTGGACTGCGCACGACGAAACGTGATTCGGCCACGTAGATATCGGATGCAAAAACTCCGTAATAGACAGTCGCGATCGCCGTCGGCAGCACGACCGTGAGTGCAAAGAGCCGGTTGATCCGCTTGATTCGCTCGATCAACCCCTTCTTGTTCCCTGTTGGCGCCGTCGCCGTCGCCGTCCTTACCGACACGTTTTCCAACTCTTTTCCCGGCTGATTGGCCTCTTTGCTTATTCCGCTGTTGAATGGCGTTGTTTGACAAAGAGGCGGAAATATCTAAAAACCTGCGCGGCCAACTCAGTCAGCGTCATCGCGCGTGTGCATGCTCCGTCGTTGCCCGTCCCTGCAAGTACATATGCGCGATAGGTGCGTGCAGAGGCCAACTGGGCGGCTGATTATAGCCATCCAGTGTGGAACGTGCTATCACATCGCACCTTTTTCCGCACAGTTTTGGTTTTTTGCATCGCCTATATAGATTTCATCTGTTATGCGGTATGCTTCGCACCTTGGCAGGACCACACATCTCGAATATATTTCAGGGCTCAGTACATCGAAGGCATCGCGAGGATTACAGATGCATTTCGGCGAGGCCCAAAGTCCCGTTCCACTGAAGCAAATGCCTCGCTCATTCCTCGCCTTGCAAGGCACCGCCTCGCCCTTTTTCAATCTGCTAGCCGGCGCTTTGCGGCGGCACGGGCATGCAGTGCGCAGGGTTAATTTTTGCGGCGGTGACGTCATCTACGGTGGCGCGGGCAAAGCCTGGAATTATCAAGGGATGCTTAGCGACCTGCCTTCGTGGTACCTGAACCTGGCAAAAACTGGCGAATTCACCGACGTCATCATGTTCGGCGACTGCCGTGAGATTCATCGCCACATGCATCCGGTGTCACAGCAATTCGGTTTGCAGGTTCACGTATTCGAGGAGGGCTATGTTCGCCCACACTGGCTGACGCTGGAAAAACACGGTGTCAACGGCCGCTCGCTGCTTCCACGCGACCCGGCCTGGTACCTGGATCAGCGTCGCGTTACGCCGCCGAGTCCAATCGGTCGTGCCACAGGCTATAACCTCTTTGAGCGCACCTATCACGACATCTGCTACCGCGCGGCGAACGCGCTATACGCGATGCGTTTCCCGCATTACCGCAGCCACCGCCCACGAAACGGCTTCTTCGAATACGCCGGCCTTGCCGCGCGAGCGCTTCGGCAGCGCCAACATCATTGGGATGCCGAGCACGTCACGCGCGAGCTCCTCGAATCCCGTCGCCCGTACTACCTCTTTCCGCTGCAGTTGAACTCCGACGCGCAGATCGTCGTGCATTCGCCGTTCGACGGCGTCCGCGATGCGATCGCCAAGGTCATGCGCTCGTTCGCCCGTCACGCGCCGGCTGACTCCTGGCTTGTCATCAAGAATCACCCGCTCGACACCGGCCTGATCGACTATCGTGGCTACGCCGGGCAGCTGGCAAATGAGTTGGATCTGGGCGAGCGCTTGCGCTTCATCGATGCGGGCCATCTGCCCACGCTGCTCGACCATGCCAAGGGTGTAGTGGTTGTCAACAGTACTGTCGGTCTATCGGCGCTGCACCACCGTCGTCCGCTTATAGCGCTAGGCACGGCGATTTACGGCCTGCCGGGTCTCGCCTGGCAGGGCGATCTCGACGATTTTTGGCTCAGCGCGCCGCCGCCGGACATGCATCTGTATCAGGCGTTTCTCGATTACGTCGTGCATCACACACAGATCAACGGCGACTTCTACACACGCACGGGCATCGAAATGGCAGCGGCCGGCGCAGTCCGGCGTCTTGAGGCGGCGCATGGCTAGCCCGGTGTCGGGCCGCGTCGTTGTCATCACCGGCGCGAGCGCGGGACTCGGGCGTTCGCTGGCCTTGGGGTACGCTGCGCCGGGCGTCGCGCTGGGGTTGGTCGGACGCGACGCCGAGCGGCTCGAAGCGTGTGCCGCCGCGTGCCGAGCACGCGGCGCGCAAGTCGTTGCAGCACGGCTCGACGTACGCGATGCGAAGGCGATGCAAGCATGGCTGTGGGAGTTCGACGACGCTCACCCCATCGACCTCCTGATCGCCAACGCCGGCGCGGCAAGCACGCTCGCATCGCGCGACGACTGGGAAGAGCTCGAGCGCACCGCGGCCATCGTCGACACCAATTTCTACGGCGCGATGCACGCGGTCCTGCCGGTCGTTGCGCGCATGCGTCCGCGCAGGCGTGGACAGATCGTTCTGATTAGTTCGATCGCGGCGCTGCGCGGCATGGCGATTTCGCCGGCCTATTGCGCCAGCAAAGCCGCGCTCAAAGCTTACGGCGACTCGGTGCGTCCGCTGCTCGCGCGCGACGGCGTGCGTCTGTCGGTGGTATTGCCGGGTTTCGTCAAGACAGCCATGAGCGACGTGTTCCCCGGCGACAAGCCCTTCCTGTGGTCAGCAGAGAAGGCGGCGCGGCATATTCAGGCCCGGCTCGCCGCCGGCCGTGCGGAAATCGCGTTTCCCAATCTGCTCGCGCTGGGCATGCGTCTGCTGACACTGCTGCCTGCTACGTTTGCCGATGCCATTCTCGACAAGCTGTCGTATTTGCCGCGCGAGGAGCGCTGAGTGATGAGTTCGCTCGCGCTCGGTTTTATTGCCACTGCCGGTCTCGCACTGCTGCCCGATGCGCTTGCTGTGCCGCGCGCGTTGGAGTTGACGGCGCGGGCAACGGCGATCGCCTG
>CAYPWK010000138.1:0-12500 GCA_964414365.1 uncultured Burkholderia sp.
TCGAGGCCAACCGGGCGCCGACTGATCGATGACATTAGCGTTCCACGCGTTGTTGTGCCCGACGATCCAGCGCTTCGGAATCGACGCATAGTAAGCACGATCGGCCCTCACCTCGCCAACGCTTACGTACGCATACCAAGCCGGCCCCGCATCGGCATGCGCGAGCGGATCGAACGAGCTGTCGGGTTCCACCACGACCGCGTCGAAGCGTGCAAGCCGTTCCACCGGCACCGGGTCCCCGTAGAAGAACGCAATCGAGTGCAGCGACGTCTTGCGCGGCGCCGCAACGCAGGCCGCCTTTGTGGCCGGCGCGATGACGGCACTCAGCGCCGCGATGAACGCGAGGACGCCTGCGAAGGTCCTTCGCGATCTGCGCTGCGCCGACTCGCCCCTTCCTTTTGAAAGCGTTCGGTCAGTTCCGAAGCATGTAAGTTTCGTATTCAAGCGTGGCAAATTTACGATCGAGTATCCGCACCGCGGCAGCCACGAGCATCAGTAGTGCGAGCGCGAACCCGTATCCATAGAAGTCGGGCGATAGCCAGAGCGTCACACCGGTGAAGGTGCCGTTGAGCACGACAAAGGCGACGCAGAGCTTCAGCACCGTGCGCCGCGCGTCGAGATAGAAGAAGACGTTGAGCAGTCCGAGCAGCAGAACTTGGAGACTGGCGGCAATGACGTCGACGAGCAAAAGCGGCATATAGAGCGACGAGATATTCAGCGCGTCGAGCACCCATCGGCCGAACGCGACGACGATGAGCAGCACGACCGTCTGGATCTTGATGATCTCGTAAAGCCCCGCGCGGACACTGCCGACCATCATGTCGCGCATGTCGTTGATGCGGCGCAGCGTCGCCCCGCTGCGCACGGCATCGTAGAACGCGTCGTAATACTCGACGAAGTCGGCTTCGATGCGCACGAGAAATGCGGCCATGCCCGGCATCATACAGACGTAGGCGATGAAGACGGGAATGTCATAGATCACCGAGGCATGCAGCGGCCCGATCACTTTCGCGCCTGTGGTCGGCGCATACCAGAACATGAACTTGTCGAGCCAGACGCCGAGATTGTAAAAAAGGCCGACCAGCGCGAGGCTTGGGTAGGCGAAACGCCTGTCGAGCATCTCGAACGAAATGAAGCGCGTGCTCCGATAGTTGCGATAGATGAGCCCTGAAAGCCCCGCGAGCAGCACGACGTGTCCTGCCACGAAACCGCCGAGCAGCCCCTCGATGCCGTGGCGGTTCAGCGTCAACGAAAAAGCCACGGTGCAGCCATAGCCGGCCACGAAGACCAGCAGAATCTGCCGATATTGCTTGACGCTCGAGAGAAAGATGACGGCGATCCAGATATTGCTGATGACTACGCAGCCCGCGATCATCAGCAGCCGGTAGATCAGCGGCTCGTCGCGAAAGCCGATCGCCACAGCCAGTAAAGCAAAGAGCCCCGATGCGGCCGTCGCGATCAGCACGGTGCCGTTGTAGGTTGACAGCACGAGATCGTCGCGCTTTTCGAAGAGTCGGTCGGAGATAAAGCGCGTGAACGAGAGCTGCAACGGTCCGGTCAGTATCAGGCTGCATGCGATCAGGTAGGTCACCGATACCTGAAATTGCACGATCGCATACTTCGGGATCGTATAGGCGAGGCTCATCACGCCGATCACGAGGATGCCGAAGATCGACAGGATCAGCGGCCCCGAGCTGATGAGCCCGGCGTAGGCATAAGCGCGCGCCGCGCCGGTCAGCGTGTCCCGAGCGAGAATCTTGCGCAGTTCGAAACCGATGCCGGCCATCAGCGGACTCCTTCAGAATGCCGCGGCGGCTTCGCCGCACCGTGCCCCGCATGGACGGGACACCCTCGCGCGATAGGCGCATCGCTGCCGCCGCGAGCCGCAGGCGTTCGGTCCGGCGCGGCGGACAGCCGCTCATAAAGACCGCGATATTGCTCGATCATCGTCTCCTTCGCATAGAAGCGACGCACACGCTCGAGGCCTGCTTGCTGGGCGGCGCGCCAGCGCGCGTCGTCGCCGAGCATCGTGAGCGCGGCCTGCGCGAAGGCGGCCGGATTCGCAATCGGCACAATCATGCCCGCCGCACCGAGTGCGCGGTCGGCTTCGTCGGCACCCTCGATCAGTTGGCGGCAAGAACCGACGTCGGTCGTGATCGCCGGCACACCGGCCGCAAAGCCTTCGAGCACGACGAGCGGCAGCGCCTCGCTGATCGAAGTCAGCACGATCAGATCGACCTTCGGCAGCATTTCGTCGATGCGCTGAAAGCCGAAGAATTTCACCCGGGTCCCGAGGCCGAGGCTCTGCGCAAGCGCGCGGCATTCCTCCGCATAGTCGGGATCTTCGTCTTCGGGACCGACGATCCACCCCTCGATGTCGGGCATCGTCCGCGATGCGATGAAGATGCCGCGAATGAATGTCTTCACGTCCTTGATCGGCACGACGCGACCGATCAACGCGGCAACGCGCCGCGGACCGTCGACGCGGCGCGCAAGGAGCGGCGCCAGCGCTCCGACGTCTACCCCGTTCGGAATGTTGCGCGTTCGGACGGCCAGGGCGCCGTCGGCGATCTGGCGTTGCCGGTTCGCCTCATAGAGCGCGACGATCTCGTCGGCCGCGTCGTAGGCGAGCTTTCCAAGTGCCTCGAAGAAACGCACCCAGAGCTCGCGAAAGTAGCTGATCTTCGAGACGTCTCGCTCGAACGAGCCGCGATTGTCGCGGATCCACTGGCTTTGCAGCAGATCGATCTTGCGCTCTTTCGTATAGATGCCGTGCTCCGACACGATGAGCGGGCGGCCCGTGCGGTAATGCGCCAGCGCGCCGAGGAATCCCGCGTAGCCCGTCGACACGGTGTGATAGACGCGTGCGCGCGGCAGGCCTTGCGCCACGCGCGCGAGCTGCCAAAGCGGCCGGTGCATGATCCGCACGGTCCAGAAATAGTCGGTGAACGAAGGATCGGTGCAGTAACGGCGATACTGATCGACGATGAACTCCCAAGCGGCACGGCTCGACAAAAACTGACGCTCGTCGAGCGGACCGCCGTCGCCGAGCGACTGGACCATTTCCGCCATCAATGCCGACGAATCGGCACCGCTCTCCCCGCCCTCTCCACGAAGAGCCGCATGCAGGCGCGCGGAATTCGCGAACGCTTGCGCGTCGCCCTCGATCTCTTGCGCCGACTTTTCATCGGCCACGCGTGCCTCGTAGAGATAGTGCGACTCGAAATGGACGACGTTATCGGGCAGCGCATAGGCGGCCCCCCGATAGTCTTCCGGGCGACTGCCGATGAAGGCGATCGCAAACCGCAGCTGCGGATAGGCGCGGATCATTTCGTTGACCCAGCTCGATACGCCACCGCGCACGTAAGGAAAGGTTCCCTCGAGCAGCAGGCAAATGTCGGCATCGGCCGATCGACGGTTCAGCGACGAATTCATGGGTGTGACCAGTAACGCGCAACGGGTTTGAGCAGCGGCAACGCCGCCGCGTTGCCGAGCGAATCGAGCAGTTGACGCACGCGCGCATACTCGCCGCGCAGGAAAGCCGATTCGGCCAGCCACGGCACGAGGCGCTCGCGCGGAAAGCCGAGCGTCTCGGCGCGCGCGAGATATTCGCCTGCTTCATCGGCCCGGCCGTTGGCCAGTGCGACTCGTCCGCGGATTAGCCATAGTGGCGCGTCGCTATCGTCGGTCTCGAGCGCCGCGCGCGCATGGCGGTCCGCCTCGTCGAGCGTATGGCGATAAACGGCGCCCTGCACGAGGTTCTGATAGATGAGCTCGAAATAGAGCTCGGCCAGCCGGCGATGGATGGCATGGCGCTCGCGGGGCTCGCCGGCCGCATCGAGCGTCTGCGAGGTGCGGAAGATCTGCTGCATGATTTCGTTCTCCGCGCGATCGAGCGTCCCATAAGCGATGAGCCGTACGTCTTCGATCGGGTCCGCGAGCAATTCCCGCAACAGCGTGCCCGTCGTGCGCGTCGGCATACTTTGAATCGCCACGAGCGCGGAAAGCCTGTCGGGGGCCGCCACTCGCATGTTCGTGAGCCGCGCCTGCAGCCGGGCTCCACCGCCATGCGAAACACGCGACATCAGGTAGGAGACGAACTGCGGCGGCGGTACGTCGCCGTACCCCCTCCTCCTATCGCGGGCAGGGAACCATGCGGCCCAGACGCAGCTCGCGAGTACCACGATGCCGCCGAAGAGCGGAACAAACGTGCTCGAAAGCCACAGCCAGCCGAGTGTCCATCCGCGCGGCGTGCGATAGGCGCGGGGTAGCAGCAGATAGAAGAGAAGCGCCTGCGCGAGCCCGCCGACGCAGGCGATCGCGAACACCGGCAAGAGAGGATCGATGCGGGCCGCATCGCCGCGCACGACGTAACAGGCAGCCATGAACTGCAGGACGACGACGGCCGCGAGACCGACGACGGCGAGTGCCGCACGCATGAGGGAGTTTCGCTCAGACATCGAGACCGCTTCGCTTGAGAAAACGCTGCAGCGCGCGGCCAGGCTCGGCATCGGCGAGGTGCAGCGTGTGAACGCCGATGCGAGCGCCCTCGAGATCGAGATTGAACTGCGCCTCGAGGCTCGACTCGATCCGCGCGAGGTAGCCGTCCACGCCGGTGCTATCGGTCGCGGGCATCAGCTTGACGATGACCGACTGCGTCGGTGTTCTGATCGGCCACATGAGGTCGAGCGAGCGGCGGCGACGCATCACGTGCTCGAAGAACGAATCGCCGGCTTCGTCGTGCGGAAAGACGAGCGCAACGAGCGACGATGCCACGCCCGATTCGCGCGCGAGCCGTGTCAGGCGCCCCACGTCGAGCGCGAACTCCGGCGGGCAATTCGGCACATCGCGCAGGATCGCACGCACGAGCCGCGCGTGCTCGACGCCGTCCGCGTAGTAGCCGAGCAACACGAGCAGCAGTTGCAGGTTATCGAAGTTCAACGACAGGAACGGCATCCGCTTCACGGCAAGCAGGCCGAGCAGGCTGCCGTCGGCGGCGACGAGCGGCGCGCAGACGAGCAGCTGCGTCGCGCGCTCGTCCGCATTCATCAGATGCGCAACCTCGCGCCGCTCGCAGGCGCGCTTGACGAGCTCGTCGTCTGAATCGAGCTCGAACGTATCGCCGACTCGAGCGATCGCCTCGCGCTCGACGCGATCGATTTCGCCGCCTTCACGGGTGCGTACGCGATGAAGCGCGGCGACGTCGATCTGGCACGCCTGCGCGACGAATTCGAGCAATGCCTGGGCGCCCGCCATCGGCCGCTCGCCTTCGGACCTCGCCGCCTCGGTCGCGAGCCCCTGCGTCACCGAGATGCGGCGCAACTCGGTAATCGCGTCGCGCAGCGTCGTCGGCTTCGAGAGCAGATCCTTTTCGAGCCGTTCATGCGAAAGCCGAATCAGGTAGTGGCTATTCGTGAGCGCGACGAGGCGGTCGTTCAGATAGTCGTTGAGCGCGCTCGCTCGCAGCGCGCGATGGCCCCAGGTATCGCCGAAATGGCCGGCGACAATCGTCAGCAGCATCCCGCCGGTGAAAAAGGCCGTCGGCCATGCCGCGTCCGTATGCGGCACCATAGCCCACGCGCCAGGGAGCAGTGCCCCCGAAAGCAGCCCGAGCAGCGTGCCGTAACGCAGGGCGACGATAAGCGGCGCGAACCAGAGCCACGGGAAGCCCGTGTTCAGCAATAGCGGATCGCTCGGAGCGAAGATCCGGCAAAGCGCGAGCACGGCAACCGTGAAGGCGATTGTCTCGACGGCCGCATAAGGGCGCGCGACAGCCGGCGCAACGAGCCGGCGCAGCCGCCCGAGATTGCCGAACGGGTTCGAGTGACGCAGCTTCGAGGGCTCAGAAGCGGGCGGCGTGACGACGGTATTCACGATCGGCTCCTCAGGACGTGACGCCGATGGTCGGTGTCACGACATCGCAACAAGGCTCGAGACATCTCACGTATCACGAGCGGGGACGCAGCGGGGCAAGCAGCCCGCCGATCAGCGACGAAGCCACGCTCGATAGGCTCGAGCGGCTCCAGCCCGTACGCGAGCCGGTCGCGCTCCAGACCACCTGCCCCGAGGCCGAATCGACGAGCTCGAGCGTCACGCAGGCGACCGGTTCACCGTCGACGCCGGCCTTATAGCGCCACTCTTCGACCGCACCCGACAGCAGGTATTTGACGTGATGCTCGCGCGCCCACGCGAGCTTCTCTTCGTCGGCGCCGCGTCCGGCCGTATCGAAGAGCGCATTGTCTTGCGAGCTCGTCGGAACCATTTGCACATCGGACAGCCCACCCGCACGCAGCACGCCGGCTGCGATCGTCGCAGCGCTGCTGCCAGCGGCCGGCGTTTCGGTGAAGTTCGCAATCGGCGCGATCGCCACCGAGTCGCGCGCCGTTAGGGCGGGCGCGTCGGACGTCCGCCGAATCGAACTGCATGCGCCGAGCGCCAGCACCGACGCGGCGAGCACGATGAACCACGGAATCGAACGTAATCCCACTTTCTTTCTCATGCTGCTCATGAATCTCTCCTCAAAGACAGCGTTGGATGCTGAATTTCAATAGAACCAGCTATAGCGCGCGCCAATCTCCGTGACCGGCACTCCCTGGCGCGAGACCGCGAGATGCTGGAAATAGAGTGCCGCGTGGTCGCCGCCGAATATCGAGCCGGCGAGCCCGATCTGGAAATCCGGTCCCCACCCCTGGTTCGAGTCGTGCACGATGCCGACATCGAGAAACGGTCGCCAGCGGTGTGTGTATTGCGTCAGCAGCTCAGTGCCGAAGCTGAAGTAAAGGCCGTACTGCGCGTAAGTCGCCGGTATGAAATCGGCCGCCGTCGCCGGCAGATTGGCCGCGGGCACGAGCCGCGAGATCAGCACGTCGGCCGTGCCGCTCGCGGAGTAATCGCCGCGGATGCCGACGAGGCGCACGGCGTAGTCGGGATACTCCGTGCGGATCTGATAGATGAGCTCGCCCGTCGAGAGCATGCCGCTGCCGAGGTAGTTGCGCGCCTGGCTGTAGAAGCGGTCCGCCTGGATGCTGCCGGTGAACGAGAGCCGCTGCGTCATCCGCCATGTGAATTCGCCCGTCAGGTGGTCTTTCATGCCGCCGACCTGCAGCGCCTGACTCTCATCGGCCACCTGATTGCGGCCTGCGCGCAGCCCGACCGTAATCGGCCCGTTGCGGCCTCCGGCCTCGGCCGCAAGCTCGAACGTATAAAAGCTGTCGAGCGCTTCGCGGCGGCCCGCCGTCATCGTGAAGGACGAGTCGGCCGTCTGCCGCCGCACATAAGCGTTTATCCAGCGGTCCACCGAAGGCACGTTGACGAGTTGGCCCTCGTCGGTCGAGCGCTGAAAATGCTGCACGCCCGTGAGGCCGATCATGTAATGCTCGGCGATCTTGCGGCTTGCGCCCAACGTCTGTTCGACGTAGTCGAGCGGGTGTTCCACGTAATTCGTCACCGACGCATCGATCGATTGCGGCCATGCGAGCGCCGTGTCGACGAGGCGCGTGTGAACGCCGTCATCCTCGGGCGCCCCGTCGAGACCGGCGAATGCGAGTCGTTCGGCGCGCGCGGGTTGATCGGTGGCGACCATGGCGTCGATCCGGTCGTAGATCGGCAAGCGCGAACGCTCGTTGGCGATGAGACGCTCCATCGTCGGCCGATCGTCTTCGGCGAGCGCGATCGTCAGCCTCGAGTCGGCGGGACGCAACAGATGCGCCGCATATTGCTGAGCAAGCCAGCGCTTTGCGAGCGGATTGGCCTCGCGCGACACCGCCCATGCGATCGCCACGTCTTTCGCCGCGGCGTTGCGCAAGCGCGTGTTCTGCTCGGCATCGATCCCGCTTTGCGGCTCCGCGCCCGGTAATCCGGCCGCGGAGGCGAGCAGCGAGCGGCGCGCAAAGCGCGCGTCGCTTGCAGCAGTCTTGTCCGAAAGCAGATCGGCCAGCAGCGCGGCTGAAGCGTCGCCCGTCGTGAAATCGGCCGATAGCGCGACACGCCGACCGCGCAGCTCGTCGAGCGTTTCCGCGTCGCCGCCCGCGCGGCGACGGATCGACCGTCCTGCCGTGCGCTGCGTCGCGGCCTTGACGCTGTCGTCGTCGCGCAAGCTGAGCCACACCTTCCGACGAACCGACCATGCGAGGTCCGCGTGGCCCGCCATTTCCTGCGCGTCGGCGTAAGCCAGCAGCCACAGCGGATCGCGCGACGACGACGCCGCCTCGCGACGCAGATACTCGAGTGCGACGATGGGGCGATTGAGGCGCATCGCGGCGGCCGCGAGCGGCCCCCACATGGCGGCGCTTCGTGCGGACTTGTCCTGTGAGCGCCGCATGGCCTCGGCCAGTTCGGCATCTGTACCGTAGTCGACGAGCATCCACAGGTACGCGGCGCGCAGGTCGTTGCCGGCGCCCGGGAGCCCGACAGCCGCGCGCAGATCGGCGAGCGCGTCGAGCGGCCGCCCTGTCAATCGGTAGTGCTCCGCCCTCGCTTCCAGGACACCCGGCGAGGCGAGCGCGGCCGACCGGTCGGCCGGCGTGAGCCTGTCGACGAGCGCCGCGACACGGTCCATCGCCCGCGCCGACGTGTAGTAGTAGATGGCATTCTGGAGCGCCAGCATCGAGTGGTCGCGCTGAAAGCGCAACTCGGCTACGCGCCCCGCGTCGATCGGGTACGGATCGTAGAAATACGTCATTTCGCCGAGCTCTTCCGGCGTCGGATCGCCGCCGGCCAACACATGTCGATAGGCTTCATTGGCGTCGGCATCGCGACCGAGCAGCCTCGCGAGTTCGCCATAATCGCGCCAGTAATCGGCATCGCTATCGCGTGCGCCGGCGCGCGCCGCTTCGAGCGCCTCGAACGAAGCGCGCTGATGCCCCTGTCGATAGAGGACGCTCGCCGTGCGCAAAGCCGCCTCCACGTCGCCAGGATGACGCGCCTGCACCTTTCGATACGCCGCAAGCGCCTGATCGTCGTAACCGGCTCGCTCGGCGAGCTGCCCGATACGCGTTTCGAGCGCGTCGCCGTTCTTGCCCGCGGGCAGCGAATGAAGGAACGCCAGTGCATCGTCGGGGCGCCCGAGCCGCTCGTAGGTCGCGGTGGCGCTGTCGACTTTTTTCAGATCGTCGGGCGCGGCGCGCGCCTCGCGCACGACGGCGATCAGGTACGCGTTGTCGTCGTCGAGCATCGGCGCCATGCGCAGAACGTGTTTCCATGCCTGCGGATCGTTCGAGAGCTGCGCGTAGCTGAGCCACGCCTGCAACGCAACGGACGGATCGTTGTTCCATTGCGCTACCTGCGCGAGACGCTGCGTCCAGATCGTCGAATGCGCGTCGCGCTCGACCTGACGCTTCGCGACTCGCTCGGCGTTGGCGGTATCGCCTGCTTCGACGAATGCGCGGTAGACCGTATCGGCGATATTGGCGTCGGACGCATGGTCGAGGCTCGCCGCCCGCGCCGCATCGGTGCCTACGCGTATCACACGATAGCCGTCAGTCCCTCTGGCGGACGCCGCGACTGTCTCGATCCGTTGCGCCGCCGCCCATCGATACATGGGCAACGGCCCATCCCTATAGGCATACGCCGCGCGAGCCGACACGGCGCCGTCCCCGAAACGAGTCGCCGGATCCACTTGCGGCTGGAGCTGCGCATAGCGCGCTAGCATCTTCGCGTAGCGGTCGACGGCATCGGGCCGGTTGGCTGCACGCGCGAGGTTCACGAGCTCGACGAGCGTGGACGGATCGTCGGCAAGCGCGCCTAGATGCGCGTCGGCCGCAGTCACCGCCTCGTCCATCAAATTGCCCGACCGGAGCACGCGAATGCCGGCGAGAAAGCAGCGACGCCGCTCATCGAGCGTCTTGGCCGCGTCCTCCTGCCGGAACCAGGCAGCCGCCGCGGCGCGGTAGTCGCCCACTTGCAGCGCATAGCGCGCGACGTTCGTATCCCACTGCTGGCGTCCGCGCGGATCGCCCTCCGACAGGCGCGTGTAGAAACTCATAGCGAGACGCGGTACGCCGCTCGCGGCCGCTTGCTCCGCAAGCCATTGCAGGTCGCGCGCGGACCATTCGTAGGCAGCCGCCGCGGCGATGCGCGCGCGCAAATCGTCGAGTGCCGCTGCGCGGCCCGGGTCGGACTCGGCAAGCGCGAATGTGCGTCGCGCGGCAATGGAGATGCGTGCCGTCATCGACGCACGATGCATGTCGGGCGTGCCAAGCGCATCCATGCGCTTGGCGATCCGCTCCATGTCGTCGGGCATGCCGAGGTACGCGTACTGCGCGGCGAGCAACGCCAGAAACTCCTCGTTGTCAGGCTGCACGCGCGACCACGCTTCGAGATAGGCGACGCTCAACCCGCTCGGCGCGCCAATCGAGGCGATGCGCTCGCGCATGCCGCCTCGCGGCGCGACCGCATAGAGCGCCGCCAGCACGGCGAGCGTCAACAGCGCGACGAGCCAGGCGGGGGCGATGCGCGGTTTAGCGTCCACAGTCGACCTCCACACGTCGATAAGCCACACTCGTTCCCTCCGTGGCGGGCAGCTCGAAGCGCAGCAAGGTGCCTTCCCCATGCGCCGTCACCGGTTTGCCTTGCACGCTCACGCGGCAAGCGCGCGCATTGGCGAGCTCGACGAACGGCGCATAGTAGCCGCCGAAATCGAACGACATGCCGTCGGCCCCTCGCCTGAATTCCCGAACAAAGCCGTTCGCCTGCGCGATGTACGGCGGCGCGCCGTGGGCCGGCTCTTGGGTTCGCGCGCCGAACGACACGACGGCCGCGCCGTCCGTAATATGGATATAGGTACCGTCAGGACCCGCTGCGTAGCCCGTCACGCCGCTCGATGCGATGAGGTCGGGCGCGCCCGCTTCTGGCCAATGAAGCTCGCGCACCGCGCCGTTGCCGCGCACGACCCACGCGCGGGCACCGTCTCCGACCTCGCGGGCCACGGCAAACGAGCGCCAGTCGTGCACCTTCTCGATGTAATCGGTCACTTGCACGGGCAGCACGGGTTGCGCGAGCACGGCCGAAAAAATTCGGTCGAGCGCGCGCAGCGAAGCCAGCTTCGTGCCGCTGTACATATGGTAGTAAAGGTCGATTGGCTTAAAGCGCAGCGGACGGTCGGTCATGTCATAGGTCTCGAGCACGCGCGTGAAACCGTAGAACGGGCCTTGCCAATCGTTCGTATAGACGTTTTCGTCCTGATTCGGCGCGTAGACCTGATAGGCACCGGGCCCCTTATCGACGCCGATCGGCGCAATGTTCGTCCAACTGCTCGCGCTCTTCGTGATGACCGTATCGCCGCCGTTGATGTTGCCGACGCCGGCCTCATAGACTTTGCGCACGACGATCGCGGGCGGCTCGCAGTTACCGGGCCACTGCAACGCGACGGTCCGCTTACCCGGCGGCGCAAGACGCGAATCGATGTAATCGATCGAGCCGCGAATCTCGCGATCGATGTCGAACTTGTAATTCGGAATGTCGAGGGAAAACGCCGTATCGCCGCCGCCCCGATCGACGCGTTGCCCCGTCTTCGCGTCGACCCGCTCCCACTCGAACGGATGCGAGTACGTGTGCGTCCCGATCTCGACGTAAGGCAGCGCGAACATTTGACGCGCAATCTGCTCGAGCCGCGGCGAAAGCTTCGGATAAAGACCGCTCGGCCCGACCTCGCCTTCGATGACCGAAAGCGTCATCGGCACGCGATAGCGCGTGAAGATCTGCCGGTAGAGCGCCTCGCCCGAATAGTCCGCACCGGGGAATTCGGCGCGCGAAGCGAAGCCGTCGCCGTCGACGTGCGTCATGAAGAGCCGGCGGCCGTTCTCTGTGGTCAGGCTCGGCGACGGCATCGGCGCGAGACGCAAAGCCGCCGAGAGAAATGAGATTGGCTGAATCGCCCAGCGCTCTTGCCCGATGCCGTTCAGCGATACGACCGTATAAGGGTTCAGCGCAAAACCGCCCCACGGCGTGATCGCTGCCTGGTCGAGCGTCGCGCCGCCCGCATGCACGCGCAGCAGCGAGCGGCTTGTGCTGCCGACGCGCACGCCGGAGAGGTCGCGCGGATCCAGCTTCGGATCGATTTCGAAGCCCATCATCGGATCACGCGAGACGACGTCGACGGGGCCGCCGATTGGACCGGCGGCTGCCTGCAGGTCGAACGCAGGGCCCTCGTCGGCACCCGCATCGAATCCGAACTGGCCGATGAACGCGACGGGCACATGCGCCGCGACGCGCGCGTCGACCCAGCGACGCCATACGTCGCTGTCGCGCAGGCCGTCGCCCTCGAGCCAGGCGACGACCCCGGCATAGCGATCGGGCGTCACGCCCTTCGGCAATGGCCCATTCGCATTGGCGTACTCGATGTCGTAGCCGAGATAGTTGAGCGGCGTCGCGAGATTGCGCACGCCCGGCGTCTCGTCGAGCGGCAAATCGACGTTCGTGTCCTGAACGACGAGGATCCTGCGCGGCAAGACCTCGATCGCGCCGATGCCGACGACGTCGCGCGCTTCGTCGGTGACATAGGG
>CAYPWK010000139.1:0-12370 GCA_964414365.1 uncultured Burkholderia sp.
TCAGCGTCGATTCGAATGCGAGCACGGCGGCCGCCCCGCAAATCGCACTGCCGGCAGCCGTGAGGATAGCCGTATCCCGGTCGAGCTTGAAGAGCTTTGTGCCGACGCAGACGCCGATCGCCAACGTGCTTGCAACGACGAGTACGGAGACCGTCAGCCCGGGCAGGCCGACTTGCGCGATTTCCTGCAAGCTCACACGCAAGCCGAAGAACGCGACCGCGATCCGCAGCAGCTGCCGCGCCGAGAAATTGACGCCGGCAGCCCAATGCGCGGGCAGCCCGCCGCGCAGCGTGTTGCCATAGAGCGCGCCGGCGACGATGCCGACGATGAGCGGGCTCACGCCCAGCCCGGCGATCGCCGGTATCGACGCTAGCCGAGTGACGGCGGCCGCGAAAAGGCCGACGAAGAGGATACCGTTGAGGCGGCCATGCGCAAATGTGCCGCCGCTTTGCGCGTGCGTTGCCGGGTGTGTCGATGGGGTGGACATGAGGTGTCTCGAAGCGAACGAGTAGTCGTTTATGGGTTCTCTTATGCTAATTCCGGCCAGTCCTTATGAAAAATCATCATTTGCGACGTAGAATATCGGTAAAGCCGATAGTTCTATGACCATGACAGCCGATCAGCTTATAACCTTCGCCGCGGTAGCCGAGCACCTGAACATCAGTAAGGCGGCGATGGCGCTACATTTGTCCCAACCCGCCGTGTCCGGCCAGTTGCGGCTGCTCCAAGACGAATTCGGCGAGCCGCTTTATCGGCGCGATGGCCGCGGCATACGGCTGACGCCGAGCGGGCGGCAACTCGCCGAGTACGCACTGCGTCTGCGCGAGACACACAGGCAAGCGCTTGCGTACCGAGACTCGCTGCGGGGTTTCGCGCATGGCACGCTGAGAGTCGGCGCGAGCACGACGCCCGCGAGCTACCTGCTGCCGTACCTTATCGCGGCGTTTCATCAGCGTTTTCCGAGCGTTTCAATCGAGACGTTCAGCGGCAACACCACTGAAATCGTCGGCGCCCTCGACAGACTCGATGTCGCAATGATCGAGGGGCCCGTCGGTGCGGATTTGCCGCATGGCACGGGTGTGCATGCGTGGCATGAAGACGAAATCGTTGCGATCGTTCGCAGCGGCCACCCCCTCGCGGCTCATGTCGCGCGCGACGGCGGAACGGTCACGATCGAGCAGGTCAGCGCCTATCCGTTAGTCTTGCGCGAGGAGGGCTCCGGCGTGCGGCAGGTTGTGCAGCAGGCGTTCGACGCGGCTGGCGTCGCGCCGAACGTCGCGCTTGCCGTGGCGGGTGTCGAAGGCGTCAAGGAGGCCGTGCGTGCCGGCATGGGCGTCGGATTCGTCTCCGCGATGGCGATGCGGCACGAGGACGACGCGCTGCTGCGGCTGTCGCTCGCGCCGCAACCGCTCACTCGGCACTTGTCGATCCTGGTCCCCCACGAAGGGGCGCCGTCGCATGCGGCCGCGTCGTTTCTCGAACTTTGCCTCGCCGAAAAGCCCATGCCGGCTTCGAGGGGCGGGCGGGCTTAGGCTAGGGCTTTCCACTATGGCCAGCGACAGCGCGCTGAAGGCATCATTGTCGTGACCGAGCGGGCGACCGCTCGTTTTTTAGAGACGGATTTGGAACCGGTTCCAGGCCAGAAACGAATCGAGTCGCCGAAATCGGCAAAAAGAGCTTTTTACATGGTCGACATTGTCATAGTCGCTAGCGCGTTCGGCATGGAGGTCGTTCGTCGCGAGGGGCATCGCAGGTGGTTGAAGGTCGCAGCCGATGCCGGCGCGGCCGGGTTCGAAGTACGCCGCGAGTTGCTTGCCCAAGAAAGTGATGCATCGCCGAGCGCGCTCGCGCAGCTTGGCGCTGAAATCGACGAACTCGGACTTTGGTCCGTTTACTCGACGCCTGCGCCGCTTTACGACGAACACGGCATACTCGACGCCGCTGCGCTCGCATCGGCTCAGGCCGAGGCCGACGCGCTCGGAGCTCGCTTCGTGAAGCTGCAGCTCGGCGCGTTCGCAACCCGTGCCGATGCGCAGAGCATTGCCCGAGCGACGGCGGGCGGCCGCGCTCGTGTCGTTGTCGAGAACGGGCAGCGTGCCGCTGACGGCGCGATCGCGCGCTTCGTCGCGTTTTTTGCGGCACTCGAACGCGAAGGGGCGGGGCGGGCGGTCGGGCTCACGTTCGATATCGGCAACTGGCATTGGACAGGCGAGTTGCCGCTCGCGGCCGCTCGTGTTCTCGCGCCGCATGTCGAGTACATCCATTGCAAGGCTGTGGCCGGCAGCGGCGCGCGCCGTTTTGCCACGGCGCCCGCCGCGGACGATCCGTTCATCGCCGCGGTCTTTGCCGCGCTGCCGCGCGACGTGCCGCGCGGCATCGAATTTCCGCTCGAGCAGAGCAACGTCGCCGACGACGCTAAACGACGCGTCGCCTGGCTTACCGCTGCGTGACATGATGAAAAACAAACCGATCAAGGAGCCTCAAACTTCCGGACTCGACGTTCTGACCTACGGTGAAGCGATGGCGCTTTTCGTCGCCGAGGATCAGGGGCCGCTCGCTCAGGTGAGCCGTTTTGCGAAACGCATCGCCGGCGCGGACTTGAACGTTGCGATCGGGCTGGCACGGCTCGGCTTCAGGGTTGGCTGGATGAGCCGAGTAGGGGACGACTCGTTCGGCCGCTACGTGTTGGACACGCTCGCGAAGGAACGTATCGACGCACAGTGCGTAACCGTCGACAAGCGCTATCCGACGGGTTTCCAGTTGAAGTCCAAAGAAGTCGGCGGGCAAGACCCGAGCATCGAATATTTTCGCAAAGGGTCCGCCGCGAGCCATCTGTCGGTCGACGACTACTCGGCCGAGTACGCGCTCGCCGCGCGCCACCTGCACCTGACGGGCGTGGCGCCGGCCATATCGGCTTCGTCTCACGAGCTTGCGTTTCACCTGGCGCGCGAAATGCGCGATGCAGGCAAGACGATCTCGTTCGATCCGAATCTGAGGCCTATGCTGTGGCCGTCGCGCGAGGCGATGGTGGCATCGCTGAACCGTCTCGCTTCACTAGCCGACTGGGTCCTGCCGGGCCTTAGCGAGGGCGTCATTCTGACGGGGTTCGACACGCCGGAGGACGTCGCCCGCTTTTATCTCGATGCCGGCGCGCGCGGCGTCGTCGTCAAGCTCGGCGCACGGGGCGCCTACTTCAGCACGAATGAGCGTTCCGGCTATGTGGCGGCCCAGCCGGTGGCGCAGGTCGTCGATACGGTTGGTGCGGGCGACGGGTTTGCTGTCGGTGTGATCAGCGCGCTACTGGAGGGACGCGATCTTGCCGACGCCGTTGTCCGCGGCAATCGCATCGGCGCGCTGGCGATCCAGGTCATTGGCGACTCCGAGGGGTTTCCGACGCGTACCGAGCTGGACCGCATCGAGCAGACAGCAACGCCCGCCTGAGGCTGAAGGCGGCCCATTCACGAGACTGCACGAAGTACCCCATTCCGGCGGCCGCCAAGAACGGCTGCTAAACGACGAGAACGGCGGGGTGCCCGATAAGGCGAGCACGGCGCGCCGTTCTCAAACAGGAGACAGGCATGAACCATCCCCAATCTCGAGCGCATTCGCATCACCCCGACGCTTCCCTGCCGAACGCTTCGCCGGCGACTGCAACACTTGCGCCGCGCCGCTGGTGGGCGATCATGCCGATCGTCTTCATCACGTACAGCCTCGCTTACCTCGACCGCGCGAACTTCGGGTTCGCCTCAGCCGCCGGCATTAGCCAAGACCTCGGGATCAGCGCCGGGCTGTCTTCACTGATCGGGGCCTTGTTCTTTCTCGGCTACTTCTTCTTTCAGATTCCTGGCGCCGTGTATGCGGAGCGCCGCAGTGTGCGCAAGCTGGTTTTTGTCAGTCTTCTGCTATGGGGCGCGTGCGCGGCGCTGACGGGCGTCGTCTCCAATATGCCTTCGCTCATCGCGATCCGTTTCCTGCTCGGCGTCGTCGAGGCGGCGGTCTTCCCGTCGATGTTGATCCTGCTCAGCAATTGGTTCACGAAGGCCGAGCGTTCGCGCGCCAATACGTTCCTAATACTCGGCAATCCCGTGACCGTGCTCTGGATGTCGGTCGTCTCGGGCTACCTCGTGCACGCATTCGGATGGCGCGAGATGTTCATCGCCGAAGGGTTGCCGGCCGTCGTGTGGGCCTTCTGCTGGTGGAGCCTCGTCAAGGACAAACCGCACGATGCGAACTGGCTCGCCGCTGACGAAAAGCGCGACCTCGAAGCGGCGCTCGCGGCCGAGCAGGCCACCATCAAGCCTGTGCGCAACTACGCCGAAGCGTTTCGTTCGCCCGCAGTCATTAAGCTCTGTGCGCAGTACTTCTGCTGGAGCATTGGCGTCTATGGCTTCGTTCTCTGGCTGCCGTCCATCCTCAAGCACGGCTCTTCGCTCGGCATGGTTGCGACAGGGTGGCTCTCCGCGCTGCCCTATCTCTGCGCAACGATCGCGATGCTCGCCGCATCGTGGGCGTCAGACAAGCTTCACGCACGCAAGGCCTTCGTCTGGCCGTTCCTGCTCATCGGTGCGGTGGCGTTTGCTGCGTCGTTCATGCTCGGCACGACGCATTTCTGGCTATCCTACGCGCTGCTCGTCGTGGCGGGTGCCGCGATGTATGCGCCATACGGACCGTTCTTTGCAATTGTGCCGGAACTGCTGCCGAAGAACGTCGCGGGCGGCGCGATGGCGCTCATCAATAGCATGGGCGCGCTCGGATCGTTCGTCGGCTCTTATGCGGTGGGTTACCTCAATGGTGCAACGGGCTCGCCTGCAGCCTCCTATGCGTTCATGAGCGCTGCGCTCGTTGCGTCCGTGGTGTTGACGCTTGCGGTGAAGGCGCAGCCGGACCGGCCGCGCGCACTCGCCGCGCATGCTCACGTACCTGGAAAGTGAACCCATGCAACCCCGAATCGTCGTCTATAAACCGTTGCCCGCCGACGTGCTCGCTTATCTGCGTGAGCACGTCCAAGTCGAGCTCGTCTATCCTGAGCACTTCGATTCACGCGAGACCTTTGTTGCCGCGCTCGCCGAAGCGCTCGTGGAGGCCGACGGCGCAATCGGCGCGAGCGTGAAGATATCGCCTTCGATGCTCGAGCGCACTAAGCGCTTGCGCGTATTGTCGACGATCTCGGTCGGCATCGACCACTTCAACGTGCCGCAGTTGACGACGCGCGGCATCGTGCTGATGCACACGCCCGACGTGTTGACGGAATCGACGGCCGATACAGCGTTCGCGCTGGTACTCGCGACGGCGCGGCGCATCGTCGAGCTGGCCGAGTGGGTCAAGGCCGGGCATTGGAACGGCAGCATCGGCGAGGCGCAATACGGCGTCGAGGTGCAAGGCAAGACGCTCGGGATCGTGGGGCTCGGCCGCATCGGCGGCGCACTCGCGCGCCGGGCCGCGCTTGGCTTCAACATGCGCGTGCTCTACACGAACCGCAGTCCGAACGAGGCCGCCGAGCGAGCCTACGGTGCGCGCCGTGTCGAGCTCACGCGCTTGCTCGCCGATTCGGACTTCGTCTGTCTGCAAGTGCCGCTGACCGACGAGACGCGTCATCTCATCGGCGCCCGCGAGCTGCGTTCGATGAAGAAAAGCGCGATCCTGATCAACGCGTCGCGCGGGGCGATCGTCGACGAGCCGGCGCTAATTGCGGCGCTTTCGGACGGCACGATCGCCGGTGCCGGCCTCGACGTTTTCGAAGAGGAGCCGCTTCCCGCCGATTCACCGTTGCTGGGCATGAAGAATGTGGTGGCGCTGCCGCACATCGGCTCGGCCACGCACGAAACCCGTCATGCGATGGCGCGCTGCGCGGCCGAGAACCTTGTCCACGCATTGGCGGGCCGGCGTTCGCGTAACGTGGCGAATCCGGAAGTCCTGATGTCCTGAGCGCACGTGCGACTGTCCGCGCCGATGTGCACGGCGCCGATCGTCGAGAGCGCGGTCGGCATGCGTTGCATGCGGGGATGTGGAGGAAACACTCGAAATTCGCAGGCACCTATCAGTTCAGCCGGGTGCTGGAAGCCTGGCCCGAGTGGTGCGGCGAGCGACGCTGCGCTATCATGCCGCCACTGTACAAGTCGGGAAGCGCGCCAAGGCGCGCTTTTCTATTGCTCCTGCTTGTCTTGGGCTCACTTTCGACTTTTCCCACGAGGAGATCCCCGATGGCTCAGGCATTTCCGCAGGCACGCAGAAAACATGGAGACGTCGCCAGACGGGGGGCATGGTCATGAATTTCGGACAACCGGGCGCGCCGCGTCGCGCCACCATCAGTGACGTCGCGCGCGAGGCAGGTACCGGGAAGACGAGTGTTTCGCGCTATCTGAACGGCGAGACGAACGTGCTCTCGTCGGACTTGCGCGCGCGAATCGAGGCTGCCATCGAGCGGCTCGACTATCGACCGAATCAGATGGCGCGCGGCTTGAAGCGCGGCCGCAACCGGCTCGTCGGCATGCTCGTGGCGGACCTGACGAATCCCTACACCGTCGAAGTGCTGGGCGGCGTCGAAGCGGCGTGCCATGCGCTCGGGCTTATGCCGCTCGTCTGCAATGCGGCGAACGAGCTAGACATGGAGCGCCGCTATCTGCAGCTGCTCACGACCTACCGCGTCGAGGGTGTCATCGTCAACGCGCTGGGCGTGGAAGAGGAGGCGCTACGGCCACTCAGCGAGGGCGGCACGCCGGCCGTGCTCGTCGATCGGAAGGTCGACGGCCTCGAGGCAGACATGGTCGGGCTCGACAATATCGCGGCGGTGCAGCTTGGCATGCGGCATCTGATCGACAGTGGCTTTAAAGAGATTGTCTTCGTCGTTCAGCCGTTCGAGCAAGTGAGCTCGCGGCGCCTGCGCGAGACTGCATTCCGTCAGGCGCTCGAAGATGCTCGCGAGGCCGGGGCGCAGCCCGCGCCACTCGAAGGCAGGACGATTGTCCTCGACCTTGCCGACGCGGATGCGCTCGCGCGTACGTATGCGGACCTCGACGCCTATCTCGACGCAAAGCAAGCGGCAGGGGCCCGGCGCATGGCTTGCTTTGCCGCCAACGGCCCCGTCGCGCTGTCCCTCGCGTTGCATTTGCATGCACGTTATGGTGTGGACTGGCAGGCGCGGGTTGCGCTGATGGCAATCGACGATCCGGAGTGGGCCGAGTTGATCGGCATTACGACGATCCGCCAGCCGACTTATGCCATTGGCTATCGGGCGGTCGAATTTCTGCATGAGCGCATCGAAGGCATCACCCAGCCGCTGCGAGAAGCGTTCCTGCCTGGGGAACTCGTCGTACGGGCGTCGACGCGGGCTGGCTGAGGGCAGCAGGTCGTTAGCGCCGCGAGGCATTTCCCGCCTCCGCGGCCGCGCGTGAGCGGCAGATTGCGGCGACCGGGGAAGGACAAGAGAAGAAGGCGAAACATAAGGCGACGATGGAGCCGTACCGATATGAATGCGCCGACGCGGAGCTCGAAGCGCTCGCACGCGTCATCAGCGATCTTTTTCCGGAGCAGACGCTTTTTGCGCAGCGTGCGGCCGAGGACGGGTCGCCGCAGCTGGCAGTGCAGTGGGTGGCGATGCGCTTCGGCCCCACCGCGCGGCGCATGACGCTGACCGTCCGTTTCGCGCGGCCCGCGTTCGCCCGCTATCAGGCCCAGCCGCCGCAGATGCACGCTCGCAGCTTCGCCGTGCTGCGAGCATACGTGGAGGCCGCGCTCGGTTCGCTCGAAGAGCAATATGCGAACGGCGAGAGCATACCGCGCGAGGTGGAGGTTGACCTCGCTGACGAATTTGCGTGAGCCGGGGGGCCGCGCCAGCGCGGCGACCGGCGCATTGGATCCAATTCAAATGGCTCCGCTGCGCTCGCCCGAGATAGGCGATCGGTCAAGCGACTAGTCGGTGGGCCGGTACACGGCCTGGAATCGCTGCGCCTGGACGACTCCGTAGTCGCCTGGCGCATACTGCATGAGCCAGTCGCCGGCCTCGCCGCGCAGTATGTCGCCCATTGCCGATCGAGCGATGGAAAACGGCGCGCTCATGCGCTTGGCCAAAACGGGGACGGGCCGATTGCGATAAGGGCCGGCTTCACCATGCGGCAGGCTCGTGACGGCTGGCTGATACTTAGCATCGAAGCGCTCGCGCGCGACGACCCACTTGGCGCCGCCCGTGCCGGTGACGAGTGCATCGCCGGGTGCATAGCGGTTCGGACCTTCGAGGCTCATGAGCTCGCCATCATTGGCGGCGAACTCGACCGCGACCGTCTCGTCCTTGATGTAGTAGGCGGCTGCGCTATCGTCGCGCAAATCTACGTTTTTCAACTCGATCATTTCTGCGACTTCGAACGTGCCTCACGGTGCTCGCGTCCGCCCATCCGCTGGCGGAATGTATCGTCGGCGAGCTTCTTTTGCTCAGGCGAGAAGCTGCTATAGAGCGGCTCGAAGGCGGCGAGGATCTTCTTGACACCGTCGGCGTGGGCCTGCGTGAGGTTCGCGTAGTCCTGCATATTGTCGATCGCGGATTGCGTCGACGCGTTCTTCACACGGTGTTCGTAGAGCTGGCCCATGTTTTCGCCGTCATCGCGCATGGCGTCGGCGAACGCTTTCCATTGATCCTCCTGCGCGGACGTGATCTTCAACTGCTGGTGCAGATACTTGATCCGATCTTCGATGCGTGCCTCGTGCTTCGCCGCAGGAGAGGCCGTCGACGACGCCGCGGCGGCGGGAGCCGAAGCCTGCGCGAAGACCCCGTTTGCCGCAAATGCGCATGCCAAAATGATGAGTGTTTTTTTCATCTTCAACGAACTCCTGTCGTGTGCAAGAAAACCCCGCGAAAGGCGCCGGCTCCATCAGTTCGCTTCCGGCGCCGAAACGCGCGCGAGGCGTGCCGGGATGATTTGTACCACCAATGCATGACGACCCGTTAGCATTGAGATATGCGCTTACAAATGAAACCTCGAAGTAAGGGCCGGTCGCGTCAGAGCACCGCGGGCGGCAATGACGGCCGCGATTTGCGGCGACCTGCTTTTTTTTCGATCCAACGCACTCTTTGCCGCCCATGAGACCGCCGCGCCTCGATCAACTGGACGAACTCGATCGCAACCTGATCGCGTTGCTGCAGGCCAATGCTCGCGAAAGCGTGGCCAATCTCGCGCGCCGGCTCGGCGTGGCGCGCACGACGGTGCTCGCGCGAATCGAGCGGCTCGAGCGGAACCAGGTGATCGCCGGCTACGGTGTGCGGCTGGGCCAGGATGTCCTCGACGCAAGCATCAACGCTTACGTCGGCATTATCCTCGCTCCCAAATACGGCCCCGACGTGCAAAAAAGGCTCGGCAAGATGCCCGAGGTACAGCTTCTTTGCGCGGTGAGCGGCGAGTTCGACTATGTCGCCTGGCTGCGCGCCGATTCGCCGGAGCGGCTCAACGAATTGCTCGATCAGATCGGCGCACTCGACGGCGTCGAGCGAACTACCACCTCGATCATCCTAGCGCGTAAGGTCGATCGCGGCACGATCGGCGGATGATACAGACGTCCGTTAGACAAAATGACGGCGCGATTCGTCGTTTTGTCGGATGGTGCTGTTGTTAACGTCGATTTTCGTCTGTTTTCTGTTTTCACGTCTCCCTAGACTGTATCGAACGTCGGCTCCCGCTTAAACCTTTCCGCCGTTCACTTCCGTGAGCGACGAGAGGGCGCGAGGGCCGACTCGGACAGACAACACCAAAAAGGAGAAGGGATGAAAGTAGCCGTCGCAGGAGCCGGGCTTATCGGCCATACCATTGCCCATATGCTGCGCGAGACCGGGGACTACGAGGTCGTTGCGATCGATCGCGACGCGCAAGCCCTGGATAAGCTTGAGAGTGAGGGCATCGTGGCCGAACGCGTCGATTCGGCCGACGCAAGCTCGATGAGGGCCGCATTGAAAGGCTTCGATGCGCTTGTCAACGCCTTGCCGTACTACCTCGCCGTCAACGTCGCGGCGGCGGCCAAGGCAGCGGGCGTGCACTATTTCGACCTGACCGAGGACGTGCGAGCGACGCAGGCCATTCGCAGCCTTGCCGAGGGCGCCTCACGCGCATTCATGCCGCAATGCGGTCTCGCACCGGGGTTCATCGGCATCGCCGCTCATGAGCTCGCCAACCGTTTTTCGCAGGTCCGCGAAGTCAAAATGCGCGTCGGCGCGCTGCCCGCGTTTCCGACGAATGCATTGAAGTACAACCTCACATGGAGCGTGGACGGGCTCATCAACGAGTACTGTCAGCCTTGCGAAGCCATCCGCGATTCGCAGCGGCTTTGGGTTCAGCCGCTCGAAGGGCTCGAGCACTTCTCGCTCGACGGCGTCGAATACGAAGCGTTCAATACGTCGGGCGGCCTTGGGACGCTATGTGAAACCTTGGCGGGGCGCGTGGAGTCGCTCGACTACAAGTCGGTTCGCTATCCTGGCCACCGTGACCTGATGCAGTTTCTGCTGGCGGATCTGCGGCTCGCGAGCGACCGCGACACGCTGAAGTCGATGCTGCGGCGGGCCGTGCCGTCCACGACGCAGGACGTGGTGCTGATCTTCGTGACTGTCACCGGGATGCGCGACGGTCTGCTCGTGCAGGACGTCTTCACGCGCAAGGTGTTCGCGAAGCGCGTTTGCGGCATGCCGATGAGCGCCATCCAAATTACGACGGCGGGGGCCCTATGTGCCGTGCTCGATCTCTTTCGTGAAGGCAGATTGCCGCAAAGCGGCTTTGTGCGGCAGGAGCAGGTATCGCTGCGCGAGTTCCTCTCGAATCGATTCGGCCAGCTTTATGAAGGTCTTGCGCTCGAAGCCAAAGCGACGGCGACGACGTTGGTTTGAAGACGAGCGCGGCGCCGCCGCGCTCAAGCACCGCCGTTGAGAAGCGATTGCAGCAAGGCTTCGAAGTCGGCCGTGGTCGGCGCTGTGTTGTCGAACATCAGCAGCCCCTCGCGCGCCGCATCGGTCGGTACGAAGCGTCGCTGCCGGTATTCGTCCCAATGCGCGAGCTTGTAAGCATCGTTTGAATTATGGCGCGCGAGGATGCGAGCGTGCGCCGTCGCTTCGGACGTGTACACCCAGACGATGCGGATCGTGACGTCGTCGGCCACGCCGAGCCATGCTCTGTCGAAGAGCCTGCGGTCACGGACTTCGCGAGAGAGCGGGCCGACGACGACGGCGCTCACGCCGAGCTCGAGGTTCTCGCGGGCTGTATCGATGAGGCCGCGATACTCGGGCTCGCGCAAATGCTGCAGATAAAGGGGGCTGTCGCGATCGTTCGGGTCGCCCGTCAACGCGCCCATGGCTGCAGAACTGTAGCGACCGTAGAGGGTGTCCTTGTCAAGGAGACAAAAGGCTTGGCCTGTCGCGCTCATGAGCGGGCGAATCAGGCGTTTTGCGATCGTCGTCTTGCCGGTGCCCGCATGGCCGCAGAAAAAAACGAGGTGCGTCACGAACCGTTGTCCTAGAGCTTCGTTAGACTTCGAATGTTTGGAAGTCGACTCGAGGATACCGCATATGCCCGCAGCCAATGAACTCGTCCAACGTCTGGGCTTGATCCCGCATCCGGAAGGCGGTTACTACCGCGAGACGCATCGCGATGCGGCCCGCGTCGCGCGTCTCGCGCCTGACGGTGCATTCGCGAGCGATGCTTCGCGTGCGGCATCGACGGCCATCTATTACATGCTTTGCGGCGGGGCCTATTCGGCCTGGCACCGTATCGACGCGGACGAGGTCTGGCACTTCTACGCGGGCGGACCGCTCTATATTCATATGCTCGACGATACGGGTCGATTGTCGACCTGTCGGCTTGGCAACGCGCTCGAACATGCGGACGCACAGTTTCAGGCGGTCGTGCCTGCTCGCTGTTGGTTCGCGGCCGAATGCGCCGCCGCTTCGACAGCGGACGAACGGTTTTCGCTCGTGGGCTGCACCGTCGCGCCGGGCTTCGAATTCTCCGCATTCGAGCTCGCCGACACGTCGGCGCTCATTGCCCGCTACCCCGCTCACGCGGCGCTGCTCTCGCGCCTTGCACCGCGCGGGCCGATTACTACGCCTGGCCCTCCATCGCTCCGGTCGTCTGTCTGATCGGCGTGGCCGCGTGCTCGCCGACGACGGTGGCCCACGGCCTGATCTTCCAACCTGTAACGATACCCGCATGAACGTACGGATCGTTGCGGGCGAATTCCTCGATGATCGACGGGTCGTCGCATTGAAAGAGCAGGATCGCGCCGTCGACGGGTTCGGCGAGTGCTCCGGCTAGCAGCAGTTCACCGCGGTCGGCCGCGAGCCAGGCGTGAGCCAGATGTCGAGCGCGAAACTCCGAGCGGCGCTCGAGATAGTCAGGCGCTGTTT
>CAYPWK010000140.1:0-12330 GCA_964414365.1 uncultured Burkholderia sp.
ATACGCCGTGGTTATCGGCGCTTGATGACTCGATGGAGGCGTATCTCGGCGACCCCGTGCTGCCGCTGAAAACTGCCAGCTAACCACCGCGCCAGGACATCATGCTGATACGCAGACCTATAAGCTCGCGGCCGCACGAGCCATCGCTCTTCGCGCGCGCGGTCGATCGAGAGCGATATCGCGTTGCCGGCGGTGGGCTGACGGTGGTCGCGCTCACTCCCGGCGATGAACTGCACATCGCGGATATCGAAGGAAAGCAGCCTTGCGAACTAATGGCTTTCGATGCGCAGGGCAACGGCGCGCTGGCCGCGCTGGATTTGCAACCGTCTGCCGGCGCGTCATCCATCTCGAGCCTCCTGTATGGCCGCGATCCGCACGCGTTACAAGTGCTGGCCGGGCTGGTGAAACGTGGCGTCGATCTCCGCGCATTGCAGCCGGCGGCAACCCTCTGGACCGGCGACACGCCAGCGGGCTTTACGCGAAAGCTCATCGCATCGGAGCCGCTGCTGGTCATCGTTGCTGCGCCTGGAGGCGCGATGATCATCGATTCGCAGAACCCGCCTACCGGCTTGCGACTCACGATCGACCGCGCCAATCCCACTTTACTCGCCGCACCGCAGCTGTTCGCGCCACTCGCCGATCCATTGAACTTCTTCACAATCAAACCCGGCGCGGCCACCGCATACACGGTGCGGGCGGGAGAATACATTCAGGTGCTGGACGTCGCGGGACGTCAGTGCTCCGATTTCATCGCGTTCGACCTCGCCGCATTGGACAGAAACGAGGAACTCGATCTCGACCAGACCGTGACGAGAACGCTAAATGGCAAGGCGTATCCCGGTCCCGGCCTGTTCTCGAAGTTCTTCAATCGACAGATGCAGCCGATGCTCGAAGTCGTACGCGACACGGTAGGCCGTCATGATTCATTTGCATTGGCGTGCACTGGCCGCTACTACGAAAGCCAGGGCTATTTCGGCCACAGCAACTGCAGCGACAACATGAGCCGCGCCCTCGCCGACTTCAATGTAGCGCCTCGCCCGGGCTGGCCCGCGATCAATTTCTTCTTCAATACCGCTATTAACGCGCATCAGCAGATGACACTCGATGAACCGTGGTCGCGTCCCGGTGACTACGTGTTGATGCGTGCGCTGACCGACCTCGTCTGCGTCAGCTCTTCCTGTCCTGACGATATCGATCCCGCGAATGGCTGGAATCCGACCGATATCCAGATTCGCGTCTACTCGAACAAGGAGCGTTTCTCTGTTGCCATGGCTACCCGAACCACCCCCGATGCCGAGCCGGTACTGACCCGCAATTCCGGCTTTCACTCAAGGACGTCGGCACTCACCCGCCATTTCACCGATTACCGCGGCTGGTGGTTACCTACGCAATTCGACGGCTTCGGCACGATCGAAGAGTACTTCGGATGCAGAGAGCGCGTGGCCATGATGGACCTTTCGGCCCTTCGCAAGTTCGAGGTCATAGGTCCGGACGCTGAGGCCTTGCTGCAATACTGCCTCACGCGCGACGTGCGGCGGCTCGCCGTCGGCCAGGTCGTTTATTCGGCGATGTGCTATCCGCACGGCGGTATGCTCGACGACGGCACGTTACTGCGCCTCGGGGCCGACAATTTCCGGTGGATTTGCGGTGAAGACTACGCTGGAGTGTGGCTGCGCAAACAGGCTGCCGCGCTCGGCATGAAAGTGTGGGTCAAGTCGGCATCGGACCAGATCCACAATCTGTCCGTTCAAGGACCGTTGAGCCGTGAGCTGCTCAAGCAGATAGTCTGGTCGCCGCCTACCCAACCGTCCGTCGAAAGCCTCGGGTGGTTCCGCTTTCTGGTCGGCAGACTCGATGGTTACGAAGGTTGCCCGATCATGGTCTCACGCACGGGTTACACCGGCGAGCTAGGTTACGAAGTATGGTGTCATCCGCAGGATACCGAATGCGTCTGGGACCGTTTGTGGTCTACCGGGCAACCGCTCGGCATAGTCCCGCTCGGACTGAACGCACTCGATATGCTGCGCGTTGAAGCGGGCCTGATCTTCGCCGGATACGAGTTCACCGACGAAACCGATCCGTTCGAAGCGGGCATCGGCTTCTCAGTGCCGCTCAAGACCAAGACCGACGACTTTATCGGCCGCGATGCACTGCTACGCCGCAGCGCGCATCCGCGACACGCGCTGGTTGGACTGGAGTTGAGCGGCAACGAACCGGCACATCACGGCGATTGCGTGCACAACGATCGCGCGCAGATCGGCGTAGTCACCAGTAGCGTGCGTTCTCCGATACTCGGCAAGAACATTGCGCTGTGCCGGATCGATATCGCCCACGCCGAACCGGGTACACGGGTGCAGATCGGCAAGATCGATGGTCATCAGAAACGCATTGATGCCGAGGTCGTGGCGCCAATCTTCTACGATCCGGAAAAGCGCCGGGTACGTGCGTGACTCATCATTCGCTATGCCGCGTGCTGCTCTTGTCGAGCGTCTCGAAGATCGATGGATTCGTGTACGCCCAATGGTGGGCTTTGCCGATTCGCATATAGTATTTTCAACGGCTCGAGCCAGGCTGGGTCGATTGTCCTTGGCGACCAGCAGATAGTCGCCGCCCTGACACATATACAACTTGCATATACAAAGGACGTGCACCGTGTCGATTCCAACACCATCCACCCGGCCGAGAGAGGCCGAGCTGTTCCGCAACAATCGTAGTCAGGCGGTGCGCATCCCTGTCGAGTTCGAGTTGCCGGGCGATCGCGTTCTGATCCATCGCGAGGGCGACAAGCTCATCATCGAGCCGGTGAAGACGCCCGCGAACATAATCGAATTGCTGGCCGCATGGAGACAGGAGCCGCCTCTCGGACCTGATGACCGGTTTCAGGATATTGAAGATCCGCCTGTTCGGCCGGAGGACGTATTTTGAGCGGCTATCTGCTTGACACGAACATCCTCAGCGACATGATCCGGAATCCGTTCGGAGAAGTGGCCACCCATATCGAGCAGGTTGACCCCAAGGCGATTTGCACGAGCATCGTCGTTGCAGCGGAACTCCGCTACGGCTGCGCAAAAAAGGGTTCCGCGAAGTTGCTGGCTAAAGCGGAAAGCCTCCTTGCGACAATTGCCGTGCTACCGCTGGAAGTCCCCACCGACACGGAATGGTGATATTCGCGCGGAGTTGGAAATTGCCGGCCAACCGATAGGTGCAAACGACCTTTTGATTGGCGCTCAGGCCTATGCACTGGGGCTGATACTTGTGACTGACAAAACGGGAGAGTTCAGCCGCATTCGCGGCCTCATGATCGAAAATTGGCTCGAACGATAGCCGACATAACACTCATCGTCTCAGGCGAATTACTGGCTCTTCGATTGAACCGGAGCGGGTACGGAAACGACGAAGCCGACGGAATTGGCATCGACGGCTGGTTGTCCAGTTCATGCCAAAGCTGACTTCCTGCTTCGCAGAGGCCGGTTTCGCCGCCGTGTCGCGACGGTTGCCAATTCCCGGACAATCCTGCGCCGTCCGAACTTGCTGGGGCCTTTTGCCATGTTCACTCCTTTCGAGAGTAGGCGCTTTCACTGGGATAGGGTTCCTGCAGAGCGATGGAGCCGGCCTCAAGCAGGGACTCGAGGTTAGAGACGACCTTCGGCCGACGGTTGTCACCTTTCCCCGGCAGCTGCCTTTCAGTGGTGCGCTCCCAGGTCACCGAACGAATAGCCTGTCTCAATTTTGCTACGCCGTCGAATTCCAGAAAGGCGTGTTGTACACTAGTAGTAAGAATGAGTGCCTTGCACCATCAAAGTCCGTACAAGCGGGGAAGCGTCCATATGGACAAGAACAAGTATTCGATTACCAACCATCTGCTCCATCAAAGCCCGTTTACCCGCGAGCTTCCCAAGATCCACTGTAATCGCCAGTAGCGCTCCGCAGAACGCGCGCGCCATGCAATGACCGCGCTCGGCGCCCGCATGAGCACGAAGTCCATGTGCGCCTGCCGCGCGATTCTCTTACCAGCACTGCTGTGCCTGCGACCAGCATCGGCATCCGCGTGTGCGCCTTGATTCGACGCGCTCGAATCCGTTATTTAGAGTGTTTGCCGAATGACAAAAACGACGCTGCCCAAGGTCTACGACTGCTTCTGTTATTTCAACGAAGACATGTTGCTGGAACTGCGGATGGAATTGCTGTGGGATCACGTCGACTACTTCGTCATTGCCGAATCGCGCTACACGCAAGTGGGGGACCCGAAGCCGCTGAATTTCGACATCCGCCGATTCATGCGCTTCAAAGACAAGATTCGCTATCTCGAGGTCGATCACCTGCCACCTGGTCCACCGGATTACTGGAAGAATGAGAACTACCAGCGTAGCTATCTGATCAACGGGCTTCATGACGCGGCACCCGACGATCTGATCCTCGTGTCCGATCTCGACGAGCTTCCGCGGCCCGACCGTATTCGGCTCTATGATCCTAGCCGCTACCTGCGCGGCGACTGTCACCAGTATTGCTACGCTTACTTCCTGAATAACCGGCTGCTCGACGGCAACGGATACGCGGACTGGATCGGCACGCGGATCACGAGCTTCCGTCACCTCAAGCAATTCTTCGGCAACGTCAATGCGGTTCGCTCGTACAAGTCGTCCGGACCGCTACGCTCGCTGAAGCGCGCTTGGTTTCGCCGGTTCGGCGTACAGCACATCTTCGATGCAGGCTGGCACTTCTCTTGGGTGACGAGCCCCGAGAAGATGATCCTGAAAATGAAGAGCATCGCCGACCAGAAGTTCGTGAAGCCCGAGTTTCACGACGTCGGCTTCATCGAAAGCCGGATCCGTTCTGGACGTGACGTGCTCGACCGGCCACTGCGGTACGCGCCGCAGGCTATCGAGGTGCCACAGTTCCCGCCCCAGATCGCTGATGCTCGCGATAAGTACTCGGCCTGGCTCATCGAACCTTCCGTGCATGAAGGGGAAGCAACCCACCGCCCTGCACATGCCTCCGAATCCCGAGAGACGCAAGTTGCTCCGGTTGAACCATCATGATGAAACAGTGCATTGAACGCTACGTCGGACGTCCCGGCGCCCCTTGGCTCGACGTTTACGTACTCACAGTCGCGGCAGTGAGCATCGTTGGCCTGCTGTCGCTGCGCGGCGCGACGAACACGTGCCTTTTCCTGCTGCTGGTGCCGGCTCTCGTGGCAGCGGGCAAGATCTCGCGCGACGCGCGCGAGCGCGGCCCGGATCCGGCGCTGCTGTGGATGTCCGTCGCGCTTGCGCTGCCGATCGTGTCGCTCGTCATTGGGCAAGCGCTGCGCGGTGACTGGATCGCGAAGGAATACGACGCACCATCGCGCCTGCTGCTTTCCACCGGCGTGTTGTTCTACTTCCGCTACAAGCGGATCGACTTCGTACGGCTGATCAGTGTCGCCGCGCCCGTTTCGCTGCTGATCCTCGTCGCACAGGTAACGCTCGATACGGCCCCGATGGAGGTTTGGGGTGGGCGTTTCGCGACCTACTTCGCCGACACCGATATGTTCGGCGTCTACGCGCTACTTCTCGCCATGCTCACCCTGTTCGGCATGGGGCCGGACCAGTCGCGGCCTGCGCGAGCACTGTCTATCGCCGGGACCCTAGCCGGCCTTTATCTGATTGGCGGCTCGCAGACCCGCACCGCGTATGTGCTGCTTCCGGTCGCCGTCGCGCTGTGGCTATGGATGAGGCGTCCGTCGATTCGCCCGAAGCATCTGCTCGTGCTCGCAGCGCTCGGCATCGCCTTGCTCGCCGTTGCCCTGCACTTGCACGACGGCGCGTCGACGCGGCTCGTCAGCATCTACAGTGAGACGGAAACGTGGTTGAACCGGACAAACCGCGACACCTCGGGCGGACTGCGGCTCACGATGTGGCACATGGCGTGGGAGCTGTTCCGGCACAGCCCTTGGTCTGGCTATGGCGATACCGGATTCAGGGCGTATCTCAATGAGCCGTGGATTACCTCTTTCGCGAGCCCAATAGCACGGCAGATCATCTACGCCGGTCCACACAACGAACTCCTTGCTAACCTGCTGCGCTCGGGCATCGCGGGTGGTATTGCGATCGTTGCGCTTTTCGTGGCGCCGATTGTGACGTTCTGGCGTGCGCGCCGCTATGGTCCGCGGGCGCGCGCCGCGGCAGATATGGGACTGGCGGTTTCAATCTGCCTGATGTTCGCAAGCGTTGTGTTCGAAATGTTCACGCTGAAGTACACGGCAACGTTCAACGGCCTGCTGATCGCGGGCCTCGCAGGCCAGGCGCTCGCCGAGCGGGCACAGGAGAAGCCCGCCAAGGCGGACAGCATCGAACGGGCACGCGCCGGCTTGGCAGGCTGTTGAAATACACCTGCAGATGTGCGGCAGTCGCTTCCAAAGGGCTGCCGCGCCGGCTTGGCTAATCTCGGTCCCATGAAGGGAGATTCGTCGGAACCATATTTCGGCTTTCGAGAAGACGACTTCTCCACGGCACGCGGCCGTTCAATTGCCGATAAAGACGTGTTATCGGCCAAGCAACTTATATCCGAAGTCGGACTCGGCCGCCGCTTCGATGAAGCGGCGGCGTCCATTAGGCCTCCCTCAGCCCGTGAGATAATTGCGCTGCCGAAGCTAATGCGGAGTCGACGAACGTGGTTGCGCGCCTTTCGGCATAGTCCAGCGCTTCATCGGCAGACGTAAATGCCACCGGCTCCTGGAAGCTCGCGATGGTGGCTGCCCGCAGAGCCTGCGTTTGAATTGACCACTTCACTGTGCAACGTCGTTCTGTTCCGTTAAACGATGCACTCTCGACTTCGGCCACCGTCAGCAAAATGCCGAATCCGCGATACGGCTTGCACAACCTGGTGTGCATGTCATCCTCCATATTGTGCCCCTATTTGATAGGAAGCGATGTCGCAACGCCCATTCCCGAATCGCATCAGCGCAGGGCGAGGCCACCTCGCGCCTGACTTCCAGGGCGGCGTGCGGCGCTTTGGTGCAACGCCGACCAAGGCTTCTGCGCGTTCGCAGTCTGGCACCGACATTGCTTGCCGCCTCCGAGGCTGCGTTGCGCCCCGCGCGGCAATCTAGGAACGGTCGATCCACCCGGTGTGCCTAACCAGTTTTGTCAGCGCTGCGGAGGAAGTGCGGGCGGTGGGAACACCCGATCACCATCTCGAAAGGGGCGTGGGATGATTGCGATCGCGAGCAACAGTGGAGCGAGCGTCCATGAATCGAATCCTGATCGTGAAAGTCACGTCCCTCGGCGACATCGTCCAAGCGCAGCCGGTGGTTGCCGACTTGCTGCGCGCCTTTCCCGGCGTGAAGGTCGATTGGGCTGCTGACGAGGTGTTCGCGGACGTTGCGCGGTGGAATATCGGCATCGACCGAGTCCTATGCGCACCGTTGCGCCGTTTCAAAAGAATGCGCAATCCAAGCGATCTACGAGCGATCGCTGCTGCAATTCGCGAACTGAGAGCGGCACGTTACGATGTCGTCATCGATATACACGGCGTGTATAAGAGCGCCATCATTGCCTTTCTGGCGCGATCATCGCGCCGTTTGGGCTATCGCACATGCGACCTTGGAGAAAGTGGTGCAGCGTTTGCCTATACCGAGCGTTTCAGGCGGCCGGAGTGCGACGCGTGGCGCGGTATGCGCATGTGTGTCGCCGAGGTGCTCGGGTATCGGCTCGAAGAGCCGCCTGTCTATAACCTTCGCGTGCCGTGCGCCGAAGACAGTATGCCGACGGCAGGCGTCGCTCCAGTCGCGATGCTGTTTCACGCCACGTCCAACGAAGAGAAGAAGTGGCCGGCGAGCAACTGGGCCTCGATCGCGCGCGAGTTGATCCGAAGCGGCTTTCGCGTCGTATTACCGTGGGGGACGACTAGCGAGCGGAATGAGGCAGAATTGATTGCGTCGCAGGCGTCAGGCGCTCGGGTTTTAGCGCCGATGAGCGTGCTGGGCATGGCGCAGGGGATCGAGTCAGCGTCGTTGGTCGTTGGCGTGGATACGGGCTTCGTCCACCTTGCACATGCGCTCGGCAAGCGCACGGTGATGATTTTTGCCGCTACCTCGCCCGAGCATTGCGGGGTGCATGCTCCGCATCGTTCCGTTTCAGTGGGGGATAATGGGCGCGCGCCGTCGGTGAAGGAGGTGCAGAGCGCGATCGACGAGGTATGTGCGCATCAGAACGCGATCTGTTCCGATATTAGCGATGCCACGGCACCCTAGTTCGTTGGTTATGCCCGCGCCGCTCGGCATCGGCGATCCGCTCGAGCATCTGGCGGCGCCGTTTAAAGCGATGCGCCGCCGACTATCGTCGTGAGAGGCGGTACCTTCACGCCGATCGAATGCATTCACGTTCGCGCATCACGTCCGCCCGTATCGCAAGCCCGGCCGCGTGCTCGGGTGCGAACGCAAGCAGCGCGTCGAGTGACTCGAGCGCGGCAGTATGGCGATGGCGAGCCGTCTCGGCTGCCGCGAGATTCAGATAGGCATCGGCAAGCAGCGGATCGAGCTCGATCGCATGCCGCGCGGCGGCGGCCGCTTCGTCATATTCACCCTGGGCGATATGGAACAGCGCGATGTTGCTATGCGCTTCCGCGTAATCGCGCTTGAGCGTCAACGCTTGGATGTAATGCCACGCCGCGAACGGCAATGAGCCGAGTCGCCGATAGGCGTTGCCGAGCTCGTTATGAGCTTCGGCCCAGTCAGGCTTGAGTTCGACCGCGCGCTCGAGGCAGACACAGCCTTCCTCGAGCTTGCCCATTTCCTGCATCATGAGGCCAAGGCTGCGCCACCAGTCCGCAGCCATCCTCGGATCCTTCTCAGAAGCAATCGCGCCGGACATGACCGACCCCGCCCAATCCGATGATCCTGAAGAAGAGAGTGGGCCGCCCGTCTTCGCGGCGCGGCCCGTTTCCCCTCCCCCCCGTAGCACTGCTTGTCGATAACGCTCGATCTACGGGCTAGTCTAACGAACGCCAATCCGAGGGATTGACCGTCCATCTCAGTTTTTGGCGAGCACCTCCGCGCAAACGTTTGCCTATTGCCGACCTCGGGTAAACCCCGCCGCATGCTTGACGGCTGCTTCCGCATCGCGTACGGTCGTCCGCAGTCGACCGTCGGCCGCAGCGCCCGCCCTTCAAATGTCGCAATGCCGCATCCCGTGAGCCGCATCGTTCATAGCCGCTTCGACGTATCCGGCGAGCCTCCGATCAGGCAACTGCTAGTCTGGCGAGACCGAGTCGGGCACATAGTCGACGTCGTCCCGTCGCGGGCACAGATCGAACGGCCGTTTCGCGGACACATCGACCGATTCGACGCAGGCGAGCTCGTGTTCACTGACTGCACGACGGACGAGCTGCTCCTCCATCGCCCAATAGCACGTATTTCGCGCGATAACATCCGCAGTTTCGTTTTTCACGTGTTTCTCGAAGGCGGGGCTGAACTCACCGCGATCCACTCGGCCAGGCGGCAAGGCGCACCGTGCACCGGGGGCATCCTCGCACTCGACATGGATCAGCCGTTTCGCATGCTCCGGCATGCTTGCCGTGTGCTGACGTTCTTCGTGCCAGGCGCGCTGCTCCAAAACGTATTGCGTGATCCCGCCGCAATACACGGCCGTGTGATTTCCCGTGGACCCGCAGCGCGCGTCATCATCGAGCGCGCGGCCGCCCTTGCGCGGAACATTCAGCGGATGCGGCCCGATGAAGTCGGCCACAGCCTCGGCGTTATCGTCGAATTGCTCGCTGCCGCGTTCGGGCAGGAAGTCGGCGTGAGCGGGAATGCGCGCGCACTCGCACGTGCAGTCATGTTCGACGAGGTTCGCCGCTACGTGCGCGACAATCTACAGGACTCCGAACTAACGCCTGAGAGTCTGCTCGACGTTCTGCAGCTGCCCCGCCCTACGATATATCGGTTGTTTCAACATGAGGGCGGGCTTCGTGAATATATTCGTCATCTTCGGTTGCGCGCGGCCGCAAACGAGCTCGTTCGATGCCCGTGGGTTCCGGTAAAAGAAATCGCCTATAGCGTCGGCTTCAAGAGCGCGTCCGATTTCACGCGCGCATTTCGGCGGGCCTATGAGATCTCGCCGAACGAAATTCGCTCAGGCGGCCTCGAGTACTTCGACGGCTGGCGCCTCTCGCGCACCTATTGAGCAGCCGATCGACTCCGTTACCGTTCGATACCTCGCTCCTTGAAGCCAAGCGCCGCTCCGACACTCAACAGACAACACGGCGCCACATACCACGCGATCGACATCGGATCGCCAGTCCACTTGACCAAGCCGGTCACGACAAATTGAGCCGTACTGCCGAACAACGCGGTGCCCAACGCGTACGACGTGCCGTGGCCCGTGGCGCGGACAGGTCGCGGTAGCGCTTCGAGCACGAGCACTACCGCGACGCACCCGCCCACAGCGACGATCGCGGTCATGCATGCGACGCCGATCAGCAACGCCGTCGACGTGCCTACCACCGTGATGAGAAGAAAGAGCGGATAGACGGCGAGCGCGCTCAATGTCGCTGTGACGAGTAGCAGCGGCTTGCGGCACGGCAGTTTGTCGACGAGCGCGCCCGATAGCGGCGCCAAGACCATCAACAACAGGCCGGACAACGCCGACGCGAGGAACCCCGTAACTAGGGGCTTGTGAATCACATGCCCCATGTAGGTCGGCATGTAGAAGACGATCGCGTAGAGCGGGACGGTACGGAAGCACGTAAGCAGTGTCGCCCGGACGACCGTTCCGCAATGATGACGAAACAGCTCGGAGACAGGTCCGCTCTCTCTCTTGACTGACAGGTTCCTATATACGATATCGCTATCGAAGAAGTGGCGCCTGATGTAGTACGCCGCGACCAGCAACGGTATGCCGAGCGCAAACGCAACGCGCCAGCCCCAAGCGGAGAGTTGGGCCGGGGAAAGCACCGCGCTGAGCGCGAAGCCGGCGAGCGCGCCGAGCGCGAGCGCAAGACCATTGCCCACCAACTGCCAGCCGAGCATATAACCGCGCTGCGATGCCGGTACCACTTCCATGACAAGGGCCGCGGCGGGACCGATTTCACCCCCCGCCGCCAAGCCCTGCAGCACCCGTGAGAGGGCCACGATCAACGGCGCGACGACGCCAGCCGTCGCATACGGAGGGCAAAGCACGATGGCCGCCGTGCCGAGCGTCGCCATCCAGCATGTCGCGAGCAGAGCCGAACGGCGCCCGAAGCGGTCTGCGTACGCGCCGATGACGATGGCGCCGAGCGGCCGGAACAAAAAGCCGGCGCCGAAAGTGCCTACCGCGAAAAGGACAGCGTCGGCCGCATTTGCGAATGGAAAAAACTGAGTGGCGACGACCGCCGCGAACAGACCGAATACGGTGAAATCGAAGAGCTCGAGGCCGTTCACCATCGCGGTCGCGATGACGACCTTCATGACAGTCGAGCGACGTCGGCGATGCTTCGGAGAGTCATCGCTTGGAACCGGCGAGCACAATTCTTTGCGCTCGACGTCGTAATCGATCGGACGATCGGGGTCCATCGCGGAGATTTCCAGCAGGGCAGCGGCGGTCGTCGGTCACGGCAGTTTAACCGCAAACGTCAATATGACGCGGGCCGCCGGTGTGGTGCGAGCCGGACGGAACGCAGGTTGGGCAAGCTCAGTCTGTATAATTCGCCACTTACCCCTTACGCCCCGCGTCATGCTCAGTTTCGCGCTCGGTTTTCTCGTATCGCTCTTCGTCACGCTGTTGATCGTGCGATATGCGCATTTACACGAGAAGTTCTCGACCGATAGTGACTTCGCCGGCATACAGAAATTTCATGTTCGGCCAGTGCCGCGCGTGGGGGGCATCGGCATCGTCGTTGGGCTCGTCGCTTCGACGCTGGAGCTTCACGGCCCTTATCCCGCAGTCTCGCAAGGAATTCTTGTGCTGATTGCCTGCGGTAGTCCGGTGCCTTCGCTTCCGGGCTCGTCGAAGACGTCACCAAGCGCGTTTCGCCGACCGTGCGGCTCGTCGCGACGATGGGCGCGGCGGCGATCGCCTACTTCGCGTTGCACATCGCCGTCGTCCGCATCAGCGTCCCGCCGCTCGATTTCCTGCTCTCGTACGCGGCGATTTCATGCATTGTGACCGTGCTCGCAGTCGCCGCACTCGCGAACGCGGTCAACATCATCGACGGCTTCAACGGCCTCGCTTCGATGGTCGCCATGATGATGTTTGCGTCGCTGGCCTATGTGGCGTTCTGCCTCTCCGATCCAATCGTGTTGTCCGCGTCGCTGATCGGCGGATCGAGAAAATCGCGGGGCGTACGCTCGCTTTCTATGAGGCCGACGTG
>CAYPWK010000141.1:0-12321 GCA_964414365.1 uncultured Burkholderia sp.
AATCGATGCGAAAAAGCGCCCTTACGTGATCATCGACCCGCGTGGCGGGCATGGCCCCGGCATCGGTGCTTTCAAGGATGACTCGCAGGTGGGGGTCGCATTGAATGGCGGGCATCCCGTGTACTTTGTAATTTTCTTTGTCGACCCCGAGCCCGGGCAAACGATGCTCGACGTCTGTGCAGCAGAGCAGCAGTTCGTCAAGAAAGTGCGCGAACTGCATCCCGACAGCCCAAAGCCTGCGATCGTCGGAAACTGCCAGGGCGGCTGGGCGGCCATGATGCTGGCGGCATCCGATCCCGACGACACTGGACCGATCGTCATCAACGGCGCACCGATGTCGTATTGGGGCGGCGCATGGAGGGAAGGCGAAGGTGACAACCCGATGCGGTATGCCGGTGGGATGCTCGGCGGCACGTGGATGTCATCATTCGCCGCCGATGTGGGCAACGGAAAATTCGACGGCGCCCATCTCGTGCAGAACTTCGAGAATCTGAATCCGGCAAATAGCCTCTGGGACAAGTACTACAAGGTGTTTGCCAACATCGACACTGAGCCGCCGCGCTTTCTCGAGTTCGACCGCTGGTGGGGCGGCTACTACCTGCTTAATCGCGAGGAGATCGAGTGGATCACGCGCAATCTTTTCGTCGGCAACAAGCTGTGGTCTGGCGGTGTGCAGTCAGACAGCGGAAAAAGCTTCGATCTGCGCGATATTCAGTCGCCCATCATCCTGTTCGCGTCGATGGGCGACAACATCACGCCGCCCCAGCAAGCCTTCAACTGGGTAGCGGATGTCTATGGCAGCACCGAAGAGATCAAGGCGCGCGGACAGGTCATTATCGGCCTCGTGCATGAGGACATCGGCCATCTCGGCATCTTCGTGTCAGGCAAGGTCGCGAAAAAGGAGTATTCGCAGATCGTCTCCGTGCTGGAGGCGATCGAGCTGTTGGCGCCGGGCCTGTACGAGATGGTAATCACCGAGCGCCCGGGAGAAGCCGGGCGGACTGAATACGATGTTGAATTCCGCGAGCACCGGCTCGAAGACATCCGGGCGCGGCTCAATCGCTTCAAGCGTGTCGACGAGAAACCGTTTCAGAGCGTTGCTGCCATCTCGGACTTCAATCAGCGTGCCTATGAACTGTTCGCGCAACCGCTCGTGCAGTCCATGTCGAACGAAATGAGCGCGAAGCTGCTGCGCGAATTTCATCCTTTGCGGTTTCAGCGCTGGGCGATTTCGGACGCCAATCCTTGGCTATGGTGGCTCGGCCCCGCCGCGCAGACCGTGAAGGCGCAGCGACATGCGCTCGGCGCGGACGATCCGCTACGCACGGCCGAGAAGAAGAGTTCGGAGTTGCTCAGCGCCTCACTCGATTACTACCGCGCGATGCGCGACGCGTTCACCGAATCGGCCTTTTTTTACATCTACGGGAACATGTTCTCGCTCTATCTTGCCGACAAGCAGAAGGTGGCGCGGCCAGATACCGAAGGTGAGTCGGATCTGCGTAGCCTGCCGATTGTCAAGGACGCGCTGGCATCCATCACGCACGGCGGTTATGCCGAAGCATTCGCGCGCATCTGGCATCTGCTGTCGCCCAAGGGCGCACCCGTGTCGCTCGCCGATCTCACGCTGGGTCAGCATATGCTGAAGGACTATGGCGGCGACCTTCCGGCGCTGCCGATTCAACAGTGGCGCCGGATTGGCGGTGACCAGGAAATCATCGCTCGATTCGAACCAGAACAGGCGCTTCTCACGCTGCCCGTGCTGCTGGCCGAGCGTGCCGAGCGCGAGAAGCTGCTTACGCTGCTCGACAAAATCATGGCCGATGAGCGTATCCGGAACATCCGCCCCACTGAAGCGCAAACGGCGATGCTCGCACGCATTCGCACCGTGCTGAAACCCAAGCCTGAGCGCGAGCGGCGTGGCGCAGCGATGTTGCAATCCTAGAAAAGTCGAGGAACTTCAATGGAACGCAAACATGAGAAGTATGAGCGACTGATAGCACTTTGCAAGTCGCTCGAGCCGACGCCGACGGCTGTCGTGCATCCATGCGATCACAGTTCGCTGGAAGGCGCCGTCGAAGCCGCCCGGTTGGGCCTGATCACGCCGATCCTGGTCGGCCCGCGTGAGCGAATCGAAGTCGTGGCGAAACAATATGGTATCGACGTCTCCGGGTTTGAGCTCGTCAACGCGCCGCACAGTGAAGCCTCCGCTGCCACGGCTGTGCGAATCGTGCGCGAGGGCAAGGCGCAGGCGTTGATGAAGGGCAGCCTGCACACCGACGAGTTGATGGGCGCTGTCGTCGCCCGCGACTCGGGGCTACGCACAGGCCGCCGCATCAGCCACTGTTTCGTGATGGACGTGCCGGGGCACGAGGATGCGCTGATCATCACCGATGCGGCGGTCAATATCGCACCGACGCTGGAAGAAAAAGTGGACATCGTGCAAAACGCCATCGACCTCGGGCACGCGCTACAGTTCCCCCAGGTACGCGTGGCGATCCTGTCGGCGATGGAGATGGTCAATCCGAAAGTACCGTCCACGGTGGAGGCCGGTGCGCTTTGCAAGATGGTGGACCGGCATCAGATCACCGGCGCCGTCGTTGACGGCCCGCTTGCGCTCGACAACGCCATCGATCTGGAAGCGGCTCACATCAAGAAAATCGATTCGCCGGTCGCGGGCCATGCCAACGTGCTGGTGGTGCCCGATCTCGAAGCCGGCAACATGCTCGCGAAGAGTCTGACGTTCCTCGCTGGAGCGGACGCAGCGGGCATTGTGCTGGGCGCTCGCGTGCCGGTCATATTGACGAGCCGGGCCGACTCGGTGACCACCCGGCTTGCATCCTGCGCTGTGGCAGCGCTGGTTGCCAAGGCACGCTGCGAAAGCGGCAAGGCAATGGGGTGACGCGATGATAGACGTGATTCTGGTTCTCAATGCAGGCTCATCCAGCATCAAGTTTCCGCATTCAGGATCGATGACGGGCAGCCTCGGCTCGATATGAGCGGGCAGATCGAGGGCATTTACACGTCGCCGCGCTTCAAGGCTCTCGACGCGAGCGGTTCGAGCATTGCCAAGAAGCAGTGGGATGACGGAAGGGAACTCGGGTATGAGGGGGCGGTCGCCTACTTGGGCGAGTTCCTGCGTGACCATCATGAGGGCCGGCGACTTGCAGCTGTCGGTCATCGCGTGGTGCACGGGGGAGCGGAATTCTCGCACGCGGTGCGCATCGATGCGCAAGTGGTCGCGAAACTCGAAAGTCTGATACCGCTTGCGCCACTGCATCAGCCGCACAATCTGAAGCCGATCCGGATCGTCGCCGAGCTTGAGCCACAGGTGCCGCAATTCGCGTGCTTCGATACCGCATTTCATCACGGCCAGCGCGAAGTCGCGCAAGCATTCGCGCTGCCGAGCGCCATCACCGAGCGGGGCGTCCGGCGCTACGGATTTCACGGCTTGTCCTACGAGTACATCGCGAGTGAATTGCCGCGCATCGAGCCGAAGGCTGCAGCCGGCCGCGTGATCGTTGCGCACCTTGGCAACGGTGCCAGTATGTGCGCGCTCGATGCCGGCACTAGCGTCGCGAGCACGATGGGATTCACCGCGGTGGATGGGCTGCCGATGGGCACGCGCTGCGGCAACATCGATCCGGGTGTGATCCTTTACTTGATGGACGAACTCAAGATGGATACACGCGCCGTCGAAAAGTTGATCTATCACGAGTCGGGTCTGCTCGGGGTATCGGGCATGTCGAGCGATATGCGCACCCTGGTCGCGAGCGACGATCCACGAGCTGCATTTGCGGTCGACCTCTTTGTCTATCGCATCGGGCGAGAACTCGGCTCCCTCGCCGCGGCCCTGAACGGCATCGACGCGTTGGTATTCACCGCCGGCATCGGCGAGCACGCTGCGGTGATCCGCGAGCGGGTATGCCGCGACGCCGCGTGGCTGGGCGTGGAACTCGACGCTGCCGCCAACGAGGCAGGAGGCCCGCGAATCAGCACGGCATCGAGCAAGGTCTCGGCCTGGGTGATCCCGACAAATGAGGAACTCATGATTGCGCGCCATGCATGCACGCTGCTCGCAGCGGAGCGCTAGCCGCAAGGGATATGAGCCCCAACCGCTCATGGAGGTAAATGATGGCAATCGAAGTTTCGAGCCCCATATTGAAGGATGCCAAAGTGCTGGTCGTCGGCATCGCCAACGAACATTCGATCGCTTACGGATGCGCAAAGGCCTTTCGCGAACTCGGCGCCGACCTCGCAATCACCTACGCCCAGGAGAAATCGAAGCCGTATGTCGCCCCGCTTGCGCACGAACTGGAAGCATCGATCGTCATGCCGCTCGACGTTTCACATAACGACGAACTGGAGGCCGTCATCGCGCAAATCGAAAAGGAATGGGGACGGCTCGATATCCTTGTTCATTCGATTGCGTGGGCGCCTAAGGATGATCTCCAGGGCGGCTTGCTCAATTGTTCGGCGGAGGGATTTGCAAAGGCGATGGATATCTCCTGCCACTCGTTCGTGCGCATGGCGGCGCGGGCGACACCGCTGATGAAGGCGGGCGGCAGCATGTTTGCCATGAGCTACTACGGCGCCAACAAGGTGGTGCCGAACTACAACCTCATGGGCCCGGTCAAGGCGGCGCTCGAAGCATCCTGCCGCTACCTCGCATACGAACTCGGACCCAGAGGGATACGTGTGCACGCGATCTCGCCCGGACCACTCATGACCCGGGCCGCATCCGGCCTGAAGGATTTTAATCTGCTGCTGAACGAAGCCGTTCAGCGCGCTCCGCTTGGCGAGCTCATCGACATCATGGACGTTGGCTACACATGCGCATTTCTCGCTACGCCGTTTGGGCGCCGCCTGACCGGCGAGACGCTATATGTGGACGGTGGCGTCAACATCATGGCTTAGCGCATCGGACGAGGGGAAACATCATGACATTTCTGGTGATAAACAACATTGACGCGGATAGCTCGGACGACGAGATCAAGGAGTTCTTGGTCAAGTATGGGTTTCCCCCAATTCGACGGCATCGAGCGCATTCCCGGGGATGGCTCCGCGCCAGCGGTCGTACTGATATTCGAAGGCGCTGATCCGGAATTGCTGCGGCGCCTGCAGCCGCGGGTGCACAACCTGTTCTGGAAGAATCGGAGGATTGTCGTGCAGGTCATGAAGGAACGGGCAGAGTGAATAGGCCGTTGGAATATGGATCGATGGACTTCCTAAGGAGGCTGTTCCATCGCGATCAAGCGAAAATTGCGCCGCAAGAAAGGGACCGAATCAACGAGGCGCTCGACCACATCTTGGCGATGCACCCCAGGTTGCGGATGGCGCGGCGTTACCGCGAGCGCCTCTCACCGGCCATTGCGGCAACGCTCCAGTATGTTGATGATTTCATGCGCTCGTTTTCTGCAATACATGAAGCGAGCGCAAGTTCCTGGTCATCTGATCCGTATCTCCGCGCCTTCTTCGCGACTCCCGATGATTTAGTGAAAACGTTCAGCCGTTCGCAAGAATTGCGCGAGTATTTCGGACGGAATGGCGACTCGCATAAAGCATATGCCGTGCTCGGGATGACGATGACCGAGCGCCATGTGCTTGGCGTGGCGCTCGAGGACGATACATTGCGCCATGACGTTGCCCACACCATGGTCGGCTTCGGAGACCACCGCCTCCGGATCTGCTCCAAAACAGAGTCGGACCTTCGGCAGGAAATCAAGCGGCGACTGGTTGAGCAACTCGCGCTGGAAGGTCTGGCAAGGCTGGCTGAAGATCGTCGCGCGTTGCTCGCGCGGGGGCACGAGTTGCTTCAGATACGTCTAGCTTTGCTCGAGCGCGAAGGCGCGGGCGTGCGCTCGATGGTGGGAGGCGGTTCCATAGTCGGATCCGAGGAGTTGAACCGCGTGCGTGCACAGATTGAGGAAAACAACAACAACCTTGCAGCCCTGAGAGCGCCAGATAAAGTGATCGATTTCGAACTCGAGCGCGTGTGCGAAGTGCTTTCTGAACCGGGGAAGCATCTTTATTTGGCCAAAAAGCGTCTTTACATCGATCTGATGAACGTAGTGCGCGACGACAGCGCGCAAGGCGGGCATGAAATCGAATTTCATCTTGTCCGCATTCCAGGCGACCCGCCGGAGGTCCGCGCCTTCGCGCTCGTCCGGTTTAGCCGCCTGGAACTGTTGCCCGGCGGATTAAACGTCGACGAGGCGATGCGCTACCTGTGAACTGCCGAGCGGCGCATCGAAGGCGCGCTCATCGTGACACCTGCCCAACGGGGGTGGCCGACATGGGCTGCCGCCCTTCGACAGGCGGTGGCGCCGTCATGCGTAGCCCCTTGACCACCCAGTCTTTGCAACGACTCCAAATCTATGGACGCGGCCGGCCGCTTGAGGACACGTTGCTTACGGCAGCGGCAATTTCAACGCTCAGCGCATCCAGGTTGTGGCTCATCGCTGCCGCCACGGAGGTGAACTCAGGCGTGTGCGCGTGCTCCTGGTGAATGATGCGACCGCTAGCGCGCGAAGTGCCATCGCTTGCATCGACAATGCTCCATCGGCCATCAATGGCCGTATTCCAGTCCTCAGTGATCTCGAATCGAGTGAGTTCGACACGCACTTGATAGTCGATTGTCAGCCCTAGACGGGAAGGGAGAGTGACGACCTCGTACGCCGGCAACAAAGCGCAAAGGTCGCCTGCAAGCGTACGCGAAATCTCGGGGGCAAGATCGTCTGCCCAACGGTCGTTCTCCATCGCTCGGATTTCGTTCGGTCCGCTGCGGATGATGATTTCGCGCCGGTCAAGATATTGCGGGACGATCACAATGACGCCCAGCGTCTTGCTGCGTACCGACGCGGCGCGAGCGCTTGGATCGGATGATCCCGACTCCCTCTTGTTGGCATCGATCTCTCCGGGCTCAGGGCTGCCGGCTGCGGGCGAAGCGAGCGCCTCCAGGACGTAAAGGCGTGCCGGCGGCGCGGAGGAACAGCTTAGAAGGAGCGCGGCGCCTGCCAGCAGGAACGTCAGATGCCAGACCGTTCGGCGGGGATGCACTGATGATCGCACGTTGGGCTTTCCAGCTACTTGCCTATGATGATCGCATTCGGCCTGCGCTCCAGTTCCTCGGAGAGGGAGCGCAGCGCGCGGCTCGTTGCAGAGAGGTTTCGCAAAATCTGATCGATGTCGTAGCGTTGCTGCGAGTTTCCGACGAGCGTATTCACGTTGGACAGCGCCCGCTCGGCGCTATCCATGGCGGCCGTCGCCGCATGGAGCGTCACCTTGACGTCATCCGTCATGAGCCCGTTTGTCGTCCTGAGGAGTGCACTTGCGTCCCGGAGTGCCGTCTCCGCCGTCGCCAACGCGGCTCGGGCCGACTGCGCCGTTCCCGCAACGTTCGTCGATACCGAGTCGAGCGCGGCACGCGCGGGCCTCGTGAGCGCGTTATAGCTGTTTGCGGCGGCAATGAGGGACTGTACGAGCCCCGGGATGTCCGACGATGAGACGACGCGGTCGAGGTCTTGCAGGGTGCGCGACATCGAGTCGGCGATCCTTGGTAGCTGCGCCATGAGATCTTTCATCTTTTCAATATCCGACGGAGCAGTCGGTATTTCCGCCAATGACGGATCGGCTCCGACGAAACGTTTAGGCTCCTTAGGATCGATGAAAAGATCGACCAGCAGTTGACCTGTCACGAAACTCTGCAACGCCATCCGTGCACGCAGCCCTCGGTCAATCGCATTTTTCAGCATTGCTGGATGCAACACATCTTCGGGACGTATGCTCGCATCTCTTAGCTTTATCAGCTTCGGGTCGAACTCCATGTAGACCGGAATGAGGACCATGCCCGTCTTGAAATCGACCTCAATGCGGATTGCCGTCACTGTACCGACGCGTACCCCTCGCAGGTTGACCGGCGCGCCGACATTCAACCCCTGAATGTTGCCTTCGAAGAAAGCGACTGCATGCAAACGCCGGCTAAGAAGCGAGCCGCTGCCGAAAATGATGAGCCCTGCCACGAAGAGCGCAATCGCGCCGATGATGAAGGCTCCTACGATCGTCGGGTTCGCTCGCCGGTTCACCGTTATTCTCCGCGGGAGCCGCTCATGTCGGGCCGAGTGGCTTGGACGCTACCGCGCGTCAGAAACGCGCGAACCGCCGGATCTGCAGCGCTGTCGCGAAGCTCAATCGGATTACCGTGCGCGGTGGCAGTATGGGTCTCCGCGTCCAGAAAGACGGCATTGTCCGCGATTGCGAAGATACTCGGTAATTCATGCGTCACCATGACGACGGTTGCACCGAGGCCATCGCGCAGTTCAAGAATGAGGTCATCGAGCCGTTTGGAACTGACTGGGTCAAGGGCGATTGCACGAGCGAGGGCAGCTCGCTTCTTCATTCCGCCGCTGAGCTCCGATGGAAGAAACGCTTCGAATCCTTTCAGGCCGACGAGCGCCAGCTTGAGCGAAACGATGGCTGCAATCTCAAACGGGGCGAGAGTCGTATATTGCGAAAGCGGCAAAGCGATGTTTTCGCCGACGGTCATCGAGCTCCATAGCGCGCTGCTCTGAAACAGCACGCCCAGGCGCCGCTGCACCTCCGAGCGATGCTCTTCATCTGCCTTCCAAAAGGGTTGGCCACCGTAAAAAACCTCACCCTCGGTCGGGCGAAGGAGGCCGACCATCGATCTAAGAAGCGTGCTCTTTCCGCAGCCGCTGCCGCCCATGATCACAAATACCTCGCCCCACTTCACGGAGAAGCTCACGTTCTTCTGCACCGTGTAACCGTCGAAGGCCAAGGTGACGTTTTGGACGCTGATGGCTATCTGATTTTTGCTCACGGGATGGCCTACAGACGGAGAATGTTGAGAATCACAGCAAAAACGGCATCGGCAATGATGATGGCCAGGATTCCCGAGACGACCGCTGATGTTGTAGCGGCGCCCACCGCGGCTGTATCTCGGCCCGACATGAGACCGCGAAGGCAGCCCGATGAGGCGACGAGCGCGCCAAACACCGCGCTCTTGAATATACCGATGAGAAAGTCGGTGACCGTCACCGCGCTTTGCGTCTCCAGGAGATAGCTCGCGCTTGTCACGTTCAGCGTTGCCATGCCAACGATGTATCCGCCAAGGATGCCCATCGCGTCGGCATAGATGCAAAGAAGCGGCATCATCAAAACGAGCGCCAATAATCGAGGAGCCACCAGGTATTCTGTCGAGGCGATCCCAAGCGTGGATAAGGCGTCGATTTCCTCGTTTGCCTGCATTGCGCCGATCTCAGCCGCGTAAGCAGCGCCCGTTCGGCCGGCGACGACAATTCCGGTCATGATCGCGCCCATCTCCCGCGACATGGCGACCGCTACCAGATCGGCGTCGTAAATGTCGGCGCCGAACTTGCCGAGTTGGATGGCTCCGACGAAGGACAGGATCATGCCGGTCAGCATCGCAATCACTGTCGTGATCGGCAGTGCCTGTGCGCCGCACTTCTGAATGAGGAGAAACAGGTCCGACCCGCGGTAGCGGGCTCGTCCCCGCAGCATCCGTGTCAATGCGAGCGTGTTTTCCCCGAGAAACCTGACCGACTGCACAAGCGCGCGGCCCTCTCGAACGCCGGCCTCTCCGAGGCCTGTGACGATAGGTCGCGACGCTCTTGCGCGCGGCGCACCCGTGCGCTCGGGACTGGACAAGGCCAACGCGGTCAGGCGTCGAATACCTACCGGCAAAGCACTGTCGTCGAGGTGAATACCTCGTTTGAAGCATAACGCCTTCAGGCCGAAAAGATAATTCACCAGCGCACTGTCCCACGCGCCGAGGTTGGAGATGTGGACAATCATACGCCGCGCATCGGTGCGATCCCCGAGTCGCTGCTCGATGAGGCCCAAGGCCGGAAGACTCTGTCGAATGGACCAATCGCCCTCGACCGTCAGTTCAAACGTGTCACCCACAGGCCCGGACAAGGTGGCCAGATTCACCTGTCGTCTCCTTGAAGACATTCCATCGCCATCAAACCTATCGCAGGGGGGCACCATTGCGGGGGATACGCACGACAATGGCTTCGAGGTAATCGGTCCTGATGCCCACTTTCAGATTCCCAAGAGGGAGACTGCCGGATGCGACGAGCGTCACGGTGCGCGTGGGTCCGCGCAACGTTAGCGCCCGCTTCTTGTTATCGATATTCATGATCGTTACCACCGCCTGAAACCGGTGAGCGGCTATCGCGACTCCCCGCGACCGGTGTCACCGTGTCGGTATCCACCCGCTCGCGGATGCCATTAGAATCGACAGGCTCGGCATGCAGCAACAAAGCCTGCGTGTACGTCGTGCGGGCGCGTGCGCGCCATACGACAGATCTTAGGCTTACGGCTCGTCAGCGCTTTGATGACGATCAATTGAACGCTGCGCGGCAGCGCGCACGACGGCCTGGCTAAGGTAACGTCGCTCAGGCTTGACACTCGTCAAATACCGAAGTCATCACTGCAGTAGCTTGGTGTTGCAGGCGCTATTCGAGTCAGCCGGCCTTTCATGAACAAAGACCTTTGCCGAACTCGATTCGCAAGCCAAGTCAACCAGATCTCACGGAATTCAATCATGCACGTACGAAGAATTTTCACGCGACCGGTGGAAACTTGCACCGTCGACGAAAGCGCTGCAGATCTTGCGATCCGGATGCTGCACGATCATGTCGGCTGCCTGATCGTCATCGAATATCGGAAGGGCGAAGCTGTGCCGATCGGAATCGTCACCGATCGCGACCTTGCGATATCGGTCATGGCGGCCAAGCTCGACCCGGAATCGGTCACGGCGGGTCAAATCATGTCGCACGGTTTGGTCGTGATCTCCGAAAGCGATGACGCAAGCGTTGCGTTGGACGAGATGCGGCGCTCGGGCATTCGGCGCCTCCCAGTCGTCGACGACAGCGGGAAGCTCACCGGCGTCGTGGCGCTCGACGACGTGATGGAGTATCTCGCGTCCATGCTCGTCGACGTGTCCCGAATCGGCCGAGTGCAGCAGATCGAAGAGCAACGCACCCACGCGTGAGTTCGGAGCCGGATAGGGCCACCTTCTTGGACCACTCCCGGCATATGTGAACCTGCAAGCAAGCACACCAATGCTTATGCGCCTTTCCGACTGCGACGACGGGCTAGCGAGCTGTCTGGCGATGGGTCATCGCGGTAAAAAAATTCGGTCGTCATACATCAGGGCCAGCACCATATCACAGCGGTCAATATGACGACCGCGCGTCCGAGCGCAACAAATCCGATCACGGCCACCACCCCGTTTCGCTCTCAGGCAGGGCCGCCCGCGTATCCCGTCGCCTGTCGGCCCATCGCTTCGCTTGCGCAATCGCGATACGAATCGCGCTGTCCTCGGCCATGCCCTGCTCGAGCAGCGCATTGGCAATGTCTATCGCCTTGTTGCGCACCCAGGGCTCCATGTTCCGCATCGATACCGGATAGCGAACAGTTGTCCAAGGCATCGTCTTCCCCTCCATGCCGATCTGCACCTCGCCCGCCGGCCTCGACGTTCTCGCTTCATTGGCCGGCATGCGTGTCGATCACTTCGTAGCCGTCCGCCGCGACGCGCCAGTCGGCGACGTGCGTGTAGGCCTGGAACTCACACATCGCATCTTCGATGGCCGCCTCGCGAGAGCCTTGAGCGACGGTAACGCGCATCAGCTCGCTGCGATGCGTAAAACCCGCATGGTCGAGGATTTCCTTGTAGAACACGATTTCGAACGGGCGGCGCTCCGAGCCGCCGCCGCGCAAATCGGTGATCGACACCACGCCGACGACGTGCCGCTGATGGTCCAGCACCACGAGACGCCGCACATGCGCGCCGCGCATGAGTTCCGCGGCCGTATGGACGGAATCGTCCTGCGAGCACCACAGCGCATCGACGGACATCAATTCGCGTACGGTCATCCGGTCCGCGCTCCGCCCGTCCGCGACGCTGCGGATCGCAATGTCGCGGTCTGTGAGCATGCCGAGCAACCGCCCGGCCTCACACACCGGCAGGCAGCCGATGTTGCGCTGCTTGAGCATGCGCGCGGCCGCGGCCACCGATTCTTCCGGTCCGATGCAGACCGCCTTTCTCATCACGTCTTTCACTAACATCGCCAACTCTCCGACTTGTGTCGCCAGTATCGCTGCGCTGGCGCTGCCGTCCGAACACCGTTCCAGACAGTGCTTTACCGCTCGCGCAATGCGGGAGCTCCCGCCGCTCGTTCAGCCGCTGCCACGCGTCGCTTGACCGCGATGAAGCTGTCGGGACTCACCGACATAGAGTCGATCCCGCAGCCGACCAGGAATTCCGCGAACTCCGGG
>CAYPWK010000142.1:0-9941 GCA_964414365.1 uncultured Burkholderia sp.
GTGGCATCCGGGAGCATTTCACGGATTCATGATGCCCAGTCGATCGGATGTTTATAACGCGGCGGCGGCCGACATCGTATGGCATCGAATTCGAACCCTGTTTGCTCGTACGCTCGAAGCAGCGTAGCGGATCATGTTGAAGCCGCCTGATAACCCATGATCGCCTGTACCGGGTAGGCCGCCAAGACCCGTCCTTGCGTGCACGCGCCGGCCAAGGCTGTGACAGGTGCTGTTCATGTCGTTGATCAGCATTGTTATCGGGCTCGCGCGTTTGTCCTCTGTGGCACAGGCCACCCGCGACATGGTCGCCAATCCATGCAGACCGAACGACTCGTCAACGACTGGTCGCGTCACCTAGGTAGTGCCGTTACCGCACCACCGCGATTGCCAGAAGCGCTTACCCAAGTCTTGCCGGCTACTTCGTCGGCGAGGCTATGGCATCGTCCAAGGGGACAGGCCGGGGCACCCGCGACGTCACAAAGATTCACGTGCGCAGGCTGTACCATGCGCCTAGCACGGCTGCGCCCGTGTTAGAACTGGGCCGCTCGGAAATGCCATGCTAACGACTCGCGGGCGGTAGTCTTCGCCTGCCACGGTCCTCAGCGACTCCCTCGTTGCCGAGACCCAGAATGGCACGAAGCGCCAAGAAATCCGACAACGGCTCTGGAGATGCGATGCACAGCTTTCAAAAAGCTTGGAAGGCACTGTTTGGGCAGCCGCTCAACCCGCTGGATCCCAAGACCCGCCACGCGATTGCTGTCACTCCGCTGCTTGCATGGGTCGGACTCGGCGCCGACGGGCTATCGTCATCGTGCTATGGTCCGGAAGAAGCATTTCTGGCGCTCGGGCAGCACACGCCCCTCGCACTCTTCCTCGCACTCGCCACCGCACTCACAGTTTTCGTCATCGCGCTCGGCTACAACCAAGTAATCCAGCTTTTTCCGACGGGAGGCGGCGGTTACCGCGTTGGAACCGCGCTGCTCGGCCCTCACGCCGGCCTTGTGTCAGGCTCTGCTTTGCTCGTCGATTACGTGTTGACGATTGCGACGTCGCTGGCCAGCGGTGTCGACGCGTTCTTCAGCCTTTTGCCCGTCGGCGCGCAGACCTTCAAGCTGGGCACGGAACTGACGCTCATCGTGCTGATGACCGGCCTCAACTTCCGCGGCATGAAGGAGTCCATCCTAGTGCTGCTACCGATCTTTCTCGGTTTCGTCTTCCTGCATTTCGGCCTGATTGTGTACGGCATTGCGGCACACGGCAGCGATCTGACAACGGTGCTGCCACATGCGGCTGCCGAAGCGAGTGGTCTTTCACACTCGGTCGGGACTTTTGCGATGCTCGCGCTGCTTCTACGTGCCTTCTCCTTAGGCGGAGGCACCTACACGGGCCTTGAGGCGGTCTCGAACAACGTCAACATGCTCGCAGAGCCACGCGTGAACAATGGCAAGTGGACGATGTTTTACATGGCGACTTCGCTCGCGTTCACAGCCGGCGGGATCATCCTGCTCTACATGCTATGGCATGCGGAACCGGTGGAGGGGCAGACGCTCAACGCGGTCGTGTTCGGCCGCGTGATTGACCAACTCGGGCTGAGCTCGGCGTTTGCAAGGCATGCATTACTTGCCGCCGTGCTGGCGTTCGAGGCCGGGCTGCTGCTGGTCGGTGCACAAACCGGCTTTCTCGACGGGCCGGCCGTATTATCCAACATGGCCACTGATTCATGGGTCCCACGCCACTTCCGAGACCTGTCGGCGCGCCTCGTCCGGCAAAACGGCATCGTGGTGATGGGCCTCGCCAGTCTGCTCATCCTGATTTGGACCCATGGCGACGTTTCGGTGCTCGTCGTCCTGTACAGCATCAATGTATTCCTTACCTTCAGCTTGTCACTGCTCGGGCTGTCCATTTACTGGTGGCGCAAGCGCACAAGCGGAGAATCCTGGGCCTCTCACTTTGCCCTCTCCGCGCTCGGCCTATCGGTCACCGCGACAGTGCTTGTGATCACACTCGTCGAAAAATTTGCCGCCGGCGGATGGCTGACAGTCCTGGTGACGAGTGCGGTCATCGCCATGTGTCTGCTCATTAAACGACACTATGACGACACGCGCGAGCAACTCGCCAAGGTGGACGCGCTCTTCACTGAGTCCGCGCCAGACATCGACCCGGCTCAAATCGCCGAGCTCGACCCATTGCAGCCGACTGCGATCCTGTTGGTCGGCAGACATCGCGGCGCAAGCATGCACGCGCTCTTGTGGGTGCAGCGTCTGTTCCCTGGCCACTTTCGCAATTTCGTCTTCCTTGCGGTCGGCGAAGTGGACTCGAAATCCTACGAAGGTGAGGAACAGCTCGAGCGGTTGCAACACACCATTTCGCAGTCGCTCGCCTATTACGTCGCGCAATGCCGCAAGCACGGGCTTGCGGCAGAGCCGCGTGTCGCTTTCGGCACCCAGCCCGTGACTGAATTCATCAGCCTCGCACAGAAGGCGATGGAGGAGTATCCGAACAGCGTCTGTTTCGCGAGCAAGCTGATCTTCAAGCGCGTGAATTTCCTGACCGCCTGGCTGCACAACCGCACCCCGCTCGAAATCCAGAGTCGCCTGCATCAGGAAGGCAAACAAATGGTGTTATTGCCAATGAACATCAGTTGAGCGCAACGAGAACGCATGGAGTGTGCTCGCGGCGGCTGGTTCCTCGCCATCGAGACGGCTTGCATCACCGAGGGTTTGATCTTGCGTCGAGTCAATGATCGAGCTCGCGACGAGAGGGCCGAACGGCGCCAAATTCGGCTTCGGGCAGCGCGCGCATGATGGCGGACATCGTCTCGTGCAACCATGCCGGCTTCACCTCGACCTGCAACGACGCGCGAGCGTTCCTGTGATCGATGGAGACGACGTAGACACTGAGTGCGCTTCCCAGCGCGCGATGCAACGCCTCCCGAACCATTCTCATTCTGCCGGCATCCACGCAGACGGACATGAGAACAGTCTTTTCGCGGAGGCGTTTGCTCATCGGTAATCCGTCTCGGGTCACGGCGCCGCGGGCCGGTGCCACCCCAATCGAGTGACCAATTGACGGCATAAGGCTATTTCTTTTCGGGATCATTGTATTTCCGGAATCCGCGTCGCTTCTATCGGTCGACAGGAACGATGCAAGATCCACTTCTGTTGAACACCAAAGCATCTTATGAAGCATCACATAAAGACCGCACAAACTTCTGGGCGTGGTGCGAAAAGATTAGCTAAAGATTGGTGCCGTTCTTGTCGGCAGCCATCGCCGTTTGCTTGATCATTTGCGACATCGCAAGCGCAGGGATGTCAATGAGCAACGCAACCAGAATGCTGGTGCAGATGCGGGCGCTGTGATAGATCTGTCTTTCGACTCGCCAATAACGCGCGACAGGAGCGCTATCTATCCTTCAATTGCGAGAGCCGTGCACAGCCCAACGAGCTCAACCAGAGCGAGCAGGACGATGAGCAATGCTCCGACCAGCCAATACGCGCCCCCGCCATGCTGCCCCGGGGCCACCGGTATCAGTGCTAGTGCAGCATCGTCACAGGAGCCGAAGACAGGCGCCACAACCTTGCAAGCATTGCCAGTCTTCGGAAGAACCCGAGGTGACTTCCGTCGATGACAACCATGTCTGCGTGATCCGTCGCGATGTAGGCGGCAATAGTGCGCGTCGGGGGGCCGAATACGCGTTTCCATCTGTACGGCACACCAGCATCGTCAAGGATCGCGCGCGTCTGCGCCAGCGCATCTCGCATCAGGCGCGTCTCCCGCCTGCGTAGCGCCGAACGTGAATGGAACGCGGCGGCTCGCCCCTCGCCCAGATCATCCAGCACTTCGAGCAGTTCGACTTCGGATATGCATCGCTCGGCAAAAAGGAACGCCGCATGGCGGGCCGCTTGGAGTGCAGCCACGTGCCCGACAACAGGTATGAGTAATCTTAACATTCGAAATCCCGACTTTGGATCGCGGTGGATCCTGCTGCTTCCATTGCAGCACTTCCCGCGTCAAATCACTGCAAAACTATGGGCCGCGCGCGTAAAAAACTTATCAATATGCCCGGCGCCGGCCGCGCGCTGAAAACGATGCAGTCCGACTGTGCGCGAAGATCGACGATTGCAGTGACACCGCTTGCCTCGTACCGCGGTGTGCCGGCCAAGCCTGCACACGTTGGGCCGCAAACCGGTTATTTCGTCGATCCGCTTTCGCCGATCACGGGAATAGAGAACTGAAACGTCGCGCCGTATCCGGCATTGTTCTCTGCCCAAAGCTGCCCACCGTGGACATTGATTATGGAACGGGAGATCGACAGTCCAATACCCATCCCTTCCGGCTTCGTAGTGAAGAAGGGCTCGAATAGCCGGCCGGCGTACTGTGCGTCGATTCCTGTCCCGGAATCCTGCACCGAGACGATCAAATAGCCTCGGTCAATGCGGCGAGACTCCACCACCAGCTCACGCTGCCGGCCTTCGATGCCGCTCATCGCCTGAATTCCGTTCATGACCAGATTAGTGATGACCTGGGCCAGCTGGACCCGATCACCGAGGACCGCGGGCAGTCCCGAAGCGAGCCTGATCTTCAATGTCACGCCGTGATTCAACACCTCGCGTTGGACCAGCGTAGCAACGTCCTTGATTACATCGTTGATTTCCAGCTCGGTCATCTGCGGGACAGTCCGATTAGCGAGCATGCGAACACGCCGGACAATCTCGGTCGCGCGTTGGCTTTCATGAAGCATGCGTTGCACACCGGAGCGCACCTCCTCCAGGTTGGGCATGTCCCGATCGAGCCATCGCAGCGAGGCGGCAGCATCGGCGGCGATCGCCCCAAGCGGCTGTCCGATTTCGTGAGCGATCGACGCACCCAAATCCCCTATCGTGGTAGCACGACCCACAGATCGCAGCGTCTCCTCGATCCGCTTGCGCTCGGTGATATCAGTGCCCGTCTCTAGCGTTGCGATCGGTTGTCCCTTCTCGTTTCGCAGCAAAGCCCAACGGCTGGCCACTGCGGCTTCTGAACCATCGCGTTTAATGTTGATCATTTCGCCCTCCCATTGGCCCGTCTCAAGCAATGTCTTCTTGATGTCCTCGAGGGGAGTGGGAAAACGAGTGCGCAGGAGGGAGTGGGCAACGTGGCCGAGCGCGTCCTGCTTCGTCCACCCGTAAAGCGCTTCCGCGCCATTGTTCCAGTAGGTAATCACGTCGTCCATATCGCGAACTAACACGCTGTCGTGGGTGAGGTCGAGAAGCTGTGCCTGCTCACGATGGACTGCTGCAAGTCGGCGAGCCTTTTGCATGAGAGAAGTGACGATGAACGATGTCACGAAGAAGGCAATCACCGCTACCGTGTCACGCGGGGAATCTATCCGGAAGGAAAATATTGGCTGCGTAAAGAAAAAATTGAGGCAACCAACCGCGATCACCGAAAGAATGAGTGATGAAACGAGGCTGTCCATCAAGGACAGCAGCAAGATCTCGATTAAGTAGACGAACCCAGCTACCCTGAAGCCGCTTTCCAGCCGGAAACACAGCCAGGTCGAGATGCCTATGCCAACACCGCCGAGGAGCAAGATCGCGGCAACCGAGCGCGATCGAGCGATCATATTGGCCCTTTTTCGTAAGTGCATCGCATGCCCGGCACCGTACCCCAAGCGAAGCTTCATTCGATTTTCCACGGTGAATGACCTGAATTGGTGCCCCGTTCCCTGTCAGGGGCGGACGGTGGCGAACGGTGACAGTTTTAGTACGGTCTACGGCGGATGGGTCGAAGATGCCGAGCATGAGCTAACGCTTCCGCATAGCCGAGTTGAACCGCAATCGTCGCAGCCGCTTTCGAAACGCTGTCCATCGGATTTCAATCGGCGTTGACACCTAGCTCGCTTCCTGCCCGTCGATAACCCCCTCGACAATGCGAGCAAAAGCCTGCACAGAGGGCCGAATAGCTTCGACATCGAGCGCACCGAACCCCAGCAAAAACCCATCACGAAACAGCGGATCCCCTTGATTGAACGTATGCAGCCGCCGAAGGTAAATGCCTTGCTCGAGCGATTGCGACACGGTCGTGTCAAAGTCGACCAGATCCCGAATCCTGATCGTCATGTGGAGGCCGGCTGCGTTCCGCGATGTCTCCAGTGCATTGCCAAAGCTTTGATCCAGGCACCGGATCAATTCCGACTGGCGTGCCCCATAGATATCGCGCATCCGCCGAATGTGCTTCGTAAAATGCCCATCCGCGATAAAGTCCGCCATGGCCGCCTGCAAGGCAAGGTGCCCTGGCCTGTACAAGCGCAGCGAAGCGGCTGCAAATGAATCGACGAGATCGGGCGGAACGACGATATAGCTGAGCCGCATGCCCGGGTACATGACCTTGCTGAACGTTCCCATCAGAATGACGCGATCGCTTTCGTCGGCACCCTGAAGAGACGGAAGCGCACGCTGGTCATATCGGAATTCACTGTCGTAGTCATCTTCGAGAACAAATGCATCCCATTGGTCCGCGGCTTCGCGCAGCCGTGCGCGTCGCTCGTCCGACAACGTAACGCCCATCGGAAACTGATGCGATGGCGTCGTCACAATGAGGCGGGGCCTGCGCGAACATCGTTCGAGCGCCATTCCTTCGTTGTCGACAGCGATAGCCTCCACTTCCAGTCCGTTCGCGCGCAGTAGGATCGGCGTTGCCCAATGGCAAGGGTTTTCGACGTAGACCAGTTCTCCGGCATCGGCCAGAATGCGCGAGCAAAGGTCGATCGACTGATTGCTGCCCATTGTCAAGATGATCTGTTCCGGACTGGTTCGGACCGCGCGCGAGACGCGCAAATACTCGGCTAGCGCACGGCGCAAAGGCAGATATCCGCCCGGATTGGAGTAGCCCATGAGATCGACGTGCTGCTCCCCGAGATACCGATTCTGTATGCGCCGCCAGATTTGATACGGAAAGCAAGCCGTATCGCAAACCCCCGGCACGAACGCTCCTTTCCGTTCCTGGATACCCGCGGGAGCACGTATCAGTTGCTCCCCTCGCTTGGAAAGAGTGCGTGCCGCTGACTTCCGCGGAGACGGCCTCATCGATTGCGGCAGCGTGTCCGAGACAAGCGTACCGCTCGTGGAATCGGACCGGAGATAGCCGTCGGCCGCGAGCCTCTCATAAGCCGTTACGACAGTGATACGCGAGACGTTCAGTGCCGCTGCGAGCGTTCGCGAAGACGGCAAACGCGTCGAAGCCTTCAGCGTGCCGTCGGATATGGCTTCACAGATTCCGTTCGCGATCTGGCTTTGCAGCGGTATCGGCCCGTCCCGCCGAAGGCGGCTGATCAGGAGGTCAGCAAGCAACGAGTCAGCCATTGGACTTATCCAACTTTCTGAATTGGACTTATAGGTTCACCGCGGGAACACGTACTGTCAAGGCCAACGTCAACGTCGTTCACTGGATTGGTGATCTCATGCAGGCGTCTTTGCGTAAGTCCATTCTTCAATCACATCGCGCGATTGGTCTGAGCATTGGTCTATTCATCGTCATGGTGGCGCTGACCGGAGCGGGCATGCTATTTCGCGAGCGGCTCGAACCTCTCGTCTACCCCCATCTGCTCAAAGTTCAGTCGTGCAATGCGCGCCTGCCGCTCGATACGTTGATTGCGAATGCCAGTGCTTCCAATCCAGCCGCTGGCGGGCCAACGCAATTGCGCATATATGCCGAGGCGGATGTCAGCACGCGCATTCTCCTTAGCGATAACCGGTGGTACTACGTCAATCCCTGCACGGGCGACGTGCTCGGAAGCGAGGATCGCTACGGCGGCGTCTTCGGTGTGATGGCTGCCCTGCACAGCTTCCATTATCTGCAGAGCGGAAGCGTCGTCGCCGGAACGCTTGCGCTCACGTTCGCGATCGTCCTGATCGGTGGTGGCTTGGCCGTGTGGATTCCAGACTCGCTGCGCAAGCGCAGGCGCGGCGCCACGGTCAAGGTCAAGCTAACCGGCCGTGCACGCTGGCTCCATCTGCACAAAACGACCGGTGCCTATGTCAGCGTCATCCTGCTGACGTGTGCGCTCACCGGGGCACTGCAATCGTTCCAGTTCGTGAGGGATGCGCTCTATAGCCTCACGGCCTCGAAGCCTCCAACAGCTGCTCCGAAACTCGTCGTGCAATCCAACGCGCCAAACCTGTCCGTGGAGGCGCTCTGGGAACGCGCGCAGGCGTTGGTACCGCGACCGAAATATGCCCGCATTCACTATCCTCGCAAGCCCGGCGATGCGTTCAACGTCGATCTGGTTGCACCTGACGCGCCGCATATCAATGCATTTTCTTATGCAAGTCTCGATACGAGAACCGGCAAGGTGTTGCGCTTCACGCCTTATTCTCAGAACAGCTTAGGCCACCGGATCTATCTGACGGCGCTTGCGCTCCACTATGGATGGCTGAGCGGCGGATTTCTGCAGATGCTCCAACTCATCGGCGTGCTTTCTGTGCCGGTGTTGGCATGCGCCGGTATCGGAAGCTATCTGCACGGCAAACGCAAACGGCCTGCGCCGGCTCCCGCGGCTGCACGAACCACGCTCACGTTGAAGGTGGCTAGAAAAAGAGCCGAGGCGCAGGGCATTCAGTCTTTCGAACTTGTCGATCCAGCCGGACGTGCGCTGCCGCGGTTTACAGCGGGTTCGCACCTTGACGTTCACGTACCCGGCGGAGCGATTCGCCAATACTCGCTCTGCAATTCGCCGGCGGAGCGACATCGGTATCTGATTGCCGTCATGCGGGGCGAACCGACGCGCGGCGGCTCCAAGGCCATGCATGAGCAGGTAAAGGAGGGTGACTTGATCGAGGTCAGCGCGCCTAAAAATCACTTCCCGGTCGTGGAGTCCGCGAAGCGCTCTTTGCTGATCGCGGGCGGCATCGGTATTACGCCGATCCTTTGCATGGCCGAGCACCTGTCCGATGCCGAAGCCGATTTCGACCTGCATTACTTTGCGCGCTCGGTGGCGCGCGCACCCTTTGTAGACCGCATCGAGCGTTCGACATTCGCCGGTCGCGTCGTCTTCCACTTCTCGGAAGACGTGCAACGGCAACAGCTAGATCTTGTCGAGCTTCTCGAGGCGCACAATGTTGAAACGCACCTGTACGTTTGCGGTGGCGAATCGTTTACGAGTGCGGTCATCCAAATCGCACTGAAAAAGGGATGGCGCGAAGGCCAAATGCACAGGGAGTCTTTCAACGCTGAGCGCAGGCCATCCGTCGCCGACGCCGAATTCCACGTCACGATTGCAAGCACGGGCCAGACCATTCGCATCCCTGCAGAAAAGACCGTCATTGCTGCTTTGGCTGATTGCGGAATCCACATCGAGGCCTCTTGCGAGCAAGGGGTGTGCGGCACCTGTCTGACGCGCGTGCTGGAAGGTGAACCGCAACATCGCGACCTGTTTCTCTCCGATGACGAGAAAAAGAGAAACGATCGCTTCACGCCCTGCTGTTCGCGTGCCAATAGCCCGACGTTGGTGCTCGATCTTTAGCTGGAACGACCGGCGGTATTGGCTAAATCGTAAGCAAAAGTTTTGATCAGAGCGACTGCTGGCGCGATCGTGAATCGCGCGGGCGGTGCACAGCGCTCGTCAAGCGCGCGGTCGAGTTGTCCGCACGCGCGACGATCGAGCGAGGCATCGCCTTCGCCTTCGCCTTCGTCGATAACGATGGACATTGGCCGTTTTTTTCAACAACCGAATGGAGACGCAAATGAAGATCACTGGAAAGCTAGCCGTCGTGGCAAGCCTGCTTGCGGGCGTGGGTGCCGTTAGCGTGGCGCACGCCCATGGCATCTGGTTCGCGGAGCGGTCGAATCAACTGGCGTTGGTCTATGGGCTCGGCGCCGACGATCTCGACGTGATCAAGCGCGAGCCCAAGATTAAGAGCGTCACGGCCTACGACGAGCACGGCAAGGCGGTCTCCACGCGA
>CAYPWK010000142.1:9951-12295 GCA_964414365.1 uncultured Burkholderia sp.
GCGATTGACGGCCAGCGGGCCGCTGCTCGTGGTGAATACGGACAACCAGCCGGCGATCGTTGCGGGGGTAATGGACAACGGCCTGTGGAGCAAGGCAGCGGACGGCAAGTGGTACAACAAGGGCAAGGACGAGGTGCCGAACGCCACGATCAGCATGCACACGTTCAAGTACGCGGTGCATCTACGGCGACCTGTGCATGAGGCGCTGCCCTTGCTGCCCGGGCAGAAGCTGCAGATCGTGCCGGTCGGCAATCACCTGCCGGATCAGATGGGTCAGCCGCTCACCGTGCACGTGCTCTACGACGGTAAGCCCGTACCTGGCGCCGAAGTGCAGCCCGACTTGCTCAACGATCCCGATTCCGAACCGATGAAGACAGGTGCCGACGGCGCCGTGACGATCAAGGTACGCAACCAAGGCTTGAATGTGGTCGTGGCGAAATTCGATTCGCCGCCGTCGGAACCGGCGAAGTCGAACAGCGACGAGCACGAGGCCACGCTATCGTTCGTGCTGCCGCATCAGCCCGAGTGATCAGCGGTGATTGCTCGTCGCCGGCAACCGTAATTGCCGGCGTTTTCATCTTCCCGGCAAGCGCTGCCGCGCACGCATGGCGAGCCTCGCCTTAATCGATTTTTATTTACCCACAAGACATTCATGATGAACAAGTCCTTGATTGCGGCGGCGCTTCTAGCCTCGTTTGCATGCACGGCGCGTGCTCAGAGCAGCGTGACGCTCTACGGTTTTCTTGACGTCGGGATGAACTATTTGAGCAACGCCGGTGGCCACAGCCAGTACTCGATGGGCGCCGGAAATCTCAGTGGCAACCGCTGGGGCCTGCGAGGCTCTGAGGACCTCGGTGGCGGGCTGAAGGCACTATTCGTGTTGGAAAACGGCTTTAGCGTTGCGAACGGGAGGCTTGGCCAGGGAGGCGACGAGTTCGGACGCCAGGCTTATGTCGGCCTTTCGTCATCGAAGTTGGGCACCGTGACGCTCGGTCGTCAATACGATCCGATTACCGACTTGACCTATATGTTCGTGGCGGCGCAGATGTGGGCCGGATACGCCAGCGCACATCCTGGCGACGTAGACAACACGGATGGCAGCAACCATATCAACAACGCGATCAAGTTTACGAGCGTGTCGTACGGCGGACTCACATTCGAGGGCGCCTACAGCTTCGGCGGCATCGCTGGAAGATTCAATCAAAACCAGATCTGGTCCGTCGCGGCAAACTACGTTCGGGGACCGCTCACGCTCGGGGCTGCGTTCGTCAATGCACGGGACCCCAACTTCTCTTATTTCGGCAACAACGCGGCTTCGAGCGCGACCGGGTCGAACATGGCTACAAGCCGAGTGTATTCAGGCTATGCGTCCGCGAAAACCCAGCAGATCATCGTCGTGGGCGCTTCTTACGTCATCGGCGCCGCAACGGTCGGCGTCGACTACAGCAACACCCAGTTCAAGGATATCGGGACGCTGCCGGGGCTCCCGGCGACGGGCGCGGGCGGCGATGCGCGATTCCACGACATCGAAGTCAACGTCCTCTATCACCTTACGCCCGCGCTCTTCCTCGGCGCCGGCTATAACTACTTGAAAGGCTATGGCGTCAACGGCGCAACTTACAATCAAGGCGCGATCGGAGTTGATTACTTCCTATCCAAGCGGACTGATCTTTACGCTAACGCTGTATACCAGCATGCGTCAGGCACGGATTCGACGGGGAGCAAGGCAGTCGCAAACCTCAATGGCCTGACTGCGTCCACCACTGCGCATCAAGCGGAAGTCGTGCTCGGCATTCGGCATCGCTTCTAACATTGTCACCGGCCGTGGGCCGAAGAATGGCGGCGTCATGCCCACCGGGCGCGTCGCTAACTTCACCTGCCAGCCAACTTCTACTTTCCGCCCATTTCCGCGCCCGGCCAATGTCTATCTTGAGAGACGAAATAATCACGATGCGAGATGCGAGGTGCGTCTTTTTTGTGCACCAGGCGAGTCGCCGCGTGCGCGGCTTGCGCTGTTCGCATCGCGGCGGCTTTAGTCGTTTCAAGATTCTGCGCTGTTGCGTGAGCCGGCCCGACAGGCCCACGTCAATCAACCGGCGATATGCTGCTCGACCTCACTGCGTTTCGGGCGCCGGTCAGCGAGCCAATGCGACAGACGATCGAACCACAGGTGCACGACCGGCGTCGTGAACAGAGTAAGCATCTGCGAAACGACCAGTCCACCGACAATCGCGATGCCGAGCGGCACGCGCAGTTCGGCACCCGCGCCGTGCCCGAGTGCGAGCGGCAGCGCGCCGAACAGCGCGGCGAGCGTCGTCATCATGATTGGACGGAAGCGCAGCAC
>CAYPWK010000143.1:0-12288 GCA_964414365.1 uncultured Burkholderia sp.
CACGAACGAGTTGCGCGATGGTTTCGAGGTTTGAGGTCGCGGGGCCGAGGGTCGCGACGATCTTTGCTTTTCGTAGGCGGATCATGTCAGATGAATGTGGAGTTAAGGGGAACGGCTGATATACAATATTCCACATGTGGTATTAGTCAAGCGGATTTTGCTAGTGGCCGGGTTGTTGCAGTGCGACGGCCGGCGGTACAACCTTCTGCCGTGGCTCCGTTTTTTTCGGCCGTCCCACCCAATGAGCGCGATCTCAAGCAGCAGGCAGATGATCCCGGCGAAAGGGATTCCCGCAGCGATCCGGTCGGCCATGCAAGGGCAAGCGACTCAAGCGTTACGGGGAGCCTCAGCCAACGACATTGCCGCCCGATAATGGGCTACCGCAGTGGGCGAAAAACGCGCCAACAACAAGCTGGCGTTACTCTGCTGAACGTGAAGGTATTATCCGAATAGCGAGCAGTTCCAAGACCAATTGCGCGACTTCATCCATCAGTACGTGGGCTTCGAGAACCATTGATATTAGGGAATCTGCAAGGCGCGGTAACGCACTCCCGGCGTATGACGGGTTGTACCGGCATCTGTCGCAAAAGCAGCGACCCCGAGGGCCGCGAGTCTTTGGCTCGGGCGTCTAGGCGGCGGTCCGTCGATCCATCCGGAAACGAAAATCGGGGAATGACAGAAAAAAACGCACCTACCAATCCGCCATGCGGTCTGCCATCCACTTGAACCACGGAGTTGTGATCTGCAAACGTGCAGGGCCGTGAATCGGTGATTTCGCCCCGGTTAGGCCATTGTCTCGGGATTTAAAAATGCGCGGTAAAGCGTGTTGAGGCGGCATTCGGTCGTCGAATTTTCGCTAAATCTCTATCCTGGGGCTCGATTACCTAAAAAAAACATAAATCGGTAATTTTCTCCCGCAAAAATATCGCTATGCTTCTGGTTAGATGAAATCAGGCGCACGGCTCCCGGGAAACGGGGTCAACGCGAAAGGAGCCAGCATGAACGCAATGAGCGACCTGTTCATATCGGCCGGATTCATGCCTCACGGCTATTGCTTTCACTGGTCGCCTGGGCTCTTGTGGTCGTATGTCGTTTCGGATGGCGTCATCGCGCTGTCGTACTACTCGATTCCCGTTGCGCTCTGGACTTTCGTGCGCCGCCGTACCGATTTGCCGTTCAGTTGGCTGTTCCTGATGTTCGCCGTGTTCATCTTCGCGTGCGGCACGACCCATCTGATCGCGATTCTGAACATCTGGCAGCCGGACTACTGGTTGGACGCGGCGGCCAAGACCCTCACCGCGATTGTGTCGTTCGCCACCGCCGTCCTCGTCTGGCCTTTGATACCGAGGGCGCTGGCGCTGCCCAGTCCAAGACAACTTGACCAGGCGAATGGTGAACTGCTGCGTGAAGTCGCGGCGCGCCACGCTGTCGAGCGGCAATTGCAGGACCTTAATCAAACACTCGAACAAAGGGTGGCCGAGCGTACGTCAGCAATGGAACAGGCGGTGCGGTCGCTACACGACAGCGAGAAACGCTTTCGTGCAGCATTCGAGCAAGCGGCTGTGGGCATCGCTCATGTCGGCACGGACGGACGCTGGCTGCGCGTCAATCAGAAGCTGTGCGATATCGTTGGCTATACGCGGGGGGAACTGTTGTCACTGACGTTTCAGGACATCACCCATGCCGAGGATCTCGACACCGACCTCGCGCAAATGAATCAGGTGCTCGAGGGAGCAATCGATACCTACACCCTGGAAAAGCGCTATCTGAGGAAGGACGGCAGCACGATATGGATCAACCTGACGGTCGCGCTGGTGCATGACGAGGCCGGCAAACCGGATTACTTCATTTCGGTCGTCGAGGATATTCAGCGTCGCAAGTGCGTGGAAGAAGAACTGCTCCGAACAACCGACGAGTTGGCTTTCTTCGCCACACTCGTCAAATCATCGGATGAGGCGATTGCGAGTAAGAACCTGGACGGTATCGTCACCACCTGGAACGCCGGCGCTGAGCGCATCTACGGCTACACCGCTGCCGAGATGCTCGGACAGCCGATGACGCGGTTGTATCCGGAGGATCGGCTTCACGAGGAGCAGCGCATACTCGGGAGAATCCGCGCCGGTGATCGGTTCGAGCTTGAAACCGTGCGCAGGCGCAAGGATGGCCGGCTCATCGATATGTCCATTGTCGAGTCGCCAATCAGGGATAAGCGGGACACCATAATCGGGGCGGCCAATTTTGGCCGCGACATCACTGAGCGCAAACGCGCCGAGGAGCGCTTCAGACTAGCGGTGGAAGCCGCACCCAGCGCTATGATCATGGTGAATCGCAGCGGTCAAATCGTGTTCGTGAATTCACAGGGCGAGAAGCTGTTCGGCTATGCCCGCGGCGAGTTGATCGGGCAAAGCATCGACATGCTCGTGCCGGAACGGTTCCGTTCTCCGCATGCGGGCTACCGCAACGCCTTTTTCGGCGATCTGAAAAGCCGCCCGATGGGAACTGGCCGCCACCTGTTCGGATTGCGTCGCAATGGCAGCGAGGTGCCGGTGGAAATCGGGCTCAACCCGATCGAGACCGCCGAAGGCACGCTCGTCCTTGTAGCCATTGTCGACATCACCGAGCGTAGGCGCCTGGAAGAGCGTTTTCGGGCCACTGTCGAGTCGGCCCCGACGGCCATGGTGATGGTGGATCAGGCGGGCAGCATCGTGTTGGTCAATGCGTTCACTGAGACTCTCTTCGGCTATCAGCGCGAAGAGTTGCTCGGCTGTTCTGTCGAAATCCTGCTGCCGGCTCGTTATCGCGCGGCGCACCCGGGGTTGCGCGAAGGGTTCTTTCGTGTACCGAGCTCCCGTCGCATGGGGGAGGGGCGCGACCTTTACGGTCAGCGCAAGGATGGCTCAGAGTTCCCGGTCGAAATCGGGCTCAATCCGATCGAAATGCCGGAGGGCGTATTCGTCCTCGGTGCCATCGTCGACATCACGGAACGCAAGCGTCTGGAAGAGCGCTTTCGGGCCACCGTAGAGTCCGCGCCGACAGCGATGGTAATGATCGACCAGACGGGCAGCATCGTGCTCGTCAATGCGCTGACCGAGACGCTCTTCGGCTATCGGCGCGCGGAGCTGCTTGGTCGGTCGATCGAAACGCTGCTGCCGGAGCGTTATCGGGCGGCGCACCCCGCGTTGCGCGAAGGGTTCTTTCATGTGCCCAGTTCACGTCGAATGGGCGAGGGGCGTGAACTCTACGGTCAGCGAAAGGATGGCTCCGAGTTCCCCGTCGAGATCGGGCTCAATCCGATAGTAACGTCGGAGGGCACGTTCGTCCTTAGTGTGATCGTTGACATCACCGAGCGGGCGCGCGCCGCGGCCGAGCTTCAGCGGCGCACCGACGAGCTCGCCCGATCCAATCGGGACCTCGAACAATTCGCTTATGTGGCATCTCACGATTTGCAAGAGCCGCTGCGCGCAGTGGCCGGTTCGATCCGGCTGTTGCAACGCCGCTACCAAGGGCAACTGGATGCGCGGGCCGACGAATACATCGGCCACGCCGTCGACGGTGCAATCAGGATGGAGGCGCTGATCGACGACTTGCTGACATACTCCCGCGTGGGGCGTCAGGAAGACCTGATGCGGCTGACCCAATGCGATGAAGCTCTTGAACATGCGCTTCAAAACCTGCGCATGGCGATCCAGGAGTCTGGAGCGCAAGTGACGCATACGGCGCTGCCGGTGGTTCGCGGGGTGTCCGCGCAGCTATCGCTCCTTTTTCAAAACCTCGTGGGCAACGCCATCAAGTTTCGGCGCAAGGATGGCCCTGTGAATATCCAAATGGGCGCCGAAGCGCAAGGCGATGAATGGCGCTTCAGCGTGGCGGACAACGGAATCGGCATCGAACCGCAGTACTTCGAGCGGATCTTCATGATTTTTCAGCGCTTGCATACGCGGGCACAGGCATCGGCCTGGCGTTATGCAAGCGGATTGTCGAACACCACGGCGGCCGCATCTGGGTGACTTCCGAGCCGGGCCAGGGCACCACGTTCTTTTTTACGTTGCCCAAGCACTCGCCGACGGTGCACCACGGCGACGCTCAGCTGGAAGGAGCACAGCCATGATCGTCGATGCTGCCGGCAACCTCGTCGAAATCCTTCTTGTGGAGGATAGTCCCACCGACGCCATGATGACGAGAGAGGCGCTCGAATACTACAAGTTGCTAAACCCGCTGTGGATCGTCGAAGACGGGGTCGAAGCGATGGCGTATGTGAGGCGCGAGGGCGCGCATCGCGCCGCGCGCCGACCGGGTCTCATCATTCTCGATCTCAACCTGCCCAGGAAGAGCGGGCAGGAGGTCCTTCAGGAATTGAAGAGTGATCCCGAACTGAAGAGCATTCCGGTCGTCGTTTTGACTACATCGAAATGCGAAGAGGACGTGGCCAGGTCATATGGCCTGCATGCGAACTGCTACATCACCAAGCCGGTGGACTTCGCGAAATTTTGCGAAGTTGCGCGCACCATCAACGACTTCTGGTTCGGCGTGGTGACGCTGCCGCGAGTCGAACCATGAACGCCGTTCGAAAGGAAATCCGAATCCTGCTTGTGGAGGATAGCGATACCGACGCCATGCTCATCGACAGTGCGCTTTGCGACGTACCGGATTTTCACCCGCAGGTGTTTCGCGCCGATCTGCTTGCGGCAGGCGTTGCTTATGCGCGGGCTACGCAGTGCGATGTCGCGCTGCTCGATCTCGGTTTGCCCGACGCGCAGGGGCTCGATACGTTTCGCCGATTTCATCAACTGGTCCCGCACGTACCGGTGCTAGTCCTGACGGGGCTGAGCGACATATCGGTGGGCTTGCAGGCCATTCAGGAAGGCGCGCAGGACTATCTTCTCAAGAAAGACGTTCAGGCCTCACTATTGGGCCGCGCCATTCACTACGCGATGGAGCGGCACCGCGTGGCTCAGGCGTTGGAGCTTTCGCGCGAAGACCTGCGGCGGCTCTCGGGTCATGTCCAGCATGTGCGCGAAGAAGAAAAGTCGCGCATCGCGCGTGAGTTGCATGACGATCTGGGCCAGCAACTCGTCGCATTGAAGATGGTGGTGGCGTTGGTGGAGCAGGAGTTGAGCGGCGCCGCGCCGCCGTCGCCCAGGCACGCCTTGCAAGGCGTGTACACGTTGATCGACCAGATGGTCGAATCCGTCCGACGCATCGCTGCCGATCTGCGCCCCGTGATGCTCGATGATCTCGGCCTTATTCCAGCCGTGGAGTGGCTCGTCAACGAGTTCTCGAGGCTGCAGAAGGTGCAGATCTTTGCGCATGTCGATCTGGGTGGCATCGACTTCAATCGCGAGAGCGCGAATGCCGTCTACCGAATCGTTCAAGAGGCATTGACCAATGTGGCTCGCCATTCGGCGGCGACCGTTGTGAAGGTCGACCTCGTTCGCCAGGATCCGCATTGCGTCGTGCGTATCGCCGACAATGGCCGCGGTATCGCGTCGGAAGCGCTCGTACGCCGCAATGCGCTCGGCTTGCTCGGGCTGCGTGAACGCGTGGCGCGCCTCGGAGGTGACCTTCAAATCGTCACGGCAAAGGGGGCGGGCTTCACGCTGACCGCCACTTTGCCGCTGGCTGCGGTGCAGGCTACGGCGTAGCCCGGCAAATCTTGACGCACTACCAACCAGCATCGAGATTTCCCATGCGGTTATGGCGGAAACAATAATCTGCCCACCTTCCAACTCGCGCGCGATTACCGCCTTCGCCTTCTTGCTCAAAGTGTCGTCTCCGTGGACTCACCACACAAGCGTATGAGTGTCCAGAACGATCACTGCGCCGCCCCCCACTCAACATCGACTGGGGCAGTAGGATCCTCATAACGCACCATGGAGCCGCGCAGAATGTCGAGCGGGTTACGGTCAGGGCTCCGATACGGCCTGACCTCCACCGCGGGCTTGCCATGATCTGTCACCACTACGCTTTCGCCGGACGCCTCGACTTGCCGAAAAAACTCAAGAGCGCGTTTCAAGCTCGGAGTCGGCGGCTCCTGTCGGGCATCTCATGGACCAGGAGCTCGTCCCGCGCGCGGGCATAACAAAACTTTACAAATCACTTGCCACCCAACGCTCAACGAATTGTCACAGTGACATGAGCACGAAAGCCTATACCCGTCACTCTGCCTTGCGTGCAGTGTCCATGGCGGCCGCTACCTTGGTCGTCGGACTTCTGGGCGCCTGCGCGTCGTACCCCGGCGGTTACTCGACCGATTACGAAGAGCCCGGCTACGGATATGGCTACGGCCCCCCACCCCCTTATTACGAGCCGCCAACTTATTTCGGTTTTGGCGAATATGGCGGCGGTCCGGGCTATTGGGACCATCGTCGCTGGCGCGATCGCGATGATGATCACTGGCGCGACCGAGATGGGCACGGCCCCGACTCGCGTGGAGGACGCGGCCCGACTGCTGCGGCGCCGCCTGCAGCCGCCCCAGGGGGGCGCATGCCCTCGCACCCCGCACCGATCGCACCAGCGCCACCACCCCGGGGCGCGCCGCCGGCGCCCGCCGGGGGACGAGCGCAACCCTTCGACAGCGAGCGCGGAAGCAATCACTGATCAGAGTTGAGGCGCATCCCCGAAATCGGGGAGCGAGCGAAAAGGCGTGCATGTCGCGCCGTTCGAGCGATGCGCATGCCGAATCGGCCGCCGTGCTCGGTGCGGGCTGGGGGTATAGCGGGGTATGATCTCTGGGTCTTTGCTATAACCCGCGAAAGGACGCAATCTTGAAGAAACCCCTTCTCATAGCATCCCTGCTGGCGGCTATGGCCCTCGCCGCATGTAGCAAGGGCAGCGATGAATCTGCTGCATCCGCTGCGTCGGACGCAGCCGCAGCTTCCAGCGCTGCTTCGAGCGAAGCCCCGGCTGCCGCTGCCGCCTCGAGTCCTGCCGCTGATACCGCTTCTGCTCCTGCGGCCGCTGTTTTGAACCCGGGCCCTTCGTCCACCGCTCCGGCTCGAGCCGGCGGACATGCAGGTTTGCCGCACGGCGCAAGCCAGTAGAGTCTCACCTCGTTCTGGCCCATCGATAACCCGGCCTGTTGTCCGGTTTATTGATGGGCTGGTTTGCCATCGCAGACTCCCTTGCGAATTCCGTTGCGAGCCACCTCCCCTCTTTCCACTCATATTTCCGACCACAGTCTTTCCAGAGATATGTGACGGAAAGTATTTCCTTTGGCCTTAGTACCAAAAGCCCTGTCACCGCGCAGGGGCTTTTTTCGGTCTAAGCGGCAGCCGGCTTTGCCCAGAAAACCGACTGTCGCACCTCAGCAGGCACAAAAAGACTATCGCAGCGCCTCATGCCAACCGCAAATGCGCCGATTTCGGACAATCCAACTGCTTTAAATCTCTTTCCGCCGTTTGCTCCGTATGATTTTCTTCGCATAAGCGAGGCACTCGCTCCGAGCCATTCGCGCGTACAAAGCTTCAACGATCAATAGCCGAGTAAGGGGACCATTCATGCGGTTCAATAGGTGGTTTGGCGCCATCGCGGCCTGCGCGGCGCTCGCCCTTAGCGCGCTCGCATTTGCGGCGCCTGACTCGGCGCGTTCGTTCGTCGATCTCGACGGCACCGCCGGCATCGACTCGCAGAACCTCTCGTCCGGAGCGGCGCGCGGCACTGGACAACTCAGCGCAACCATGCCGTGCGGCCGCGCCCTATACATCCTCGACAATTCTCCGCCTGTCCCGCTCAACGTCGGCTACTCGTCATATCGCATTTATAACCCGTCGACTAACGCCTACGATGAGGTCAAGCTGCGGGCTTACGACGGTTGCCCGACGGGGCCCACGATCAATGTCGAGCCCGGGCGGACGCTCATGCTGCGGCTCAACAACGCGTTGCCGCCAGAATCAGCCGACACCTGCCCGCCCGATGCCTCGCATAACACCCCGCATTGCTTCAACACTGTCAACGTGCACCTGCACGGCATGCATGTATCGCCGTCTGGACGTAGCGACAACGTGTTCGTCAGTGTGCCGCCGGGCGGCTCGGCCAACTATGTCTACCAAATCCCACGGAATCATCCGGTGGGCACTTTTTGGTATCACGCGCACCGGCACGGCTCGACGGCCATCGATGTCGGAAGCGGCATGGCAGGCGTACTTATCGTCCGCGGCCATCGTACCGCTAGCCATCGCGCGGCTAACGGCGGAATCGCCGACATCGATACGATCCTTCACGATGACCGATTCGGAGCGCCCTTTCCCGAGCACGTCTTCCTCTTCCAGCAGATCGAATACGGCTGTTTTGCCAACGCGAGCGCCGCAGCGCCGCTCGCCGATCCCGCCACCTATGAATGGGTTTGCCCGCGAGGCAGCGTCGGCGAATTGCGAAACTACACGCACCAGTTAACCTATATCGCCGATCCGCGTCCGGACCATGCTGGACAATTCAACTCCACATGGGCCATTTCCGGACGCTACACGCAGATCAACGGTGTGGTGCAACCGCGCTTTCCGTCCGCGCAGGGCTTTGTGCCGGCTGGCGAGATCCAGCGTTGGCGCCTCGTGCACGGCGGCAATCGAGACACGATCAACCTGAAGATCGTGCGCGCGAATCTCGCAGCGCTAGGCGGCGCCGACAGCAGCGCTCCGAGCGCGCAAGACGTCGATGCAGCGACGGATGCCGCCAGCGCGATCTTGGCCAACCGGCGCAGCCGGTCGGAAAGCGTAATGACACTCGATCGGCTTTGCAGCGGCGAAGTCGTGAAGCAGGTCGAGATTGCCGTCGACGGTTTGACGCGTAGCGCCATGGCCGAGAAAGACGTCAATACGCTAAACCCCGGCTATCGCAGCGACGTGCTGGTGGCGTTTCCGTCGCCCGGCCTTTACTGCATGCTCGACGAAGCGGCTAATGCCGCCGCCACGATCAACTTCCGGCCCCAGGCGGGGAACGTGAAGGACCGGCGGCTGCTTTCGTTCGTGCGCGTCGACCCGGGCACGGGCATCCCCGAATACGCGCCAGATGGCCTCGGGCACTCGAAATACTGGCAATACGTGCGAAACCGGCTCGTCTACGCGAATCGCGATCTGCCCGCCGACGTGCTCAGTGACTTGCGCTCGCTCGACACGCACGTCTTCGCGCCCGAGAAACCCCTCGTCGGCCCGCTCAATAACGAAGTACGGATGCGGCTCGACGTAGGCTTCTCAGATGGCGCGCCTCAGTTCACGATGAACGGGCAGACCTACGACCCTGCGCGCGTCGACTACACGGCCACGCTCGGCACGACGGACGAATGGCGTCTGACCGCTGGGGCGGCGGGCGGCCACGTATTTCACATCCATGTGAATCCGTTCGAGATCGTCGACATTCTCAACGCGCGCGGCGTCTCCATCTATGACTCGAGCGGCAATTGCACGGTCGAAGAACTCGCCACGGGTGACCAGCAATATTGCACGCTGCGTGGCGTCTTTCTGGACACGATTTTCGTGAAGGCCGCCTATACGGTTGTCATGCGCACCCACTATCAGGACTTCTTGGGCGAATTCGTCATGCACTGCCATATCCTCGATCACGAGGATGCGGGAATGATGCAGAACGTCCAGATCGTTTCGCCGGCAACGGCCTTCATCTCGCGCGTCACCGCGCCGTTCGCCAGCACGAAGGTAAATATCGATGCGCTCGTGGAGAACGCGCGTTGCGGCACGCCGCGCTCGAGCCAGCTTGTGGTGGTGGGGCCTCGGTCTTAGTTCGTGCACAGGCGTTGGAGCCGAGCCGTCAAGCGGCCCGGTGCGCAGCCGCCCCGCCCACCCCGCGAAACCGCCGGTCTCTCACACGATTCGTTCGCCATGCAACACGATGTCGAGACCCTCGCGCTCGTGTTCTTCGGTCACGCGCAAGCCGATAATCATGTCGACCAGCTTGAGCAGGACAAAGGTGAGAACACCGCTGTAGATGAGCGTCGTCAGCACGCCCTTCAACTGCAGGATCACGTTGCCGTCAGCGCCGCCGATATCCTTTACCGCAAACACGCCCGTCAGGATCGCGCCGATGATGCCGCCTACGCCGTGCACACCGAAGCAATCGAGCGAGTCGTCATACCCGAGCTTGGTCTTGAGCCAGGTCGCCGACCAGAAGCACACCACACCCGCGATGATGCCGATTACGAGCGAGCCAGTGACGCCAACGAAACCCGAAGCCGGCGTGATCGCGACGAGACCCGCGACGGCACCCGATGCAATGCCGAGCGCCGACGGCTTACCCTTCGCGGCCCACTCAGCAAGCATCCAGGCGAGCGCCGCGCATGCCGTGGCGACTTGCGTTGTAAGCATCGCGAAGCCGGCGCGGCCATCCGCAGCCACCGCGGAACCGGCGTTGAAGCCAAACCAGCCCACCCAAAGCATGGCCGCGCCCGCCAGCGTGAAGGTAAGGTTGTGCGGCGCCATTTCCTCGCGGCCATAACCGACGCGCTTGCCAAGCACCAGCGCGCACACGAGGCCCGCGATTCCCGCGTTAATATGCACGACGGTGCCGCCCGCGAAATCGAGAATCCCCGCAGCAGCCAACCAGCCGGTCGGTTCCCAGACCATGTGCGCAATTGGCGAGTAGACGACGAGCGACCAGAGCGTCATGAACACAAGCATCGCAGAGAACTTCATGCGATCGGCGAATGCACCGGTGATCAAGGCGGGCGTGATGATCGCGAACGTCATCTGGTAGACGAAGTAAACGGTCTCCGGAATCGTTGGCGCAAGGTGGCTCACCGTCAGTGTCGTCGCCTTGTCACCCTTGATGTAGTTCATGCCGGCAAGCAAGACACGCGAGAGGCCGCCGATGAATGCGTTTCCCGGCGTAAATGAGAGGCTGTACCCCACGACCGTCCATACCACCGTCACAACGCAAGTGATTGCGAAACTTTGCATAACCGTGGCAAGCGCGTTTTTCTTACGCACCATGCCGCCATAGAAGAGCGCGAGGCCGGGGATCGTCATAAACAGCACAAGCGCCGTCGACGTCAACATCCAGGCCGTATCGCCCGAATTGATCTTCGATGAGTCAAGCGAAAAAGGAGTGGTCGGCGCAACAGGGGCCGCGTCAGATGCCGGCGCAGCTGCGGCGATCGCCGGAGCCGAAGCGGTTGCGCTCGCTGGGTCGGCAGCGGACATGGCGGAGGAAGGTGCAGAAGCCGTTGCGGGAGTGGATGCGTCGTCTGCCAAAGCAGCACTACCGCCGCCAATCAGCAGCGACGCGGCGAGCATCAAAGAAGCCAAATACTTTTTCATTTAATCCCCTGTAAATAATCTGGTGATTTCGCATATTGGCCGGATCACCATTTAATCATCCAAAAGGTCGATATGCCTCGTGATTCTGCGGCACCCCGAATCGAGCAGCAAACTCATGAGATAGCGACGACTCCGATGCACTCCCCAAGAGCGGCGGAACCCCACGCAAGCTATATGCCAACGAAGCAAAGGGGATCATTGCTTGCATGGAATTCGAACGGGCACAAAGTGAATGAGCCTGAATGTCGACTTTTAAAACTTAAGTACTACTAATTATAATCGCACCAAATTAGAGTTTTCTTACGATTGGAATCGGACTTCCGCACCACTATCGTGCCCGAACAGTCAATCTTGGTGTTGAAAACAGCTCCAAGCGAGCAAGAGAAGATGAAAACACCCGCCGCGTAAAGGCCCGTCGAGCTGGCACTAGCACCAGGGGACGTCGGCTCATCAACGGCAACCGGACGCAAGTGCAGACTTTATTGTGCGCTCCCTGACCTCCAGCGTAGGACCGGAGCTCCTACCGCGCGAGCGGTTTCGTTCATTCGTCAACAAGCGGTCGCGAACCATGCGTCAATGAAACGAGCGCAAAAGAGACCGAACAGCTCGAGGCTCGCCGTCGGCCGGCGCGGCGTTCATCCGCTTTCGGCGTGCGGGGAATGCAAAGTGTAATGACCTAACGCCGCCTCGTCCGCAGCTAGTGTTCGCGGCACGAAGTCCCGCAAAAAATCGACGAACGTCGCGATTTTGGCGTCAAGGTATTGCCGCGATGGATACAGTACGTAGGCTGTCAGCTTCTGCAACCGATATCCGGGTAATACGCATGCCAACGTGCCGGCACGCAGCCCTGGCACCGCCGATGACATGGGCAGGGCGCCAATCCCCTTGCCCTCCCGCAGAGCAGCGGCGAGCGCGTCTGCGAGGTTTACCTGGAAGGCGGTCGGCGGAAGCTCAAACGTTTCCGGGCCGTTCGGTCCATCCAAATGCCAGCGATTGCGCGGAAAAAGAGAGGTGACAAGCTGTAGGC
>CAYPWK010000144.1:0-2125 GCA_964414365.1 uncultured Burkholderia sp.
CATGTGGGACATAAGCTCTCGAACCTGACACCGGATTGGACACCATCCGCACCCTACGAAAGCCCCTCGGGGTATTCAGTGGTGGGCGAGCGCATCAGTCAGCCGATGAGTGACGCTGATGTGGCCCATGCCATCGACGCTTTCGCGCGCGCAGCGTCGGATGCCGAGCGGCTCGGATTCGACGGCATAGAGCTGATGGGCGCGCACGGCTACCTCATCAATCAGTTCTTCTACGACCATCTCAACTTGCGCAACGACGGATATGGTGGCGCCACGCTCGTCGAACGCTCTCGCTTCGCGGTCGAGATTCTGAAGGCAGTCCGCAAGGTGGTCACCCCCGGCTTCCCGGTGATTCTTCGCCTTTCGCAGTGGAAGCCAAAAGACTTCAGTGCACGACTTGCCGAGACGCTGAAAGCGCTGGAACAGTGGCTTACCGTGCTCGTCGAAGCGGGTGCGGACGCCTTCCATCTCTCGCAGTCAAAGTTCTGGCAGCCGGCCTTCCCCGAGATCGATGGGGCATTGAACCTTGCCGGCTGGGCGAAGAAGCTCACGGGTGTCACCGCGATAACCGTCGGCGCTGTCGGTCTGTCGGGTGACGTCTACGAATCCTTTGGGGGCAAGATCGCGCAACCGACGCCGCTCGACGAACTGTTCGCGCGGCTGGAGCGCGACGAGTTCGATCTGGTGGCGGTCGGGCGCCCGTTGCTGCAGGACCCCGCCTGGCTCGAGAAGGTACGGCAAAATCGCGTCGACCAGATTGCCGACTTCACGCCGGCCGCGTTTGCCACCTTGAGTTAATCATCACCGTGGGCGCGCTCGGCCCACCGTCGAAAGGCGTACTGCTAGCCTACCGAGGCGTGCACTGCGCAGTTTAGAAAATTGGATATCAATCTTAGGGACCTTCGATCTATGACAACAAGCAACGGAAAAATCGACAGACAAGCGTTGGGTGCGGCTTCCTTGGTTCATTTGCGAGGAGCGTGCCTCCATGTCTAGCCGCTTTGCAGACGGTGGTGTCGCCGTTGTCACCGGTGCGGCCCGAGGCATCGGGCTTGGCGTCGCCACTCGGCTCGCCTCTCAGGGCCTCACGGTCGCGCTTCTCGACCGTAATGAATCAGCACTCGTCACGGCCGTGAGCGAGCTTCGACAACGCGGTGTGAACGTGATCAGTTCGGCTGCGGACTTGACCAACAGCGACGACGTAGCGCACGCGTTCGCCGAGGTCGTGCGCAGCGCTGGACCTGTCGATTTTTTGGTCAACAACGCAGGAGCAGAGAAAAACCAGCGATTCTTGGACATGACGGAGCAAGATTGGGATTTCATCGTCGACACGAATCTGAGATCGCAGTTTCTCTGCTGTAAGGCCGTGCTTCCGGGAATGGTCGAAAGCGGCTTTGGACGAATCGTGAACATCTCATCTCGTGCGTGGTTGGGTGGATTCGGTCAAGCCAACTACTCCGCTGCCAAGGGGGGACTCGTCAGTCTCACTCGCAGTTTGGCAATCGAATTCGCGTCGAAGGGCGTGACGGTCAATGCGATTGCCCCCGGGCTCATCGACACGCCGCTCGTTCGTGCTTTCAAGCCGGAGCTGCAGGAGAAGCTCCAAAAGACCATACCGATGCGGCGAATTGGAGCAGCCGATGATGTCGCTCTCGCTGTTGAATTTTTCTTCGACCCGGCTGCGTCGTATGTGACGGGCCAGACCTTGTACGTCTGTGGTGGACGAAGCTTGTCATCCGCAAGTGTTTAGGGTTACGAACGTGCGGCGCATTTCAAGTCGAATTGAAAGAGAGCAATGGAAAAGGTTGAAAGGTGCTTGCGTTTCATGGTGGAAAACGGCTTGTGATGGCTCGTGCAACATCGGTGCGGGTAACACGAGGGGCTCGCGGGCATACGAAGCGCAACCGCAATGTATGCGTCGAGGCATGGCTATCGACAGGCGCGATTGTCATCTATCTCTTTCACCAAGATGACGGCACCTGGAATGTGCTCCCGCCCGATGCCGAACGTCCGACGATGACTCAAACTCTGAAAGACGCTGGCTCGTCGCAGTAAAAGTGATATTTCAAAAGTTAACTCATACTGTTCGAACCAAAGGAGACTGAAATGGCGATCAATTATGCGC
>CAYPWK010000144.1:2135-12238 GCA_964414365.1 uncultured Burkholderia sp.
ACACGTCGTGACCATCACCATCGACCGGCCCGCTAAGCGCAATGCGCTGGCGCCATCGACGATGGTGGAGCTGCGCGATGCCCTGCTGCGTTTCGATGAGGATGCCGAAGCGCGGGTGGCCATAATTACCGGTGCGGGCGACAAAGCCTTCTGTGCCGGCGCCGATCTGCACGAAACTTTGCCCAGCGAAAAAAGCTTCATCCAAGGCTATTTCGACCGCAGCATTGGTCCCGATCATCCGCTGTACATTCGCAACATTTCTTTTGCGAAGCTGAAACTGAAAAAGCCTGTGATTGCCGCCGTGAATGGCGTGGCGGTCGCTGGCGGCATGGAAATCGCACTCAACTGCGATCTTTGCATTGCCTCAATCAATGCGCGTTTCGGACTCACCGAAGTACGCATCGGCTCGGTCCCGGCGATTGCCGGCATCCAGCGCGTGCTGCGTTCGCTGCCACGCGTCGTCGCGATGCAGTGGCTGCTCACAGCTGAAATCGTCGATGCCGCCAAGGCCCTTCAATGGGGACTGGTCAGCGAAGTCGTCGAGCCCGATCAGCTCCTGCCGCGTGCTCGCGCCATCGCTGCCGCCATCGCCGGCAATGCGCCGCTGGCCGTACGGTCTGCGAAGATGCTGGCCGACAAGGCCACCGAATTGTCATTCGCCGAAGCGGCCGAAGTGGAAGAACTCATGTGGGGACACCTGTACAAGACCGAAGACCGCGTGGAGGGCCGGCGTGCGTTCGCTGAAAAGCGGCCGCCGGTGTATCTCGGCCGCTGAAAAACATGAGCAAGATCTTGAAGAGGGAGCACTCATGTTGAGAGAAAGTTTGACGGGCATCAAGGTGGTCGATTTCAGCCAGATCGGCGCGGGTCCAACCTGCTCGATGTATCTGGGCGATCTGGGCGCGGACGTGATCAAGATCGAGCCGCCGTCGGGCGATGTCGGTCGCCAACTGGGGCCGCCCTGGTATTTCGAGCGCGAAAGCGCGGTTCATGTAGCCTTCAATCGCAACAAGCGCAGCGTGTGCTTAGACCTGAAAAATCCCGAAGGCTTGAAGGTGGCCCAGCAACTGATCGATGAAGCTGACGTGCTGGTGGAAAGTTTCCGTCCTGGCGTGCTGGAGCGTTTTGGCTTGGGTTCCGACGCGGTCAGTGCACGCAATCCCAAGATTGTTTATTGCTCCGTGTCGGCCTACGGCAGCACGGGCGATAGCGCGAAACTCGCGGGCGTTGACGGGATCATCCAGTCCGTGTCGGGACTCATGTCGCTGCTAGGTGAAGACGGCCAGCCGCCGAGCAAGGTGCAGACACCGGTCGTCGACATTTCAACCGGATTCATCGCGTCAATTGCCGTACTGGCGCAATTGTTCCAGCGTTCGCGCACGGGCACGGGTGGCTATCTTGACATCAGCATGTTTGCCACCGCAGTGACTTTGCAGCAGGCATCGGTGACCGGCTTTCTCGGCGATGGTGCGCTGCCCGAACGCACCGGCAGCGCCGCGCCATACTCCGCGCCGAACGAAGCCTTCGAAGCGTCCGATGGCTGGGTCATGGTGGCGGCCTATCTGGGCGAGCGCTGGGAGAAATTTTGCGCCATTCTCGATATGCCCGATCTCGTGAACGAGCGGCGCTTCGCCACTTCGAGCCAGCGCGTATTGAATCGACCGGCCATGCGCGCCGCGATCGCGCCGGCGTTCAAGCGCCGCGACTGCGACTACTGGCTCCAACGTCTGGCCGAGAGCGACATTCTGTGCAGCAAGGTTGCTGACTACCACGACCTGATGGCCAATCCCGCACTCGATCATCTGCAACTCATCACCAGCATGGAGGGGCGCAATGGCAAGACCTACCGTACGCCCGGGTTTCCGGCCAACAGCCGCGAAAGCCAATCGATACCGCACCGCGCTCCGCCCGGCCTGGGCGAACATACAAAAGCCGTATTGGAGGAACTGGGTTACTCCGGACCCGACATTCATCATTTGATCGCAAGCGGCGCAGTCAGCGTCCAAAGCGATGGAGGGGTGCACAACATAAGTGCCGCTATTTCGTCAGACTAAAATAACCAATAGTTCTTATCATTCTTTGCGAATTTTGATGACCCTCTGATGCGGCGATCGCTTTTACCGCGATTCGCCGCCCTGACGTTTCCACTCAGACGCGGAGCAGCCAAACGTGGTGTGAAACCACCTGGAAAACGAGCTCTGGCTGCTAAATCCGGTCGCTTCCGCCGCTTCGGTCAAAGACACCGTACCGACTTCGACCAGCCGTTTTGCCGTTTCGTATCGCACCTGTTGCAACAGAGTAGAGTACGACAGACCTTGGCTCGCCAACCGTCTGTGCAAGGTGCGGCGGTTCATTCCGAGGCTCGACGCGATTGAATCCGCGTCGCAGGTCGAGTCACGCAAACTTTGGGCGATGACGCGCGCTACCTGTACTTCGAAGTGAGCGGTCGAGCCGGTCAGGGTGTGCTCGATTAGCGTTTTAGCCTGACGCCGGAGCACCGCGTGGGAGGTGATCACCTTCAGATTCAGCGCATCGCGTCCTAGCAGGATGCCCCCCATCACCTGATCGTAGCGAAGCTCGCAACGGAAGAAGTTACTTTGCGCCGAAGTATGTGCCAGGCGCGGATGCTCCTGACAGACGGCGTCCGGATGCCAGTCTGATCCGACCAGCCAGCGGATACACTGGACCAGGCCGCACGCGCAATATTCCGAAATCTGAGTGGTCGGCAAGTTCGAAATAATTCGGAAAGAAAGGAATGGGTTGCCGAAGCGCGCGTCCAGTTCAAGATAGGTGCTGTCGGAGTGATACGGCAGGCGTTCCACAAGGGTGCGAAGTGCGTCCCCGAGCGTTTCCTCTTCCCTGAGCAGGAGGCTGACAGGTCCGTAATCGGGTACTCCGCGCGCGATTGCGGCGCGCGCGCCGAAGTCGGAGTGGCCCGATGCGGCGGCGGAAAGATTAAGCAAAGCGATGAACGCGTCCGCTGAAATCAGGGAGTCCGGGTGGTCCGCGTAGTCGTTACCGAGCCCCGCCTGCGTCATCAATGCTTCACCGTCGATACCCAGTTCCCTCGCGGCTTTCAGATAGCCGAACAAGGTGGCGCTTCGTACGACTTTCCTTTTCATATCTACAGATCTGTGTAGCCAAATCGGGTAAACCACTGTCCCAGATTGAAACGCTCGTGTCCCAGGAAGTCAAGTGAAAAGAAATGGGTGCTCTTAAAGTTTCAACCTTACGTAGTCGTTGAAAAGTAACGAAACGTGATGCTTGTATTGAGGCATGACTCCGGTATTTTTTGCCGGCGTTTATTCCGTATTCCTATCCATTTGAGGTGATACATGAGTGACGGCGAGCACGGCCGGGAATCGACCACACATGCATGGCGTGCTGTTCTCGTGACGGGAATGTTGACGCTGTCCTTTACATTTTCGTTCATGGACAGGCAGATTCTTCCCTTGTTGCTTGAGCCGGTTCGGCATGCTTTTTCGATGAGTGATACCCAGATCGGCATGCTGCAGGGTGTGGCGTTCAGCAGCTTCTATGCGTGTGCCGCCATCCCGCTGGGCTGGATGGTGGACCGTTACCATCGCGTGGGCATTGCCGCCGCCTGCGTGGCCGCATGGGGCGTGGCGACGGCCGCTTGTGGGCTTTGCGCGAACTTCGGTCAGCTTCTTGTGGCTCGTACTGGCACGGCGATCGGCGAAGCGGGTTGTTCGCCCGCGTCGTGGTCGATACTGTCCGATCTGCTGTCGGGGCGTGCGTTGTTGAGGGCGACGGCCGTCTACAACTGTGGTCCTTACCTTGGTGGCGGTATGGCGCTCATCCTCGGGAGTATCGCGCTGCGCTACTTCACCGGAATCGGTGGATTGACCTTGCCGTTTGCCGGGCATATCGAACCGTGGCAAGCGGTGTTCATCGCGATGGGCCTGCCCGGTTTGATTTTGGGTGTGTTGATTCTGATGCTGCGTGAGCCCGAGCGCCGTGACCCCGAGCGCCGTGACCCCGGCATCCTGGAAATCGACATCTCGACGCGCGCGACATTGAAGGTGCTTTTCGCCTCTTCTCAACTGGTGCTCTTTTTCGCCGGCTCCCTGTTCACCACGTCTGGCTTCTACATCCTGCTCACTTGGTTCCCGAGTTTGATGATCCGTGAAGGTTTCGGCACGGTGTCGACAATCGGACGACCGCTCGGTGTGCTGTTTCTCGCGGTCGGGCTCGCGAGTGGCTTCCTGTCGCAGTTCCTCGTTCGTGACCTGGATAACCGCGATTTGCTGAGCCCCTTGCTCAAGCGTCTCGCCGTCGCGCTTGCGATCCAGATACCGCTCGTGCTCGCCTTTGCGCTGGTCGATACCGCGACCGCGGCCTACTGGTTCTATGCAGGCGAAGTCGCGACGTTCGCTGCGTTCACAACCTTCATGGGAAGTCCGATCCAGTTGATTGTGCCCAACCGCATGCGTGGCCGCGTAACGGGCCTCTACCTGCTGTCGAACAATGTTCTCGGCGCGACCCTCGGGCCCGCTGCGGTGGGCGCACTCAGTGACCGCATGAAGGGTCATCAGCATGGCCTCGAGATCGCGTTCGTGATGATGATGTGCGTATCGGGTGTCTGCGCAGCCATTCTTATCTATCTGGCGTCGACACGAAGGAGCACAGCGAGCGAGATCGGCTTATCGCACGCAGACCCGATTCTCGAGAATTTGTAAGCGCTAAATTCCAATGGAATTGTTCAATCAGGTTAGAGAGCGGTAAATCTACTGAGCTTTGCATAAATACGTGACATCAAATGACGATCATGGATACCTGTAAAACATCCTTGCGTTCACTGGTTGAAAAATGGTTTGCGCCGACGCTGGTGAGTCCCTTACGTGTCACTCGATTCGGACGCACTACCAATGGCGTGCGCTATGTGTGCGTCGAGGTCGCGCGAGTGGCCGGCCCGCTAACGATTGCTTTCTTTCGCCACTGTGAAGGCGACTGGCGTGTGTTTCCGCCCGAGACCGGCCGGCTCGAAATGAGAACAGGTTAGGGGGCGAGCCGCATCCCGTGAGCGCTCCGCGTTCTTTGCCCCCGCTGGAGCGTCGTAGAAGCTGTTGCGAATTTAGTTGAAGAACGGTTTGAGCTGACTCCAGCAAGTCAGGGAACAGGCAAGCGAAAGGAAAGCTTCATGGACGTGGGCATATCGTTCGTAGCGAATTTTCAGGCGTCGAAAGCAATGGAGCCAGGCAATCGAGCGTTCTACGACCCAACGTGTTTTGCCAAGTCCGCTGCCATGAGGCGAGCGGAGCTTGGCGAGCAAGGGCGTGATACCACGTTGGCGCAAGCGTTGACGATGAGGCTCAGAACTGTATCCCCGGTCGCTCTGGACGATTTTCGGCTTGCGCAAAGGCCGGCCGCGCCTGCCGCGGATGGGCGGAATTGCCTCGACCAGTGCATCAAGCCGGGTCACGTCGTGGCAGTTCGCACCGGTCAGGATGACCGCGAGCGAGATGCCTTGCGCATCGACGATGAGGTGGTGCTTGCTGCCGAGCTTGCGCCGGTCCGTTGGGTTCGGACGGGTTTTTTTCCCGCCGCCATGGCACGAATTGAAGAACTGTCGACGATGGCGCATGCCATGTCGAGTCGGCCGCGACGGCGTAACTCGGCCCACAGCGTTTCGTGGATCCGCTGCCAGACGCCGGCCTTCTGCCAAGCGACTAACCGTCGCCAGCAAGCGGTGCCCGAGCCACAGCCCATCTCTTGGGGCAGCAGATTCCACGCAATGCCTGAGCGCAGCATAAACACGATGCCGGTTAGTACGGCTCGCTCCGGTGTCGGTTTGCGACCGGCGTATCGCCGATTGCGCGACGCTCGTACGGGCAGCAACGGTTCGATAAGTGACCACAGTTCGTCGTCAATGAGTTCTTTAGGCATCGCTTCCTGTCGGACAACACAAGACAGAAAGTTAACATCGGCTGGAAAAAGTTAACAGACCCAATGGGTGATTTCGCAACAGCTTCTTAATGTCCTGACCCGTGTTGTGAACCCGCCGCGAGAAGGCACGTGAGGGCGTCAATGGGTTGTCAAGGTAATTCTCAGCAATTCGGATAACGAAAGAAATCAGTTCCTTTTAATAGTTAGATGACCGGCTATATGGAGGTAGGGGTAATGAACGCAGACGTAGTAGAAGCGAAGCACGATGCAGATGCATCAGTGCGGAACGCTGTCACCCTGGAGATCATCGCGGGCGGGGTTAATGCGGCGCAAGAGGAAATGGGCGCATTGTTGGAGCGCACCGCGATGTCGCCGATGATCAGGGAAAAGAAGGATTACTGGACGGCGTTGTTCGACGCGAAAGGCCGCATGGTGGCGGGCACTTTGCTGCCCATATTCGGTCGGGTACTGGAGCCGATTCTCGAGCATTACCCATTGGAGACGATGCGCAGCGGCGACATCTACTGGTACAACGATTGTTATGGATCGCGCGGCGCGATCACGCACAGCCCCGATCAGCTGCTGCTGTCGCCGCTCTTTGTCGAGGGTCAGTTGTGCGGCTTCGTGCAGTGTTGGGCGCATCTGACCGATATTGGCGGAGCGACCCCTGGCTCCTTGTCGCCACAAGCCACTAGTCATTTTCAGGAAGGCATGATTGTGCCGCCCGTGAGGTTGTTCCGGGAGGGCGTCATGAACGACGAGATATTGCGCGTCTTCGAGCGCAACACACGTTTTCCGGTGATGGTGCGCGGTGACATGCGGGCCATGGTGGCCACGTTGCGGCTTGGCGAACGCCGCCTCGTCGAACTGATAGACCGCTTCGGTCGCGCTACCGTGGCAACGGCGTTTATGCAGATTCAGGACCGTTCCGAAAAGCGCGCACGCAAGCTGCTCAAGGAGGCGTTCCGTCCGGGCTTCTACGATTTTCAGGACTATGTCGATAACGATGGTGCAGGCGGCGGTCCCTACGCGATCAGAGTCCAGCTCGAAATCACCGAAGACAACAAGGTGATCGTCGACACGACGGAGACAGCGGATCAGGCTCCGGGACCGATCAACTACATCATGACGCCGGTTGTGCCTTCGTTGATCCTCGGTATTTACCTGACTTCGCGCGATGCGCTCGAACCACTCAACGACGGCCTGATGCGGCTGGTCGACGAGGTGCGCACGCGCGAAGGCAGCCTCTTGCAGCCAACGTTCCCTGCACCGGTCGCCTTGCGCAGCCTGACCTGGCTGCGCTTGCAGAGCGTTTTCATGGGGCTCTTCAACATTGCGTCGCAAGGCGCTGCGCTTGCCTCGAGTCCCGCATACAGTCTGTCGTTACTGCGGGGCGTGGACGCATCGTCGCACGAGCCATTCCTCCTTGCAGACGGCTGTGCGGTCGGTTTTGGTGCACGGCCGTTCTCTGATGGGCTCGAAGCGGTCTATTTCGTCGCGCAGAAGAATTATCCGGCGGAATTTCTCAACTCCACGTACCCGATCCGCCTCAGGTATTACGGCATCAATCCGGACTCGGGCGGCCCGGGCCGCTGGCGCGGAGGATGCGGAGTGGTGCGAGAGCTGGAGATCCTGGCCGACGATGTTGTCATGTCGATCAGGCTCGACAGTACCCGCAAGGCGCCGTGGGGGGTGGCGGGCGGCATGAGCGGCCGGGTGGGAAGGGCAATCATCAATCCGGGCCAGGAAGACGAGCGGCAGCTCGATCCGCTCGCAGACCAGGTTCGTCTGCGCAAGCACGACGTTCTCCGTCTGGAGACGGGCGGCGGCGGCGGCCACGGGCATCCGTACGACCGGCCAGCGCAGACGGTGCGGCTCGACGTGCTGCGCGGATTCATATCGCTGGAGGCGGCGCGGGCGGACTATGGCGTCGCCATGCGAGGCGACGCCGATAACCATGAGATCGATTTTGGGGAGACAGCGAAATTGCGCGAGGCACGTCCCGCGGCCCGTCTCTTCCACCGCGACTCGTACCTTGACCGGATTTAAAAAAATGACGCAGATGACCAAGAAAACTAATGCGCTGTCGGTTGCGATCGACATTGGGGGCACCTTTACCGACGTCACGCTGTTCGACCGTTCGACGGGCAGGTCGTGGACGGTCAAGACGCCGTCGACGCCGGCGGACCCATCGGAAGGCTTCGTGATCGGCGTGGCGCAGGCACTGAAGCTCTCAGGGTTTGAGCCCGCGGACCTTGCACAGGTACTTCATGGCACGACGGTCGCCACCAACCTGATTCTTGAAGGCAAGGGTGCGAAAGCGGCGGTGCTGACCAATAAGGGCTTTCGCCATGTGCTTGAAATTGGCCGGCACGACATTCCGCGCAACGCTAATCTTTACTCGTGGGTCAAACCGGATCGTCCTGTGCCGCCGGAACGGATTTTCGAGATCGCGGGCATGCTGGCATACGACGGCAGCGAACTGGATGAGCTCGACGAAGCACGTGTCGCGGAGGTCGCGCGGCGATTACGCAAGGATGGCACGGAGTCGATCGCCATTTGTTTCCTGCATGCGTACCTGAATCCGGCGCACGAGTTGCGTGCACGCGAGATCATTCTCGCGCAATGGCCCGACGCGAACGTTTCGCTGTCATGCGAGGTGCTGCCAGTCATGCGCGAATATGAGCGGAGCATCGCAACCATTCTGAACGCCTACGTTGCACCGGCGGTCTCGACCTATGTGCAACGTCTAGAAGCTCGCCTGCGGGAGATGGGCGTGGTCGCGCCGCTGCTCCTGATGAAATCCAATGGCGGCGTAGCGGGAGCCGCCGTGGTAAAACGCGAAGCAGTGCAAACGGCCTTAAGCGGACCCGCGGCCGGGGTGGTTGGCGCGCAGGTCATAGCCGAGCTCGCAGGCTTTGGCAATGTGATCGGTGTTGATATCGGTGGGACATCCGCGGACATCAGTCTGATCAAGGACGACGTGGCGGGTACCACCACGGAGGGATACGTCGGAGCGTGGCCGCTCAATCTACCGATGGTGGACATCAACACAATTGGCGCGGGCGGAGGATCGATTGCGCGTGTATCCGAGGATAAGGTGCTGATGGTGGGCCCGGAGAGTGCGGGCGCACAGCCGGGACCGGTGTGTTACCGGCGCGGGGGTGTGGAACCAACGGTCACCGATGCGCATGCGGCGCTGGGGCACGTGCCGCCTACGCTGCTCAACGGCGCGATGTCGCTCGATGTCGAAGCGGCGCGCCGCGCAATCGATGACAAGATCGCCAAGCCCCTCGGAATATCGATTGAAGAGGCGGCGCGCGGCATTCTGGCGCTTGCGGACAACGCGATGGTCAATGCAATTCGCGTGGTCTCCGTGCAACGTGGTCACGATCCGCGCGAGTTTGCGCTCGTGCCTTTCGGCGGCGCCGGGCCGTTGCACAGCTCCTCACTCGCTCGGCTGCTCGGAATTCCGACAGTGCTCGTGCCACCGTCGCCGGGCGTACTGTCTACCATCGGGCTGCTTACCTCGAAGCTGAAGTCGGACTTTTCGCGGACCTCGCTGCAACGCGCCGGACAATTTGACTTCAGCGTGATCGAAAAGGTCTTCGGCGAGATGGAGCGCGAAGCGATCGCGTGGCTGGACGACGAAGGCGTGCCGCCGCAAGCACGCGCGATCGATCGCACGGCGAGTATGCACTACGCACATCAGGGTTCCGAACTGAGGGTGCCATGGCCGAAAGACGCCGCGGGCAAGGCGGCTTTTGCGGAGGCAGTCAAGGCGTTTCACCGTTTGCATGAGTCGCTTTACACGTTCGCGCAGGAAGACATGCCGGTCGAGATCTCAACGCTCCACGTAGAGGCCACTGGCGCATTGCAGGCTCCGCAATGGTCGCGCGTGAATGGCAGCACCGATGTCGCGCAGGCGGTGATCGGCGAACAGAAGGTGTATTTCGCGCAAGGCACCATGACTACGCCCATATACGACCGAAGTCGGCTGGGCGCTGGGGCTATCGTCAAGGGGCCCGCCATCTTCGTTCAGCTTGATACCACGACCCTGATGCTACCGGGGCAGTATGCGCAGGTTCATGAACTCGGCAGTCTCATCATTCGCGAAGCCTAATAGCGTCGTCGCTGCGGGCGGCAATACGGAGCGCATCCTGCCACCCGCGTCGTAGTGCATCGCGTCTCGATAC
>CAYPWK010000145.1:0-12213 GCA_964414365.1 uncultured Burkholderia sp.
AGCGCTTCGGATAGCGGGAGCACGGTCGCGTATTTCTGCCCCATGTCGAAGAGACTGGCTTCGTGCGGATCCAGAGCGCGATCCCCGACGCAATCCGACAGAACGAAAGGACGGAACCCGAACGACATGGCATCGACGACGCTCGCGCGCACGCAACCGCTCGTCACCGCGCCAGCGACCAGCAGCGTTTGAATGCCCTGCTGCGCGAGCCACGGCGTCAGTTGCGTGCCGAAGAACGCCGATGGCACCGTCTTGCGCACGACGAGTTCGCCTTTCGCCGGCGTCAGTTCCGGCACGATGGCGCTGTTCGGATTGTCCTCGGTGAGCGTCGCCATGCCGGGGACTTTGAGCGCGAACACGTTGTCATCGCTGCCATCGGCTGCATAAACGATGCGGCTGTGCGCCACAGGCCAGCCTTTCTCGCGCGCAACCCGGAGCGCTTCCTTCGTGCGTTCGATCGCCTGCGGAATATTGCCGCCGCCGAAGACCTCGGGATCGGCGAAACCGACCACAAAATCGACGATCAGCAGCGCGACGCGGCCCTTCGGTGGCATCGTCGTGCCGAATCCTTGTTGCTTGTAGACATGCGCTTCTGCATGCGCGGAAAGATCGTTCATGGGACCCCATCACGTGTAGTTAGCGTCGAGCACACGCCCCTCGCGGACGACGACTTCGTTGTCGAGCGACACGGTGCAATGACGCAGCGGAATATCGATGTGGCAGGTCGTCGTGCGATCGCCGCCGCCTTCGTTGTTGGGCCCGAGCGAGAACAGGAAGTTGCCTTCGAACGCGCGCGCATCCATGCCGATGGTCGCTTCGCGATCGTAGAGGCCGAGCGTCGACCAGCGCGCGCGAGGTTGCAGACCCCAGCCGATGTGCGAAATGGCATAGCCTTCGGGATCGTCGAAGGTTTCCATGTAATCGCGCAGCAGCGCCGCATCCGTGCCGCCTTCGATGCGCACCGCATAGCCGCCCTCCACCGTCAGCGTGACCGGCTCGCTGACATAGTGCTTCTGCGGCAACAAGATATCGCCCCGGTCGATGACGATCTTTCCATGCGCCGTCTTATCGTTCGGAAACGTCAGCGCGAAACCGCTCGGCCAGTGATCCCAGCGGCCCGGTTCATCGACGAAACCATATTCGGCGATGGCGGGGAAATTGCCCAACGGGCAGGTGAAATCCGTGCCTGCCTTGGAATGCACGTGCATCTGACGCGCCTTCTTGATGCGCTCCGCCGCGGCGAGCACGCGAGTGCGATCCGCGAGCGTCGGAACAAGGCGCACCAGCACTTCGGGCGGCTCCACTGCAAGCAGAATCTTCGTGCCGGACTGGAGAATTTCATGTTGCTCGGGCGAGAACAGCAAGGTCATCAGATCGAGCACGAGATCGCTGTTCTTCAGCGCGGCAATCGCGGCCTGATTGCCGGTGAGCGGCGTGGTGCCGAGATACGCGAGCGAATCGCGGCTGAAGCCCTTTTCGCCGTTGATGGGCGGCAGGTCCAGGCGGTTCACGATCGCGCCCATCGATTGCGCCGCGATCAGCGCGCATGACAGTGTCTGCGGATGCGTGCTCGCGCCGGTCAGGATGGTGACCGTCTGCCCGCGTTCCAGCTTCGACAACGTGAGCACTTCCTTCCACGCTTCGATCAGTTGATAGTCGCTGATAGCCATCGTTATCTCCTGAGAATGTTTTTCAAGCGATCACGCAGGCGCTTTCGCATGCGAGACCGAAGCGCCGAGGAAATTGCCCAACGCGGCATAAAAACCGGCTTCGTTGTCCCACGGAATCATGTGGCCCGCGTTCGACACGCGCGTGTGAAGCATCGAAGGCGTGGCGCGCTGCAATTCGCTGACGTCTTCCGGCGTGACCACATCGCCGCGTTCAGCGGTAATGAGAAGCGAGGGCACGTTCAAACGCGCGGCATCGGCGAAGAAGTCGTCTTCATGAAAGCCCTTGAACGATGTCAGCACCGCACGCTCGTCGCACGTGTGCAGCCATTCGGCGCGCAACTGGCGCTGCTCGAAGGTCCACGTCGGACAGAACTGGCGCATGGCTTCCGCGTCCATGCCTTTGCACGCGAGGGCGATCGAATCGACGTACCAAGACAATTGCGACGGATACGGACGGCGGCCCGGACCGGACGTAGGCGGATCGATCAGCACGACGCTCTTCAATCCACTCTCGATGCGCGAGGCCGAACGCGCCGCGATCCGCGCGCCCATCGAATGTCCGACGAGGCTGAACGAAGACAGGCCCAGCGCCTTGACGAGTTCGACGATATCATCGGCTTGCGCATCGAGACTGTAATCGAGCGTATCCGATGCCGACGACAAACCGCGTCCGCGTACATCAAGCACATAGGTATCGAAGCGCGTGCCGAGCACTTCACCGACGAAGCCCCATGTAATCGCGGGACTCGTGATGCCCGGAATCAGAACGATGGCCGGCCGCGTCGCATGCTCGTTCGCGCGGCTTCCATAGCGCAAATAATGCTGGCGGATGCCGTTCGCGAATACATTGCCGCCATAGAGAAACGTGGAAGACATGGCGTGGCTCCTCAATACGCGCCGGACAACAACGCGCCCGAGCCAGGAACGATCGGTTCAAGATCGAGGTTACGCAGCATTGCGTACGTGGTGGCGATGGCAGCGGTGATGACAGGCTTGCCGGTCATCGCTTCGACCTTGGCGACGGCGGGCAGCGACGGCATCTGCACGCATGCCGACAGGACGATGGCATCGGCATCCTGATACTTCAGCTCCGAAACGATCTCCGGCAGACGCGACGGATCATGACGACCGACTTCGAGATTGTCGGGAATCTCGAGCGCCCTCCAGTCGATTACCTCATACCCTTCATTGCCGATGTAATCGACGACCAGCTCCGTTAGCGGCTTCATATAAGGCGCGACGACGACGATTTTCTTCGCACCGATCACCTTCAACGCATCGACGAGCGCGCCCGCGCTGGTGAGCACCGGCGCATGCGCACCGTTTTCGGTCGTGTGCTTCGTCAGACGTTCCTGCGATACGCGGTGATAGCCGCGGCCCATCGCCATGATCGCGACGAGGCACGCGTAACCGAGCACATCGACACGCGCGTCCGACAACTCGATGGCGCAGCGATCCGACTCGGCATCCATCGCGGCCAGCTCTTCCTTGACGACCTTCTTCATGCGCATGCGGCTCGAATGGAACGTGAAGCGCTCGGGCCGGATGGTTTCGCGCAGGCGCAGCATCGCGGGAATTTCGGTTTCCATCGTCGTGTTGGAACTCGGCACGATCTGGCCGATGCGATAGGTCTTGAACATGGATGCTCCTGGCAAGTGTCGGAACGCCTTTCCCGAAAGAGGACGGCTTAAGCACGCAGTCTAGCGTGTACATTGTAAAACGACAACACGAACAAAATCATTCATGCACCGAGATGATGAGGTTATTCCCCATGCTTGCGCATCACTTCGGCTCTGATAGACGTTTGAATCGCTCGGGAAGAATCCCCCTTGTTTTCATTATTTGAAGTGTGTACGCTATAAATCACCATGCCACTGAGCTCGCCGGATCTCACATGAGATAGCGCGGGCCACATCGATCAGGAGATTCCATGAGCAAAGCCCGCATTGCCGTCGTCGGCGCTGGACTTGGCGGCGCGACCGCTGCCGCATTGCTGGAGCGCAGCGGCTACGACGTCGTGCTGTACGAACAGGCGCACGCATTCTCGCGACTGGGCGCAGGCATCCATGTCGGGCCGAACATGATGAAGGTGATGCGCCGCATCGGCTGCGAAGATGCGCTCAACAAGATGGGCTCGCATCCCGACTACTGGTACAGCCGCGACGGCAAGACGGCGGAAATCATGTCGCAGATTCCGCTGGGCGATTTCGCCGTGAAGAACTACGGCGCGAGCTATCTGACCGTGCATCGCGGCGACTTCCACGCGCTGCTGACACAGGCGTGCAGCCCGGGCGTCGTGCGCTTCGGCAAGAAGCTGACGTCGGTGGAAGACACCGGCAACGACGTGCGCATGACTTTCGCGGATGGCTCCGTCGAGACCGCCGATATTGTGATCGGCGCGGATGGCGTGAACTCGAAGATCCGCGATCATCTGCTCGGCGCGGAGCCGCCGAAGTACACGGGCTGGGTGGCGCATCGCGCGGTGTTCCCGGCCTCGCTCCTGAACAACAAGCCTTACGATAGCTGCGTGAAGTGGTGGTCGGGTGACCGTCACATGATGGTCTACTACGTCACCGAAAAGCACGACGAGTATTACTACGTGACCGGCGTGCCCCAGAAGGAATGGCCGGCGGGCGTGCCGTTCATGGAAAGCAGCCGCGAAGAAATGAAGGAAGCGTTCGCGGGCTGGCATCCGGACATTCAGCACTTGATCGATGTCTCGCCGTCGATCTCCAAGTGGCCGCTGCTCGAACGCGATCCGCTCCCGCTCTGGAGCCGTGGCCGCATGGTGCTGCTCGGCGATGCCTGCCATCCGATGAAGCCGCACATGGCGCAGGGCGCCGCGATGGCGATCGAAGACGCCGCGATGCTGACGCGCTGTCTCGACGAAGTCGGCGTGAGCGACTACACGAACGCGTTCGCGCTCTATGAAGCCAACCGTTCGACGCGTGCTTCGAAGGTTCAGCTCGTGTCGCACAACAATACATGGCTGCGTACGAACGAAGACCCGGCATGGTGTTTCGGCTACGACGTGTACAAGATTCCGCTCGTTTCGCCGCAGAAAAACACGGCTTCCGTCGAGGCCTAAATTTTTTTGGCCGCCTCGCGTTTGTCGCGGCGGCGAGCTACCATCAGAGGATATTGCGGACGCCTGCGTCATTTGCGAAAGAGGTTCAAGCTATGTCTCATCCACGCCCGGTCGATGGTCCGGTCACGCTCTGCGTGAACGGGCACACGCGCACCGTCGAGTTTGTGGCGTCGGATGCTCCCTTGCTCACGGTCTTGCGCAACGACTTCGAGCTGAACGGCCCGAAGTACGGTTGCGGGCTGGGGCAGTGCGGAGCGTGTACCGTCATCGTCGATGGCAAGGCGACGCGCTCCTGCGTCGTGCCGGCCAATGCGGCAGTCGGGCGCGATATCGTCACGCTCGAAGGACTTGGTACGCCGGAGAAACTGCATTTCATCCAGCGAGCGTTCATCGAGGAACAGGCGGCGCAGTGCGGATACTGTCTCAACGGCATGATCATGAGCACGAAGGTGCTGCTCGAACGCAATGCCTTTCCCAGCGATAATGACATCCGCGATGCATTGCGCTACAACCTGTGCCGATGCGGCACGCACATCGAAATCATGAATGCGGTGCGCCGAGCCGCCGGCTATCTTCAGCAGCAAGATGAACAGTAAGACGAGCGACAGCATCGGCACGGCGGAAGCACTTCCCGATATCGTCGACGCGCCGTCTTTAAGCGGCGAGCCGACGAGGCATCGCACGCACACTTATCGCTGGCCGAGTGGCGAGCGCGATCATCTCGCTTCGCTGGAAGTGAGCGCGAATACGACTTTAGCTGGAGCGTTGCACAGCTTCAAATATTGCGTCTCGCTAGACAAGCGTGCATCGCGAACGGGCTTGTTCTCGCCCGACTGGCAGCCCGCTTCCGCGCGAGGCTTTGTGTACCGTCACGCGCACGCATCGCTCATATGCGATGGCGCCGCGCACGCCCTGCCGCAACATGCGCACGTGTTCGCACGCGAGTCGTTCATGGACGAGACGGCGAGCGAATTGTCGCTCGATCCCGTCGATCTGCGACTACGCCATCTGGACAACGACGACGATGCAGGCGCACGCGAAGTCGTCCGCATGGTCACCGAACGCGCAGCGTGGGGACGCAAGGAACGCCCCGACGCAGGCGCTCAGTGGCTCAGTGGCCGCGGCTTCGCGATGGACGGCACGCGTGAAGGCGAGCCGAATTGGTCCGCGTGGATCGTCGATGTCGATGTGCATCGGCAAACGGGGGACGTCGCAGTGCGTCGCGTCGTTGCCGGATATGGCGAAGGCCGTGCGCCCGTGTTGAACGGCGTGCCGCATACGCTGATTGAAAGCGCGGTGTCCTTTGCGTTGGGACAGTCTTTCAAGGCGCAGCCGACGCATGATGAAGTGCCGAGCAATGCGCCACTGTCGCTCGATCTCACGACATCGCCTAATGACGTGAGATTGCGCCCGAACGCTCGTGAACGAGCGACAACTCCCGCCGCCGCAGCCATTGCCAACGCCATCTTCGATGCCACCGGCGTCCGCTTCCGGCAACCGCCATTCGACTCAAAGCATCTGCAAGCGCAACTCGCAGGCACGGAACCGCCTGAGCCGATTCATCACGGCGTGGCCGCGCCGCGTCCAGGGCGCATCAAAAGGATTCTGGCTGGCGGCGGCATCGCCGGATTCGTCGGCGGCCTGATCGGTCTTGCGTGCGCAATCGTTCCGGGTCCATCGAAGATTGCGCCCATTGCGCCGGGCAGTCTCAATGCATCGACATGGAGTGCGGCGACGCTCGAACGGGGGCGGCAGATTGCCATTGCCGGTGACTGCGCGGTATGTCACACGGCCCCGAACGGCGCGACGAATGCAGGCGGCTTCGCACTGGCAACGCCATTCGGCACCATCTATTCGACCAACATCACGCCGGATGCGGAGACGGGCATCGGCACGTGGTCGTATCCCGCATTCGAACGGGCGATGCGAAAGGGGATCGCGCGCGACGGCAGGCATCTCTATCCCGCGTTCCCTTATACGGCGTTCGCGAAGATGAGCGAGCCGGACATGCTCGCGCTCTATGCGTATCTTATGTCGCAGCCCGCAGTGAAGAGCATTCCGCCGAAAACGAATCTTCCCTTCCCGATGAACCTGCGTCCTGCCTTAGCGGGCTGGAAGTGGCTGTATCACGACGACAGCGAGTTCGAACCCGATGCATCGAAATCGGCGATATGGAATCGGGGCAAGTATCTCGTCGACGGCGTGGCGCACTGTGGCGCATGCCACACGCCGCGCAACCGTCTTGGTGCTGAGAAGGGCGGACTTGCGTATCTGGCCGGAGGCGAAGCGGAAGGATGGGATGCACCCGCGCTGGTCGGCAATCGCGGACCGGTGCCGTGGACCGAGAAGGCGCTGTTCGAATACCTGCGCACGGGTTTTTCGAAGGAACACGGCGTCGCCGCGGGTCCAATGGGTCCGGTCGTCGCCGGACTCGCGCAGTTCCCGGAGTCCGATGTGAAGGCCATCGCGCACTACATCGCCTCGCTGTCGCCACCGGTCGACGATGCCGCCGCCGCACGCGCGGCACGGCAGCATGTGGCTGGCGCGGATGTCGTCAGCGTCACGGGTCTCGAGCGCGGACGACGTACCTTCGAGACTGCATGCGCGGTGTGTCACGCCAGTTCGGGCGGCGTTGGGCATCTGGGCGTCAGGCCGCTCATGGGCCTGAATACGAGCGTGGCGCAAGCGCGGCCGGATAACCTGCTGCATGTGCTGCACTACGGCATTGACAGTCCGGCGACGGCCGAACTCGGCTATATGCCCGGCTTCCGCGATGTTTACGACGACAAGCAAATGGCTGAACTTGCCGCATACATGCGCGCACGGTATGCGCCGGATCAGCCTGCGTGGATCGACCTGGAAAAAGCCTCCGCGCAAGTCAGGCACGCGGCGCAATGAGTCGGAGCACGCGTTGGGTCCGAGCGACCGGCCCAGACCCCTCCGACCTTCCCTCCCATCAACATCGCAATCGTTGCTGGGACGCGAACGCTGACAGCCCAGGTACCCGTCGAGCTGGCGGAAGAAGTAGACGCGCTGTCAGAGCAGATCGACGACTGCGGGTTGAACACACAAACACGTGAAACACATATTTATGTGCTATACTCGCTGACATAACCTTTGGAGGAATCCCGATCATGGCCGAAACCGTGAATTTCACAGGCTCAGTCGATCGCGACCTGCTCAAGCGCGCCAAAATTCTCGCGGCGAAGTCAGAAACGTCCATCAACGCACTGTTCAACGCTGAGCTGCGCTATCTCGTCGAAACGTTCGAAGCAGCGGAGGCTGGTGGCAACCAAAACTTTCGCACCCTGCTCGACTTTTCGCTGGGCCGCATTGACGACCGCGTAGCGATGAAAACATTGGGTATCGACAGCGACGAGGACCTATTCCTGCTGATGGCGCAGGCCCACTTGCCCATGCCACGCTTGCCGGAGTCGAGCACGCGTCGCATGGTAGACGACCTCAACGCGCTGCGCAGTTAGTACATGGCGAGTAACAAAGCCGTTACCCTGCTTCCTGACGCCGGGCCTTTGATCACGCTTGCCTACGCCGATGCGCTCGATCTGCTGCTGAAACCGGGATGGGCCGTTGCACTCGTCGACATGGTGCTGCATGAGGTCACGCGCCACGAGACGCCAACCAGCGCTCACATTGCCGCATGGACTCGGGCCAATAGTATCCCTGTTCTCGAAACGACCATCTATCACCGATATAAGCAAGCAGGCACTGCCTCGCCCGTCAGAAAGGCTAATCTCGGGGAACTGGCGATACAAGAAGCGATGAACGAATTCGGCCTTGCCGCCGATAAAACGGGTGTCTTTTTATTCGAGGATCACAAGATCGCCCGCGCCAGTTTTCTGTTGCCCGAGAGCTGTCGCAAAGTTTCTACGCGCGCATTCCTTATGTTTCTTGAGCAACAGGGGTTGATTGACTCGGCTTCTGAAGTCGAGCGGCGCGCGATCCTGGCAGGGAGGCGATTCTCCCAGATTCGTTTTCCGCCGTAAGCGGGTATGGCCCTTGCAAACCGGAGTTGCTGCGCCGGTATCCCGCGTCCCGCGCGAGACTTTCGTCCGACCTCAAAAAAAGTTTTGCAATGCATCAAAAACCATCCTATAACCATCTATGTGGATGGGGCACGGATGGTGATGACCAATGACGAAGCCGGTGGTATTCGACGTAACGCGCCCCAAAGGCGGTGACTCAGAAAAGATCACGATCAACCTCGGCCCTGTCGATCTTGGCCAGATCGACCTTCTGGTTGAAGAAGGCTTTTATTCGAACCGCACTGACCTTATTCGAACCGCGATTCGGAACCAGCTCGCGCTGCATGCGCGAGTCGTCGAGGAAACCGTTACGCGCCGTGCGCTGGTGCTCGGGCTACAGCATTTTTCCAAGCAGGATCTCGAGGCGATTCGCGCCGCGCACCAGCGTCTCAACATTCACGTGCTGGGGCTGGCCAGCATTGCCGCCGACGTCTCCCCGGAACTCGCGCTTGCAACCATCGAAAGCGTCGTAGTGCTGGGAGCTTTTCATGCTTCTCCTCGCGTCAAGGCGGCGCTCGCCGACCGCATTCACTAGCCGCGCGACAGCCCGCCCTGCCCGCTAACCGGACAAATGTAATGAAACTCAACGAAGGCTTCCTGAACTCAATTTACGAAGCAATGAATTTGCTGCGTACGCACAGCGCCGCCGAAGCGACCGAAGTGATACAACGCGCACTGCGCGGGGAGACGGCCGGTGCAGTGAACGTACCCCCGTCGCAGGAGAAGGCGCAGGAACCAGTCGTTTTCCGGTTTCCGGAGAAAAAGGCAAAGCAAACGGCCGCGCATAACGCAAGCGAAGACTGCATCGACATCGAGGAGCGAGGATATTTCTGCACGCTCGCGTATTCGAATGCCGCGGGTCGGCGTCAATATCGGCTCTATGTGCCGGCGGGTGCCGGCACCGAGCCGCTGCCGCTTATCGTGATGCTGCACGGCTGCACGCAGGACGCGGACGATTTCGCAGCAGGCACGCAGATGAACGCGCTTGCGGAGCGCCATCGATTTCTTGTGGCGTATCCCGTGCAACCGAAACAGGCTAATGCATCAAAGTGCTGGAACTGGTTCAAACCTGACGATCAACATCGCGAGCGGGGCGAGCCATCATTGATCGCAGGCATCACGCGCGAGATCATCGCGGCCCACAACGTGGATCCTGCGCGCGTGTACATCGCGGGCATGTCCGCTGGCGGCGCAATGGCCGCCAATATGATCGCCGCGTATCCCGAACTCTATGCCGCGGCTGGGGTGCATTCAGGTCTTCCCGCCCAGTGCGCGCACGATTTGCCTTCTGCGTTTGCGGCGATGAAAGGAGGCAAACGTGCGGGCAAGGCCCACAGCAAGAAAGTCGATAGCGGCTTATCGCCACAACGGCCCATCATCGTCTTTCATGGTGACGCGGACGCCACGGTTCACATCGCGAATGCCGCGCGGCTCGTGCACGGCTTCAAAGCGCGGACGGATGCCGACTGCGAAAGGCCTCGCGTGGCCCCGGGCCGCCGTGCCTGTACCGTTTCGCGGCTGGTTTCCGCGGAGGGCATCGATGCGGAATTGTGGACCATTCACGGCGGACCGCACGCATGGGCAGGCGGCAATGCAAAAGGCAGCCACACCGATCCCTCAGGTCCGGATGCCAGTGCAGAAATGCTGCGCTTCTTTCTTGATCATCCAAAACGGCAGTAATGCGGGCAACGCAGCTCGCGCGTCCCTGCATGCTGGATCGCGGCGGACGCCCCTCATGCCGCATGAGCATCCGACATTGCGACCTTGTTCCGGCCCATCGCTTTGGCGTTGTACAACGCTTCGTCAGCCGCGCGAATGACCGCGGTCACATCACCTTCGTTTTCCGGTGTCCACGCCGCTGCACCGATACTCGCCGTGACGCGGCCGTACTCACTGCCCGCGTGTTCGATAGCAAGGTCGCTAATCGCTGTGCGAATTTTCTCGGCAAGCGATGCTGCGCCTTCGGGGGCAGTGTCCGGTAGCACCACTACGAACTCTTCACCACCATACCGTGCCGCGCTATCCGTCGGTCGGCGGAGGTTGTCTCCGATGCACTTGGCGACCGCCGCGAGTGCATCGTCCCCGGCCTGATGCCCGTAGGTGTCGTTGTACGCCTTGAATCGGTCAATATCGACAAATAGCAACGAAAAGACGCTGCGCGTTCGTTTCGCCCGCCGCCATTCCTGATCGAGGATCTCGCCTAAGGTGCGCCGGTTATTCAGCCCGGTCAGCCCATCGATCCGCGCCAGCATGGCCAGTTCCGATTCCGCACGCATACGGCGCCGCAGTTGGGCCCCGAGAACGAACGAAAGGCCGACGAACACCAACGCGAACGTGGCCATCACGCAACCGATGATCGTCGCACGCCGCCGCCAAGCCGAGTAAATGTCGGAGTGAGCTTCTGCCACCATGATGATGAGCGGCAGTTTCGGAAAGTTCTTGAAGTAATAAAGCCGCCTAACGCCATCGATGATGGCGGTGTCCGAGAAGCTGCCTTCCGGTGCGGAAACAAAGTGTCGAAAGGTGCTGGCGTTGCGAATGTTGCGCCCGATCACTTTCTCGTCGTAGGGCTGCCGCATGATCATCGTGCCGTCCTGCCGGATCAGCGCGACCGACCCATGCGGCCCGAGCGAAAGTGCCGCGAAGAGCTTGCGGAAATATTCGAGCTCGACCGCGACTATCACGACACCGGCGAACGACCCATCGGGCCGCGAAATCCGACGGCTCAGCGCAATGCTTGGGGAGCCGCCGCGCAGCCGTGACCGGTACGGATCGCTCACATACAAGCCAACGTTTGGATTGTCCTTGTGCACCTTGAAGTATTCCCGGTCTGAGTAATTGCCCTCCCTGGGTACATCACTCGCCGAATCAATGATGATGTTGCCGTTTGCGTCAAGCACCAGCATCGCTCCCAGATACGTCGCCGTCGCGGCGCGGTCGAACAGGATCATCTTGCGGAGCTTGAGCGGGGCGGCCATGACTTCGGGATCGTTCACGCCATCGACAACCGCTTGAAGCGATAGCGCGTAGAGTTCGAAGTTTCTCTCGATGTCTCGCTCGGCGATAAGAGCGAGGTTGCGCGACGTTCCAGTGGCGCGCGTCATCGCATCCAGTCGGCTCTGGTACAGCACTATCGCGCAGATGCCCACCATAAACAGCGCGATGACGGTACCGGCGGCCACCATCATGTGTGGCGCTGTTCGCCTGCGCATCTCTCGCGAGAAAGAGAACCCGCGAAGCAAATTGCTATTGTTGCTGTTCTTCAACGCAATCCCACCGTTCCCGTTTTCTTTTTGACTCCGAGCCGCCAAACGCCGCAACGTACCTCTGCCATAGCGGCAAACCTGATGCGGCGCGCATCGCTGAAAGCGTGCAATAGTCTGAAGGATTTAACCTTGACGTATGTCAAGAT
>CAYPWK010000146.1:0-12213 GCA_964414365.1 uncultured Burkholderia sp.
GTACGACGAGCACGTCGCCCGCGCGCGCCATGGCAATTGCGCGGTGCAGCCAGAGATTATCGCCGCCCGGCGAATGCACGGTCAGCGCGGGGCCACAGAGGCGAAAGCCCGGTGCGGTCGGCCTGATCGCGGCGGGCAGCGCGCCGATCTTGCCGCCCGCTTCATGGAGCGTCGCGGCGGGCAGCGTGCGCGCCGCGTCGACCACTTCGCGCGCGACACGCTCGAACTCGCCGCGTGTCGTGGTTGTGGCGTCGTGCTCTTTCGTCGTCATGCCTGCCTCGTTTGCAGTTGGTGATAGCGGAACTGACGGCGCGCTTCGTCGAGACGCATGCCACCGCGCACGGCATTGCGGATGGCCTCCTCCGCGCGTTCGATCGATTCGGCCGTATCGAGCACCGCGCTTTCGTGCTCGCGCGGAATCACGACGACGCCGTCCGCATCGCCGCGCAGGATGTCGCCCGGCTGCACGCGCGCATCGCCGATGTTCACGGGCACGTTGACAGCCTCGACCTGCACGCGGTCCTTGCCGGTCCGCATCCAATTGTCGCGGCTGAATACGGGATAGCCGAGTTCGGTACAGAGCGCGACGTCGCGGCAAACCCCGTCGATCACGGTGCCGGCGACGCCGCGGCGATGCGCGATCTCGGTCAGAATGTCGCCCCATACGGTTGCGTTGTCGCGGCCGCCGTTGTCGAGCACGATGACGCTGCCGGGCGGGACATCATCGATGTAGTCTCCAACGGTGCCCGGCGGATTCGCAGCCGGCCCGTACTGGAGCGTCCAGGCGCGCCCGGCCATGCGGAATGCGCCGCTGCGCGGCTTGATTTTGTAGCATTGGCCGGCGATCCCAAGCTTGTCGAGCGCGTCACTTAATGTCGCCGTATCGAGCTTCGCCGCGCGTTCGACGTTGCAGTCGTTCCTGTTTTCCATCTTCGTCAATCCCTGAGCATGTGTTCGTAATTGCCGCCCATCACCTCGCCAACCGGCGTGCCGGCGAGGATCGCCTTTGCCATCACGGCCTCCCTCATCGCGATCGCCTCCGCAGCGGCGAGCACGCGCTCGATGTCGGCCGCGCGGATGAAGATCGCCGCGCTGCCATCGGCGATCACGTAGTCTCCCGCCTCGACTGTGGTGTCGCCAATTTGCACCGGTACCCCCGTGCCCTTTTCGACGACGCGCCCGCGCGCGGTGAACGGGGTCACCCCACGCGAGAAGACGGGCAGCCCATAGCCGATCGCTTCATCGATGTCGCGCACTGCGCCGTCCGCAACGATGCCGGCCACGCCGCGCACCTTCGCCGCGAGCGATAGCAGGCCGCCCCAGCACCCCGCCTCGACGCCGCTGCGCTGCTCGACGACGATCACGTCGTCCGGTCCGGCGGACATGACCGCCTTGCAGCCCAGATGCACGGGCGGCCCGGGCGGCGGCTCGCCCGTGCCGAGCTTGACGGTGACGGTGCGCCCGGCGATGCGTCCTTCACCCGAACGCTGCGGCAATCCGGTCACGACGCCCGGCAGCTTCAACTTGTCCAGCGCGTCCGAAACGGCGCAACAGTCGAGCCGCCGCAGACGCAGCAGGTTGTTATCCGACATACATGTGTCCCCTCACTAACAGAACTGGAAATGTGTCAGTCGAGCGTCCGCCACGCGGCGAAGCATAGGCCCGTGCCGGTCAGCGCGGGGCTGCGGTAGCCCGGCGTGTAGGAAACCCAATCGAGGTCGAGATCCCTTACCGCCTCCACGGCGATCAGCCAATTGCGGATCTCGGAGCTGCCCGCTTGCAACTGCTTCGGGTCCAGTTGCGCAAGCGACGCGCTGTCCTTCCTGCGAATCGCCTCGATGATGCCTTCATCGAGCTCCTCATCGACGACGAAATGGCTGAGGCCGCCCGATGCGAGCACGCCGACGCGCAGGTCCCCCGGATACCGCGCGATCAGCTCGCGCAGTGCGGCGCCGAGCTGGATGCAGCGGCGCGGTGTGGGCTGGTTCGGCGGATCGAAGGTATTGACGATGACGGGCACGATAGCCAGATCGAGCCCCTGCAGATAACGTCGATGGATGAACGAAAATGCATGTCCTTCGAACTGTCCGCGCTCGAGGCCGTCCATCGCGGCGATATCGAAATCGCGGTCGCAGAGCTCGCGTATCAGCCAGCGCGCCATGTCGCTTTTCACCGGATAGTCGCGATCTGCGCCCGGCTCCTGGCGCGCCATCCGGGCGCGCTTGTACCAGCCATCGGACGGACTGAGCTCGCGCTTCGCGTTGCGGATCGTCTCGCCGTAGTAGATCGCAAATGCGGGATTGTTAGTTGTGCGAAACAACTCGGTCTGATCGTCGCCGACCACCAGCAGCACGTCGAGGCGTGCTGCGCGAATACGATCGCGCAATTCGTCCATTGCGGCCTCTGCCCGATCGTAGCGCTCGCCCATCAGTTCGGGCGTGACGCGCTGGGGGGCATCGGCAGGCGCTCGCTCGAGCAGTTGCGCATAGGTGACGGATTCTCCCGTGCGGTCATAGTAGTGCGGGTTCTTCGGGTCGATTTCGCGAAAGCCGTATTGCCAGTCTTCGCGCTGCGACACGAGCATGATGCTGTGCGACGAACCGAATGCGGCGACAAGTCGTGCCATGGTGTGGTCCTGTGGTCCTTTCGATCAAACGACGAAGGCCGCGCGCAACGCAGCGATCCGCTCGTCGGTGTAGCCAAGCTCGTGAAGAATCGCGTTCGTATGCTCGCCTTGTTGCGGCGCGGGCGACGGCGCTTCGGCACGCGTGGAGCGCGAGAGCCGGAACGGCTGGCCGACGAGCGCGATCTCGCCCATCTGCGGGTGGTTCAGCGGCCACGCGATGCCGAGGTGCTTCACCTGCGTGTCGTCGAACACTTCGTCGATCCGATGGATCGGACCGCACGGGACGCCGGCCTCGAGTAGGCGTTCGGTCCATTCAGCCGTCGTGCGCGTGCGAAGCGTCTCGCCGATCGCCGCGTTGACGGCTGCGCGGTTCTCGACGCGCTCCGGGTCCGATGCGAAGCCGGGGGCATGAACGAGATGCGACATCTCCAGCGCTTCGCACAAGCGTGACCACATCGTCTGGCCGATCGCGGCAATGTTCAGGTAGCCGTCGCGCGTCGGGAATACACCGGTCGGCACGGTCAGCGGGTGCTCATTGCCGGTCTGCTTCGGCACCTTGCGGTCGACGAGCCACTGGGCGGCCTGGAAATCGAGCATCGCAACCTGCGATTCGAGCAGCGACGTCTGCACCCACTGCCCTTCGCCCGATACCTCGCGCTCGAGCAGCGCGGTGAGGATGCCCATCGCACAAAAGTGGCCGGCGCAAAGGTCCGCGATCGGAATGCCGACGCGCATCGGCCCCTCGCCGGGCTTGCCGGTCACGCTCATGAGGCCACCCATGCCCTGCGCGATCGAATCGAATCCGGGCCAGCGCGCGTACGGACCGTCCTGGCCGAAGCCGGATATGCTCGCGTAGACGAGACGAGGATTGATCGCGCGCAGTGCGTCAGGGCCGATGCCGAGCCGGTCTTTGACGTCGGGGCGGTAGTTCTCGATGAACACGTCGGCGCTCTTCACGAGCTCGTGAAGGATCGCGAGGCCTTCCGGCGTCTTCATGTTCAGCGTGAGGCTCTCCTTGTTGCGGTGGAGATTCTCGTAATCCGCGCGGTTGTGGTCGCGACCGCCGATCATGTCGTCGCCGCCGGGGGCGCCTGGCGGGATTTCGAGCTTGATCACGCGTGCGCCCATATCGGCGAAGAGCCGCACGGCCGTCGGACCCGCCCTTACGCGGGACGCGTCGAGAATCGTGAAACGGGACAATGCGCCACTGGCGCGGGGGGCGTGCATCCTTTTCTCCTTCTATACGGGAGTGAACATCGGTACCGGGTGGCCGCCGTCGCTCGGCTTGAACACCACCTTCACGCGCTGCCCGATCGCTACGCTGCGCGGATCGCAATCGACGAGGTTCGTCATCATCGTCACGCCTTCGTCGAGCGTCACGAACGCGAGCGTCCAAGCGGACGCGTCGCGTCCCATCGTGCTCAGCGAGTAGACGGTGCCGGTGCCGGCCGCGTCGCGCCAATGCGTATTCGCCGAGAGGCAGAAAGGGCAGATGTCGCGTGGATAGAAATGCGTCGCGCCGCACGCTTCGCATTGCTTGACGAGAAGCCGGCTTTGTTCGGCCGCCTGCCAGAACGGCAGGCTCTCGGGCAGCGCGCGCGGCGCCGGAATCTTGCGGGGGCCGGGCGGCTCGCCAGCCTGCGCTCTGTTCGTGCCGACCGGCGTCTTCGACTGAACTTCGGCCGGGTTCGCGGCCCTTATTGCGTTGGATGTGCTCATGCGTGCTACGCCCTCTCGAGAATCAACGTGGCTGCCGTGTGCCGCGATGCGAGCGCTCCGCCGATACCATTCGCAATCGCGAGATCGCAATTGCGCACCTGGACGGCAGGGTGCGCTTCACCGCGCAATTGCCTGACGGCTTCGATCACCTTCGTCACGCCGCCGCGATTGGCCGGGTGGTTGTTGCAGAGTCCGCCGCCGTCGGTGTTGAACGGAAGACGGCCGATGCCCGAGATCAGTCCACCGTCGGCGACGAACCGGCCCCCCTCGCCTTTCCTGCAAAAGCCGAGGTCTTCCAGTTGCATCAGCACGGTAATCGTGAAGCTGTCGTAGAGCGACGCGTACTTGATGTCGGCAGGCGTCACGCCCGCCTCGGCGAATGCCGCCGCACCGGACCAGACGGCTGCCGAATAGGTGAGATCGATCTTGCCGCCCATCGAATGCTTGGGCGCCTCGCCCGCGCCGCGCACCTTGACGAGCGGGCGCTTGAGCTCGCGCGCGATTTCGGGGCGGGCGACGATGAGCGCCCCGCCGCCATCGCTCATCACACAGCAGTCGAGCCGGTGCAGCGGATCGGCGATCATCGGCGAATTGACGACGTCCTCGACCGTGACGACGTTGCGCAGCATCGCGTTCGGATTGTGCTGAGCATGATGCGACGCGGCGACCTTTATCCAAGCGAGCTGCTCGCTCGTCGTGCCGAACTCGTGCATGTGACGCCGCGCCACCATGCCGTAGAGGTTTTGCGTCGTCGGGCCGAACGGCAGCTCGAACGCAAGCTCGGGGGCGTCGGGGTCGGGCGCCTTCAGCGAGAGCGCGGCGCCGGCCGCGCGTGGTCTGCCTGCGAGCGTGATCAGCGCAACATTGCAGCGGCCCGCGGCAATCGCCTCGGCTGCATGCGCGACATGCAGGATCGGCGCAGAGCCGCCGCACTCGGTGGAATCGACGTGCCGTGGCTTGAGACCGAGGTATTCGACGACCGTCGTCGTGCCGAGACCCGGCGCATCGCCCGCGCAAAAGTAGCCGTCGATATCGTCCTTCGTGAGCCCCGCATCGTCGAGTGCGCCTTTCGCGACGTCGGCGTGAAGGCGCACGACCGAGAGGTCATCCGCTTTGCGCGTAGGGTGTTCGTAGGCGCCGACGATGTAGGCTTTGCCGTTCAGGGTCATGCTGCCTCCTGCGCACCGGCGCTTTGCGCCAGCGCGGCGCGCTCAGCCGTGAACAATTGCAAGTGGTGCGACGCATCGCCGAACAACTGGTTGATGACGAGAAGGCGCTTCGCATAGTGGCCTGCGCGGCACTCGTCCGTCATGCCCATCGCGCCATGCATCTGAATGGCCCACTGTGCGATCTGCCGGCCTGCCTGGCCGATCACGACCTTCGTCGCCGATACGACGCGCCGGCGCTGGCGCGCATCGTCCTCGTCAACTGCCACCGCGGCCGCGCACGCCATCGAACGGCACTGCTCGAGCGCGATCAGCATGTCGGCAATCCGGTGCTGCAGGACTTGAAGCTTTGCGAGCGGCGCACCGAACTGCTCGCGGGTTTTCAGATGCTCGGCGGTCAACTCGATCAGCGCATCGAGCGCGCCCGCGGCCTCCGCGCTGAGCGCGGCGCTCGCACGGTCGATCGCCGCTTCGAGCGGGAGGAACGCCGCGCCAAGAGGGCCGAGTACCGCTGCTGCGCTCACATTCGCGCCGTTCAGGCTGACGTGTGCGGCAACGCGCCCGTCGAGCGTGCGAAAAGGCTGCACTTCGACGCCTTCTGTTTTCGCATCGACGATGAAGAGCGTGAGTCCATCGGTGTCGTCATCTTCGCCCGACGTGCGAGCGACGACGACGAACGCGTCCGCGTGTGCGCCGTCCGGCACGAGCGTCTTGCGTCCGTCGATGCGCCACCCATCCCCCGTCTCTTTCGCGCGCGCGCTCACCTTTGCGAGCGTATAGCGCGAGGTCGCTTCCGCATGAGCGAGCACGACCTTCCTGCTACCCGCGGCGATGTCGGGCAGCCACGCATCGCGCTGCTGCGCGGTGCCTGTGCGGGCGATCAGATGTGCGGCGGGCAGGATCCCTGCGAGCCAACCGGCTCCGCCCAGGCAGCGCCCGAGCTCCTGAGCGGCCAGCATCACTTCGACGGCGCTCTGACCGCTGCCACCGTAGTCGGGATCGACCTCAAGACCGATGAGCCCCAGCTCGGCCATGGCCGACCAGCGCTGCGCGGCCTGAGCGTCCGTCTCCGGATTGCCTCGTTCGTGCAGTGGAAACTCGCCGTCGCAAAAGCGGCGCACGGCGTCTTGCAATGCGACGTGATCGTCAGTCAGTGAAAAATCCATCGTGAGGTCCATTCTCAGGCGGTGAGGTACGCCTTGCTGATGAGGTTGCGCTGCACTTCGTTCGCGCCGCCGTAGATCGAGAGCTTGCGCGAGTCCAGGTAGTTGGCGGCGAGCGCGGCGAGATCTTCGGGGACCACCGGCCGCTCGTGACCCGTGCGGTCGAACAGGATGGCTTCATCGAACGGTAGCGCGTGCGGCCCTGCGACCTCCACGAGCAACTCGTAGATGGCCTGGCGCAACTCGGTGCCGCGCACCTTGAGCATCGACGCCTCGACGCCAGGCGCGCGACTCTGCTGGTTCGCGCCGAGCATGCGCAGCCCGGTGAATTCCAGCGCCATCAGCTCGATTTCGAGCTGGCCGATCCGCGCGGCGAAGAGCGGATCGCCGTCGAGCCCCTGTTGCGCGGCGAGCGTGCTCACACGTCGAAGCTGCTGCTTGCACGAGCCGATGCCGGCAATGCCCGTGCGTTCGTGGCCGAGCAGATACTTGCCGTACGACCAGCCCTTGTTGAGTTCGCCGACGAGGTTTTCGACGGGCACGCGCACGTTCTCGAGGAAGACCTCGTTGAGATCGTTGCCGCCGTCGAGCATCCGGATCGGCCGCACTTCGACGCCGGGCGTCTTCATGTCGATCAGCAGGAACGAGATGCCTTGCTGCGGCCGCGCTTCGCGGTCGGTACGCACGAGGCAGAACAGCATCTCGCAGAAGTGCGCATACGACGTCCACACCTTGTGGCCGTTGACGACGAAATGATCGCCGTCGAGCACGGCGGTCGTACGCACCGATGCGAGATCAGAGCCCGCGCCCGGCTCGGAGAAACCCTGAGCCCACCATGTTTCGCTGCGGCGAATGGCAGGCAGGTAGCGAGCCTTCTGCTCCTCGGTGCCGAACGCAATCAGGACCGGGCCAAGCATGTTGATGCCGCTTGCGATGATGCGCGGCGCACCACCGAGCAGTGTCTCCTCATCGAAGATGTAGCGCTGCAGCGGTGTCCAGCCTGGGCCGCCGTATTCCTTCGGCCAGCCCGGCGTGATCCAGCCGCGCTCGTAAAGACGCGAGTACCACGCGACATAGTCGGTGCGCTCGAGACGCAGGCCCAGTTCCACTTTGCGCTTGATGTCGGCCGGCAGATTCGCGGCGACGAAGTCGCGCACTTCCTGGCGAAACGCTTGATCTGCGGCGGAAAATTCGAGCTTCATCGCGGCTCCTTATGCGTTCGGCGTACTGACCACCAGCGCGTCGAGCGCCAGCACGCGGTCGGGATAGGCGACGAGCGGGTTGATGTCGATCTCGACGATCCGCGGGTTCGCCCGCATCTGCGCGCCGACCAGCGCGACGACACGCGCGATCGCCTCGACATCGACGCCGGCCGCGCCGCGAATGCCCTGCAGCAGCGATGCCGCTTTGAGCCGCCCGAGCTCCGCAACGATATCCTCGTGAGCAAGATCGGCCGGGATCAGGCGCACGTCCTTCAATGCCTCGATCCACACGCCTCCGAGTCCCACCAGCACGACCGGACCCCATTCGGGATCGCGTTTCGCGCCGACCACGAGTTCAAGGACCTATCTCCATGGAGAAGAGGCGAAACGTGCACGCCAAGTCGGTGCAGCCTTCCGGCGTCCGCCGCGTCGATCGCATCGCCAGAATTTTGCCTGCCCGGCCCGGTAGCCGTACGAGTCGTCCGGAACAGGCTGACGGCAAAACAGCCTCGGCACAAGAGACAGCGCTGGGCTCGGTCTACGTTCGGTCGCGTGCGCCCGTTTTGACGCCGCAGGTCCAAGTGCGCCCGTGGCTGCCATTCGTCGTTTGACGGATCAAGAGTTCTGCACGCGGCCGTAACGTATTACAAATTAGAAAGGCTAATTATGTCAAATTCAGAGGTGGCGTGTCGACATACGGCGAATCGAATGCTAAGCCTCGCTGTCATCCTTACACGACGCACGAGGACGCTAACGGCGCGGTTCCGCTCTCGTTGAGCCGATTCTTCGCTTCCTCGACGCGCAGCGGACCGTCGAGCGCCACGCCGTTTTTCGCGGCGATAATTTCGGCGAGAATCGAGACCGCGATCTCTGCGGGCGTTCGGCTGCCGATGTAGAGTCCAGCCGGCCCGCGCAAACGACCGACGTCGCCCTCGCTTAGATCGAATTCGCGTAGACGTTCGCGCCGTGCCGCGTTGTTGCGCCGCGAGCCGAGCGCGCCCACGTAAAACGCAGGCGTACGCAGCGCTTCCATCAATGCGAGATCGTCGAGCTTCGGGTCGTGTGTGAGTGCGATAACGGCGGCGCGGCTGTCGAGACGCATCGACGTAACGACGTCGTCAGGCATCTCCCGCGTTAGTCGCACGCCAGGCATGTGCCAGTGATCCGCGTATTCCTCGCGCGGATCACACACGGTGATCAGATAGTCGAGCCCGAGCGCAACCTCGCAGAAATAGCGTGACAACTGGCCTGCGCCGATCACCAACATGCGGTAGCGCGGGCCGTGCACGGTGGTCAGCGTGTCGCCGTCGAACTGCACGTCGTCACACGGGGGCGCGGCGCTGAGTTCGGCGCGGCCCGTGCGCATGTCGAGCGTGCGCGCGACGAGCTTGTGCCGCGATATCGCATCGAGCAATTCATGGATACGGCTCCGCTTCGATATCGGTTCGAGCACCAGCCGGATAGTGCCGCCGCAAGGCAGCCCAAAGCGATGCGCCTCGTCCGCCGAGATGCCGTACTCCACCGTTTCCGGGCGTTCGAACTGCACGCCCGAGTGCCGCACGCGATCGATCAGATCATCCTCGATACAGCCGCCCGACACCGAGCCTACGACGCGCCCGTCGTCGCGGATACATAGCATCGCGCCTTCAGGACGCGGCGACGATCCCCATGTCTTCACGACCGTGACTAGCAGCGTGCGCGATCCCGTGTCGAGCCATTGCCGACAATGCATGAGCACATCGAGGTCTTCGCTGTTCATGGCGTCGTGGGCGCGCGCGGCGTCAGTAGGTGGTGACCGGATCCGCGTGCTTAGGCGCCTTCCACGCGAGGCCGATCACGAGACCGAGCACGCACAACGCGCCGACGTACTAGGCAGGCGCCATCGTGAAGCCCTGCTTGCCCACAAGATACGACGCGATCGGAGGCGCGGTTCCGCCGAATACGGCATACGCGACGTTGTACGACAGCGCGAAGCCGGTAAAGCGCACCTCGGCCGGAAAGCTCTTGACGATGATGTACGGCCCGAGCGTGATCGTCCCGATCAGGAAGCCGCCCGCGATGTAAAGCAGCCACACGGCACCGCCGCTGCCGCCGAGCGACATATAGAACGCCATCGTCACGATCAACATGCCGATGCTGCCGAGCGCATAGGCGCGGCCGCCGCCGATCTTGTCCGCCGCCCAACCCGCGACCGTGCTGCCGATGATCGCCATGCTGCGCGACGGCACCATTTACCAACCCAAGTCAGTCCCTAACGCTTGACGAACGACATAGGGGCACCCCCTGCGAAGCGGCGATGTCGACTGGATCGATGCATACATGTCGTCGCGCCCATCAGGCGTGGGTCTATTGAAATTCGTTTGGCAAACCGAGCGCCCCATTCACTATTGCGGAGCGGTACAAAGCGCTCTCCATATCACCTTCGTCGCTGCGCGAAGCGCTTCGTGATCTGCCGCGGCGCTGCCCCTCACCGGCCGGATAAGCACAATCAACCCCGCCAAATGCGTATAGAGTAGGCGGCCACGCAGCGAGCACTCGTGCGCGGAAAGCAAAGGGTTGATCTTCACAACCAGGCTGGCGAAGGTTTTTTCGAACTGGCGATTGAACTTGGTCACCAGTTCCCTGGCAAATTCTTCCCGTTCGCCCATGCTCCATCCTTCGAGGCAAAACGGCGCGATGTGGGTACCGGGCTTCGTCAACTCATCGAAGGCAACATCGACGACGGCATCTAACCGCGCTTGCGGCGTGCGATCGTCGTCGTTGACCAAGCTTTCATACAGCGTCAGGTAGCGCGCTGCCACTTCCTCCATGGCCGCCCGCAACAAATCCTCACGGGCCGTGAAGTAGTGCTGCAAAGTCGCCATATGAATGCCGACCTCGCTCGCGACACGCCGCAGCGTGAACCCTACGTTGCCATACCGCGCAAGCACATCAATCGCCGCCTCCAGGATTTCCGGAATTCGCGTCGTCCTGTTACCGCGACGCTTAGGCTCGTCGGGTCCCGCTTGACTACCCGCGAAGGTGATCGCCACCTGCTTCATGTGTAAGGACCTCCGGTGGGTTCGTGTCGTGTACAAGTGTGGATCTCTTGCCGGGGCAGGGCCCGCGATATGACGTGTCGGGGCACTGTCACACAGTAAAGTATACGTGCCCTGACTGGTAATTACCAGTCCACAGACTGACACATTACGCATACGACCCCACAAGACCGCGCTTACATATGGCGAATCGGGTGTTTACCCGATTCGCGTTTGCTTGCAATACCAGTCGCGTGACTGTATAAATAAGTCACCTGACTGGTTATGAGATTTTGACCTCGATCAAATGGGAACGGAGGCTCGACGTACCAAACGTCGTCTCCCTCCGGTCTTCGGCAACCCGCCCGCCGGCCTACCAACGTAGTTCGAGAACGTTGCCGCAGACGATGTGCGGTGTGGGTACAGGTTCCGACCTGTAGCAATGGGTCTTAGGAGTTTGCAATGAACGGCGGCGAAAAATCCTTGCGCAGGCTGGTCGATAAGTGGTTTGCGCCCACCCCGGCAATGCCGGTTCGGGTTAAGCGGGTGCGATTCAGCCGCACACCTACGAACGACGCGCGCTGCATTTGTGTCGAGTCGGCGCGCCCGGCAGGGCCGTTGGCAATCTTCTTCTTCCAGCACGGCGACGGCTGGTGGTATGTATTTCCCCCAGCCACAGAACGACCGGCCATGCGCGCCGCGTGATATTGCGGGCCAGTCGAAACGCTTCGATTTTTGCCGGTAGCATCTGTCGCGGCTATGTCGTCATACACATCACCGTCGACGGAAGCGTCCGAACCCTCGACTTGTGGCAAATCGCACTCACGACGGTGTCCAACGTTCTACGAGACCTCGTGTGCGAAAGACTTTCTCCAGGCAGCAAATTCGGCATGCCGCGTAGATGCCGGTATGAAATCGAGCTTGAATACGCCCACCAATTCTGAGAGCTTGCCTGCCTGATCGTGCAGAGATTCGGCGGCCGCAGCGGCCTGTTCGACTAGCGTCGCGTTCTGCTGGGTTACCCGATCCATTTGCTCCATCGCCTGGTTGACCTGCTCGATCCCGGCGCTCTGTGCCTGCTCGCGTCTGTGATCTCACCCATGATGCGCTTCACCCTCTCCACGCTCAGCACGATTTCATCCATCTTCGTGCCGGCCTGCGCCACCAGATCGCTGGCGATTCGCACCTGTTCCACCGAATTGCCAAAATGGAGCGGCAGTGATCGGCCGTGACATCGAGGCACGGCCGACCAGCTGCAAGATCATTGTTTCTACGGGAAAATCGCGCGGATCACAGAGATGCCTTCAACAGACGGCCCAT
>CAYPWK010000147.1:0-12193 GCA_964414365.1 uncultured Burkholderia sp.
GATTCGCTGCCGGTACACGGCAGTTGTCGAAGAAGAGTTCGTATGTGCTCGATGCGCGCCAGCCGATCTTCTTCAGCTTTTTGCCGTACGCGAAGCCCGGCGTGCCGTCAGGCACGATGATGTTCGAGATTTCCTTGCGGCCATCGGGCTTCTTTCCGGTAACGGCTGCCATGACGACCGGGCCGGTGATTCTGGTGCCGGAGTTGCTGATGAAGATCTTGGCGCCATTGATGACCCAGTGGTCATCTTCGAGCGTGGCGCGGGTCTGGATTGCGGCGGCGTCCGAGCCCGCATTCGGTTCGGTCAGTGCAATCGCACCGATGCGCGAACCGTCCAGGATCGGCTGCAAAAACCGGTCTTTTTGCGCGTCGGTGCCAAAGTTGTTCAGCAGACTGGCGACCGACGAGTTCGCCATTAACGAGTTGGCGATTGCGCAGTCGATGCGGGCGAGTTCTTCCAGCACGATCACGAACGAGAGCCACGACCCGCCGCCGCCCCCATAAGCCTCGGGATAGGGCAGCCCGGTAAATCCCAGCTCTCCGGAGCGCCGCCATACCTCGTAGGGGAACCCCTGTTCCTCCCAGAGTTGTTCGGAGATGGGAGCGATGTCGCGCTCAGCAAAGCGGCGCACGGCGTCGCGAATCATCGTGTGCTCTTCCGTCAACCAGTACGGCATACCGTCCTCACTCACTTCGTTATGTTGAAAGCAACGCCGGCGCTGCGACTCTGAATCGCGTCGTGGCAGTTGACTCGCAGATCTCTCAGGTTCTGCAATGGCCGGCTATGTGCTTGCCGGCGGCATCTATGTGTAGTGTCTGGCCGTTGAACGTTTCACAACACCTTGAGGTAGGTCTTGCCGCTCGCGACTACTGTGCCGCTGTGGCTTGTGACGGTCGCGGCGAAGACGCAGGTGTTGCGTTCATCGTCTTTGTCGATCAGTTCGAGCGTTGCGGTGACCGTGTCGCCGATGTACACCGGCGCGTTAAACGTGATGTCGTACCGGTACGAGACGGCGCCGGGGTTCGGTGCCTTGGCCGCCATGTGTCCCATGCAGGTGGCGAGAAAGCCGACGGACAGCGCGCCCTGGGCGATACGTCGTTCGAAGCGTGTCGTCTTCGCGTATTCCTCGTTGACGTGTACGCCGTAGAAATCGCCGACGATGCCGGCAAAGCCGTACACGTCGAACTCGCTGACGGTCTTCGCGAACTCGGTGCGATCGCCGAGTGCGTAGCAATCCATGTGGGGTCGTTTGGCCATGATGTTCGATTCAATTCATTCCAAGCAGATTAGGGAGAAGTCGCGGGATGAACGGGCATGCGATGATCAGTGCAAGGTCGAATGCCAGCGCGAGGATGAAAGGCATGATCGCCTTGGTCGCCTTCTCGACCGACACCCCGCCGATTGACGACGCGGTGAAGAGACAGAAGCCGATCGGCGGCAGATTGATGCCGATCGCGGAGTTGATAAGCACGATCACGCCGAACACCACCGGGTCGATACCCATCTGCTGCACGAGCGGCATGAAGACCGGGATCACGACAACGATGCTCGAGATGGTTTCCAGCACTGCATGGGTCGCGATCAGGAACACGTTGATCAGGATAAGCAGCACGATTGCGCTGGTCGTGATCATCAGGAAATGGTTCGCGACATGCGCGGGGATCTGCGCTTCGATCAGGTAGCGTCCGAGCACGAACGCTAGGCCGAGCAGGAAGGAGACACGCGTCGTATTGACCGCTGTCTTGAAGAGAATCTCCTTGAAGTGCGCAAATGTCAGGCTCTTGAAAACGAAGCGGCTCACAAGCGTGACGTACGCCGCGGCGACCACCCCCGCCTCGACGGGTGTAAAGACTCCACCGAGAATGCCGCCCAGGATGATGACCGGCGTGAGCAAGGCGAGGTACGCGTGCTTGAACGCGGCCCACAGCGCCTTGGCCGAAAACGGGACGACAGACGTGTAGTTTCGGCGTACCGCGGTCACGTAGTTCACCGTCATGAACGAAATGACGACGAGTAGCATTGGAACGATACCCGCGATGAACATCGTGCCGACCGACACGTTCGCCGTGTACGCGTAGACCAGCATGCTCATCGAAACCGGCGAGAGCAGGCCCAGCGATCCGGCGGCGGATTGCAGCGCGACCGCGAACGGCCGCGAGTAGCCTTTCTCCACCATGCCCGGAATCATCACCGAGCCGATCGCGGCGGTATCGGCGGTCGCCGAACCCGACAGGTCGGCGAAGAACATGCTGGCGACGATCGTGACGTGCCCGATGCCACCGCGCATGAATCCCACGAGCGCCTGCGAGAAGTCGATCAGACGCCGCGACACGCCGCCCGAATCCATGATCGCGCCGGTCAGCATGAAGAAGGGAATGGCGAGCAAGCCGAAGTTGTTGAGATTCCCGAAGTACTGCTGCGGGATGACGAGCAGCGCGGTGCCATTGGCTGCCAAGGCGACGGTCGCCGCTATGCCGATGCACACGGCCACCGGAACGCCGGCCGCCAGTAGACCGACACCTAACCCAAGTGCCCACATGGTGCGTTCTCCTAAAGGTGCTCTTGCATGCCGGGCGCAATGCCGGACACGCGGTATTCGAGGCCTGGCGCAAGATGCGAGATCAGAAGACGCGCCACGGAGTGCCACGCGAGCAGTGCGCCGCCGACGGGAATCGCCAGGTACGGATAATCCATCGAGATCGGCAACGAGGCTGCTGTCTCGGTGCCCATCATCGCGATCATGTCGCTGCCATAGACCACGAAGATCAGCCCGAGAGTGAGAACGGCCACGTCGGTGAGATCGGCGACGAGCTTATGGAGCGCGCCCGGCAGCCGATCGGCCAGGGCCCGCACTTCCGGGTGGGAGCGCATCTTCACGCCGGCCGCCGCGCCGAGGCAGGTCAGCCAGACGAAGAGGTAGGCGTCCAACTCCTCGGACCACGACAGAGACGAATGCAATATGAAGCGAAAAATCACCCCCAGCGCCGCAACGGACACCATCACAGTCAGCAGGGCGCCGCACGCCGCAAGGTTGATCTTCAGAACCATGTCGTCGAGCCAGACGACGCTGTGGGCGATTCTTTTCATTCACGAGCCTCTCTTAGTGCGTCGCCGACTGTTTGGCTGCGGCGATTTGCTGATAGAGCGCGGCGCCGTCCGGAATCTGCCTGGCGAGTTCGGCGCGGGCCGTTGCAGTCGCCAGGACCCAGGGCTTGGTGTCGATCTGCTGGACGTCGATGCCCCGCTTTCTGATCGTGGTGAGCGCCTGGTCATACTGCTTGCGGTATTCCCGCAGGTCGAACTGCGCCGCGTCAGTGGCCGCATCCTGAACCGCCTTTTGCTCATCGGGCGTGAGCTTCTGCCATGAGAACTTGCTGATCGCGATGACCACGGGGAGGTAGTTCACGTGCGTCATGTAGTAGTGCTTGGCGATGTCGACGAACTTGTCCTGCACGAACTGATCGGGCGATGTGTCGGCGCCGTCGACGAGCCCCTGAGAGAGCGACAGGAACAACTGGTTGTACGCGAGTGGCGTGGGGTTCGCGCCGAGCGCCTTGTAACCGGCGATATAGCCGGGGCTCTGCATGACGCGCACCTTCAAGTCCTTCATGCTGTCGAGAGACGTCACTGTTCTCCTGGTGGTGAAGAGATTGCGCTCACCCACCGAAATCCACGCGAGGCCTATCATGTTCGCGGGCTTCATCATGTCGAGGAACTGCTTGCCAACCGGGCCCTGCAACACGCGGTTGGCTTCGTCGACGCTGCTGAATAGGTACGGCGTATCGAAGATCTGCCATTGCTTGATCGTGTTCACGATCGCGGCCTGGCCCGAGATCATCAGGTCTTGGGTACCCGTGCGCAGTGCCTGCGTCATCTGCACTTCGCCCCCCAGTTGCGATTCGGGGAAGACCTGGACTTCGATCTTTCCGTGCGTCTTTTCCTTGACCTCTTTCGCGAACTCGAGCGCGGTCAGTTGATAGTGGCTGTCTGCAGCCAGCGTATGGCCCAGCTTCATGACGATCTTGTCTTGCGCTTGCGCCAGATGTGCAACACCCGCGCAGAGGGTGATGGCAATCGCACTTCGAATGAGTGTCCTCACGGTGTCTCCTCCATAACTTTCATTGATCACCCGGCGCGCGATTCGTTGATACTCAGCTGCATGCGGGTGATCAAATTATTTGTGATGCGGCTTGGGAGCGTTAGGACCGCGCGCAGGATTTCTTGCACTTTTCTGCAGCAAGGCTGGCTTGGCAAGTCAGATAATTGATCGCAAGCGCGCACTCGTCCTACGCTCGGCGCGTGCCGCGTGACGTGCGGATAGCCTGGCGGTAAGGGTTTTCCAGAGTGAGGGGGGCGAGAACGCGTGTTAACCCCAGCGTGTCGCTATGCCGCGCCTGAACAGCCGCTTGTACAATTTGTTCGATACATATCCGGCGGAGACACCGAGATGAGCATCGACAAAAAACGATCCGATCGCATTCCCCTCTATCGAATCTCGGCCTTCGGCCCGACCGTGAAGTCCATGGAATTCGACTACGATCGCCTCGAGCGCAGGCTCGCGCCGTTGCCTTACCCGCATCGTCACGACTTCTACCAATTGCTATGGATTTCCAAGGGTGGGGGGCCGCACGTAATCGACTCGGTCGACTACCCGGTACGCACCGACTCGGTGTATTTTCTTTCGCCCGGACAGGTGCATTCATTGAGTCTGCCTCAGGACGCCTGCGGCTATGTGATGAACTTCAGCGCCGAGTTCTACCAATTGGCGTTGCAGGATAAGAGCGCGTTGAAATCACTGTCGTTCTTCGCGATCGACAATCCCAAGCCCTGCCTGTATCTGAGTGCAGAACAAGCGAGTGCGCTTCGTCAGGTCATCGAACATATCGAAGACGAGTACTACGGCGAGCAACCGGGTTATCAGGATCTGATTCGCTCGTATTTGCAGATCTTTCTGATGCTGTGCAAGCGCTTTAGCGCCTCGCAGGACGAGCGGCGCGTAGCACCCCGCGACTACGAACTTACGCGCCGGTTCCGCATGCTCGTCGAGGAACGTTTTCTGACGCGGGCGAGTCTCGCGGACTATGCGGCACTCCTGCATGTCACCGAGCGGCACCTGAGCGATGCCACCAAGAAGACGACGGGGATGACGGCAAGCGAAATCATCCATGCGCGCGTGATGCTCGAGGCGAAGCGCTACCTGGCTCATTCACCGCTCAGCATTGCGGAGATCGCCACACGCCTGAACTTCGAGGATCCCGCCTATTTCACGCGTTTCTTCAAGAAGAACACGGGCTGTCCACCGGGCGAATACAAGAAGCAGCAAACGACCAACAGGGCCTGGCTGTAGGCGCTCGCGACCCGCGCTGGCTTACGATGTTCGAAAAAAGTACAAGAGATGCTCGGAAGCGTCCTAACGGTGTTCGATGTTCCGCCTCTATTCTGACTTCGGTCGATGCGGGAGTGAGTGACCGCATCGGGGAGTCAAAACAGTCTGGCGGAGAACGAAAGATGCAAGCACTACGGGATGCAGGCGTCGCAGCGGCTCAGCGCGCGCTATTCGAGAACACACTGGATATCGTGGCGCGCAAAGTCGCGGAGGATGAATTTTCGATCGGGGTCGAGTTTCCTCACGTCACGCGACCCGACGGCGGGTGGGTCACGCTGCCGGCCTCGCTCTCCGCGGGCTATCGCGGCGACGCGTGGAGTCACGGTAACTGGAACTGCGGCTTCTGGGTTGGCCTGCTGCTCGCCGCGCATCTGCACACCGGCGAGGCGCGCTACGTCGACTGGGCACGTGAGCGGATGCGCTTGGTGGCGCAACGCGCCGACGACCCGAACACGCACGATATCGGTTTTATCTTCGATAGCAGTGCGATACCCGCTTTCCAAATCACGGGCGATACATGGTTCGCCGAGTTGGCGCTGCGAGCCGCGGACAAGCTGCGAGCACGCGTCATCACGACAGCGAGCGGCGCCTATCTGTCTGCATGGGGTCCGCTCGATGACGCACGCGGGCGCAGGAGTTCCGCGATCGATACGATGGCCAACCTCCCGCTGTTGTATTGGGCCTCGCGGGTTTCCGGCGATGCGAGCTTCCGGCTGGCAGCGCATTCGCATGCGGACAAGACTGCCGAGGCTTTCATCCGCGCCGACGACTCCACCTACCATGCGGTCGAATACGACGAAGCGAGCGGACGCCGGATACGCGGCTATACGTTTCAGGGGTACGGCGATGAATCCACCTGGTCGCGCGGCCAGGCATGGGCGATTTATGGCTACGCGGTAACGGCGCGCGAGACGGGCGAGAGGACCTACCTGGAGCGTGCAGAACGTCTGGCGGACTATTACGTGCGTCGCTGCCAAGGGGCAGCGGTCCCCCCATGGGACTTCGATGACCCGATGGCCCCCGACACGCAGCGTGACAGCGCCGCGGCCGCCATCGTCGCATCCGCGCTGCTCGATCTGGGCGCGATGAACGCCGACACGGCCAACGGGGTCGTGTGGGTCAGACGCGGCGTCGAGATCCTGGAAACGCTGTGTCGGGACTACGTAGCGCACGATGGTGCGCATCGCGGTGTGCTGAAGCACGGGTGCTACTCGAAGCCGCATAACGAAGGCGCGGATAGCGCCACCATGTTCGGCGACTTCTACTTCATCGAGGCGTTGTGCAAGCTTGTGCATCCCGGGCGCTTGCGCCCTGAGCTGACGGGAGCGCTGATCTAAGAAATCCCATGATCCAGGGGGCTACTTTGGACCTCGCGCCCTCACTCGGGAGAACGGAAGATGGGACCCAGACAAGACGTCGAGACTCGCCGCAACTACATTGACGGCCAATGGGTGCCGAGCAGCGGCGGACGGCTCGACACAAGCGTCAATCCCGCCAATTGCAATGAACTCGTCGGATTTGTGCAGAACTCGAAGCGGGCCGATGTCGACGCGGCTGTGGCGGCTGCCCGGCGCGCAAGTCAGGCGTGGAAGGCGCTATCTGGTGGGGCGCGTGGTGACTATCTCCATCGCGTCGCCGAGGTGCTCGCACGACGTATGGAGGAAGTGGCGGCGATCGTTACACGCGAAGTCGGCAAGACCCTTGGCGAAGCGAGGGCGGAGATCGCCCGTGCTGTCGCCATCCTGAGGTACTACGCGGGGGAGGGGGTGCGCGATATCGGCTCGACGATTCCGACAGCCAACGGTTCCGGCTTGCTGTTCACGACGCGTGTGCCGCTTGGCACCGTCGGCCTCATTACGCCGTGGAACTTCCCCGTTGCGATCCCGATCTGGAAAATCGCACCGGCGATCGTCTACGGCAACACCGTAGTGCTCAAGCCGGCGCAGGATGCGGCCGTGACTGCCTCGTACCTGCTCGAGTGCATGCACGAGGCACGTTTGCCCGACGGCGTCGTCAACATGGTCACGGGCGAAGGTGCGGTGGTAGGCCAGGCAATCGTGGATCATCCCGAAGTCGGCGCAATCTCGTTCACCGGATCGAACGAAGTCGGGCGCGCGGTCATCTTGTGCGCCTCAGCGCGCGGCGCGAAGGTGCAGGTCGAAATGGGCGGCAAGAATCCGGTGATCGTTGCCGAGGACGCCGACCTCGATCGCGCCGTCGACGCCACCGTCGATGCAGGGCTGCGCTCAGCCGGGCAGAAATGCACGGCCACGAGCCGGGTGATCGTTGTCGCGAGCGTCTACGAGGCCTTCCGCTCGAAGCTTCTGGCCAGAGTCCGGGAATTGAAACTAGGCGATGGCGCACGGGACGATACATGGATGGGGCCTTGCGCAAGCGAAGGTCAGATGCAAGCCGTCCTCGGTTTCATCGCGACCGGGATTCGGGAAGGCGCGACGCTCGCGCATGGAGGCACCCGCGCGATGGCTCAGGACTTGAGCAACGGTTACTTCGTCGAGCCCACGATCTTCGTGGACGTATCACCGTCAATGACAATCGCGCAGGAAGAAATATTCGGCCCGGTGCTCGCGCTGATCAAGGTACCCGACCTAAGCGAGGCGTTCGCTGTGGCGAACGATGTGCGCTTCGGCTTATGCGCATCGATCTTTACGCGCGATATCGGCAACATGCTTGCGTTCATCGACGAGGTGGATGCCGGTGTCTTGCGCATCAATTGTGAAACAGCGGGAATCGATTTCCAGGCACCTTTTGGCGGTATGAAGGAGTCCGGATCTCACGCGCGCGAACAGGGCCGGGCGGCGCAGGAGTTCTATACGGCGATAAAGACTGTGCAAATTGCCAGTTGAGGAGACCTGTATGTTGGCTCTCAGGCAGTGGCAACGGCGCTTGCTTTCATAGGGATAGGGACACGATGACCACACCTTTTCCGGACTGGACGCCATCGGGCGTCATACCGGCTGCATTGCTACCTTTCGCGCAAGACTACTCGATTGACGTAGCATGCGCCACGAATCATTTGCGGCGCCTGGCCGCCGTGCGCGGCGTCAGCGCAATTACAGTAAATGGACACGCGTCGGAAGTCACTGCATGCACGCCGGACGAACAACGCCGGGTCCTGGAGTTGGCGCTGGATCAGATCGGCGATAAGGTGCCTGTCATTTGCGGTGTCCTGGCGGACGGCGCATTGGAGGCGGCGCACATTGCGCGAGTGGCCGAACGCGCGGGCGCGTCGGCGCTATTGGTCTTTCCTCAACAGACGATGGCGATGGGAGGCCAACTGCGGCCCGAAATGGCGATAAACCACTTCCGGATAATTGCAGAGGCGTCAAGCCTGCCGATCATCGCGTTCCAGTATTCCGTCGCAAGCGGCTTGGCGTACTCGTTCGATACCATGCTCGCACTGTTTGACGCAGTACCGGCGATTCGGGCGATCAAGGACTGGTCTGAACCCATTGTCCACGAGCGTAACGTGCGCACGTTTCAACAACTGTCACGTCCGGTCAACGTCTTGTCGACGAATAGCTCGTGGTTGATGAGTTCGCTGGTGATGGGCTGCAATGGCCTGTTATCCGGAGCAGGAAGCGTGCTGGCGGCGCAGCAGGTCGAGCTGTTCGAGGCCGTCCAACGCAATGATCTTGCGGCCGCGCGCGCAGTCAACGACCGCCTCTATCCGTTGCAGCAGGCCTTCTATGCGCCGCCCTTTCTTGACATGCATAACCGCATGAAGGAGGCGCTTGTAATGCTTGGACAATTCTCGAACGCGACGGTAAGGCCGCCACTGATGAAGCTGGGCGACCGCGAAATTGAACGGCTGCGGATCGCCCTGATTGAAGCGGGCTTACTCCAAGAGACGGCGCGACACGCAGCTTAAGTACCAGACGGCACCGGCACGCCGCACAATCGCTATAGGTCTATAGGAGCCTCCTAATATGTCGATGTCAGATACGGAATTCGGAAGCTTGCGGTTCGTCAAGGTGGATCGACCAGCTCACCTTGTATGGAAGATTACCTTGAACAATCCAGGCAAGAGAAATGCGCTCGGCGTCTCACTGTTGGCCGAGCTCGAACGTGTAATCGTGGCCGCGGAGGCGGGCGACGATGTCAGAGCCGTTGTATTGACTGGCGGTGACGAATTCTTTTGTGCGGGCGCAGACATCGCGGATATGGCTGCAAGAGGGGTGGAGGCGTACGCCGATCCTGCCCGCCTGAAAAGCTGGAAGACAATCGAAACATTTTCAAAGCCGCTTATCGCCGCGGTTAACGGATTCGCTATCGGAGGCGGTAACGAACTCGCAATGCTAGCAGACATCGTCGTTGCAGGAACCACTGCGTCGTTTTCGCAGCGCGAGATTGTCATTGGCGCGTTGCCGGGAGATGGGGCCACTCAACGATTGACGCGTGTGCTCGGGAAGCCATTGGCCATGAAACTCATGTTGACCGGAGAGCCGATGTCGGCGCAAGACGCCGAGCGCCACGGACTCGTTGCGGAAGTTGTGGATCCGCAGCACACCATCGCCCGTGCTGTCGAACTTGCGTCCGTTATCGCCAGTCGAGCGCCTGTTGCCGTTCGCCTGATAAAGCGAGCCGTGCTGGATTCCTTCGAGACTGTTCTTCAAGAAGGTCTCAAGCGGGAGCATGAGGCGAATCTGGAAGTTTTCAAAACGCAGGACAGGGCAGAGGGCCATCGCGCTTTTGTAGAAAAGCGTCTGCCGCGATATGTTGGCCGCTAGACATCATGTATGGACCTGCCGCCCCTCAAGGTTTGCGCCAGTAGCGGTCATTGTTCATTGTCGGCAAACATCGTCAAGGCGGACATTCTCCCGCGGCGACTTTGGGATGACGTTTAGTCTGCGCCTGCTCTCATGCCGGCCGGAACTCAGCCGCCGTCGCGGGGAAATATCAAGGTAAAGCGGGTCACACCTTCGCTGCTTGCGGCGCGGCAGGTTCCACCATGCAGCGACATAATGCTGCGCACAATCGAAAGCCCAAGGCCGCTCGACTCTGACGAGCGCTGCCGCGACGCATCCGCACGATAGAAGCGATCGAAGAGCCGTTCGAGGTGATGGGGCTCGATGGTTGGACCGCGATTCTCGACACTGATGGCCGTCCCGTCCCGCCTTTGTTCGGCTACGGTCGAGATCAAAGTTCCGGTATCCGCATAGCGAACGGCATTCGCCAGCAAATTGGCTAGCGCCCGGCGCAGCAGCAGCGGATCGGCCCACACACTGCTGTCACCGCGCCACTCGAGGCGGATTTCGCGTTCGTCGGCAAGACCTTCGAAATACTCGGACATGCGCCGGAATTCGTCTGCAAGCATTACAAAAAGATGACGGGATGCCCCGGCTATTTAGCAAGTAGCATCTGCGTACAACGAAACAGCGCGATCGTACGCCCGGCCGGATCGAAAACCGACGCATCCCAGACATGCGTGCTTCGCCCAAGATGGAAGGCCGTCGCGACGGCCCGGATTGTCCCATCGCGGCATGTTCCGAGAAAATTGCTCTTGAGTTCGAGCGTCGTGAAATTCGGGGCGTGCTCGGGCAGGTGAGCAATGCAGGCGTAGCCACAGCAAGAAATGGTCATGAACGCAGCATGAACGACATCGCGGACAAGCAGTTCAGCATGCGCACCGTGTGCTCGACGGAAGGCGCGTCGAAGCGCAAGGTCACGCCGTCGATGCGCGCGAGCGCCGGCCATTGGCAGAAGAGGTCGGCAAGCGCAGTCGTTTGAACGCGCAGTTCACATTCGACGGCGCGACGGGCCGTTTCTTCGCGCTCGGTCCCGCTCCGGCCCGCACCGGAGCCTCGCTCGATGTGCGCTGCCACTGCTTCGCGCGCCGCGGCGGCAATCGCGGCGCAAGCGGCCGCGGGCGTTTGCGTCGTGCCGCTGGCATGACCTGATGCGGTCTTCACCGTCACGAAGGCCGCTTCTGGAAACGCTGCGCGCGTCTCTTCGGTGAACACGTCGTCGCCAGAACACAGCGCAACTCGTGCGCCGTATTCTGCGGCGAGCGAGCCATAGAGGCCCGCCTCGCCGACTTCCTCGCCGTTCATCCGCACCTGCGAAAACGCGAAGCTGTTGATCGTGTGCGCGAGGATGCCTCGGCTTTGAGATTTCGCGTGATAGCCGATCATGAAGACGAGCGACGGCGCCTGTTCGAGCCCAGCCATCATCCCGAGCGTTCGCGGCTTGCCGAATACGACCTGCGCGCGGCCATCGAGCAACTCTGGCAGCAAGTTACGAAAGCCGCCGTGCGAATCGTTGACCCAGACCTCGGTCGCGCCGCCCAGGAACGCGCCTTCGATCGCCGCGTTCGCTTCGAGCGACATCCAACGGCGCGCGCGTTCGTATTCGCCGTTGCCGGGGCGCGTCTGTTCGACGTGAAAGACGCCGGCAACGCCTTCGATATCGGTGGAGATCAGGACTCTCATTGTGTGACGGATGATTCGAAAAGGCGCGTGAGATCGGGAAAGGCGTCGGCCAGCGACGAGCGGCGGTGTCCGTCGCGGCCCGTTACCGTCGTCGCGTGCCACAGCGCATCGACGATCGCCTGCTCGACGCTGTCGGCGGCCGCATGAAACAGCGGATCGAGCCGCGCTTCGGCCACGCGCGGCGGCATCGACACGAAATCGGCTTCATGCGGCACCGTGTACGCCGTCGAAAACGCCAGCGCGATATCGCCGCTGCCATGCCCGTAGGCGGAACCAGTGCGTGCGAGACCCGCCGCCGCCCGCATCGACAGGCGCTTCAATTGGCGCGCGTCGAGCGGCGCGTCGGTGGCGATCAGCA
>CAYPWK010000148.1:0-12150 GCA_964414365.1 uncultured Burkholderia sp.
CGCAATTCGACGCGACAGATGAGCGAACTCTTCCGCAAGGTCGATCATCTGGTCGAGATCGGCGTGCAGGCGAAGTGGCCCGAGACATGCAACGAAGCCATCGTGCGGCATTATGCGCGGCGCTGCGCGAACCGCAAACCTTCGGTGAGTTATCGTATCCAGCCGGCCATACGACGACTCGAGGCGGCCTGTTTCATGCGCTACGCATTGTGCTCGGCAACCGACCAGCTCCTGTCGATGCTCGGCGACTGGGTCCGCAAGGCGATCAGAACTGCAAACGATCGGGTGGCCGCCACGCGTCCCGATCTGAAGGCGCAGCTACGGGATTTCGCTACGGCAGTCAAGGCGCTCGCAGGCAACAAGGATCTGACGCGCGATGCGCTCGTCAAACAACTGTCTGAGCTGGCGGACGCGGTGCTCAAACAGGAGGCGCCCAGCCGGACCAGCCTCATGCGGGCGCAGCTCGCCTCGAAGCGGCGCGTGGCGCGTGCATTGCTCGCCAAGCTGCTGGACCTGCCTTTCCAGGCGCAGGCCGCTCATCCGGTCATGGATGCACTCGTATTGCTGCGCGAGCTTTACGCGAGCAAAGCGGTCGAACCGCCTCCGAACACAGAGATCCGGCTTGGCCGAGCCTGGCAACGGATGATAGCCAGCGAGAACCGCGGTGACGCGCTGATCGCCTTCGAATGGGCGACGCTCTTTGCCTTGCGGGTAGCCCTGCGCAACGGATCGATCTACGTCGAGCACAGCTTCTCGTTCCGCAGCCTCGGCACGCTGCTGATCCCCGCCGAGGACTGGCGACGGCAGCGCAATCATTTCTACGGCCAACTGGATTTGCCCCAGGACCCGAAGGTCTTTCTCGAACCCGTCATCAAGCATCTCGACGAAGGTCTCGAGCGCTTGCGCGAGGCTGTCGCACGCGGCCAAGTGCGCGTCGACGACGCCGTTCATCTCGATGCACTGAAGGCCGAGCCGGGACACAAGGCCGTCGAAGACCTGCGTCGGGCCCTGTTCGCGTCACGCCCGGACGGGCAGTTGCCCGAGATCATCCTGCAGGTGGACAGCGAGGTGCGCTTCAGCTGGTTGCTACTGGGGCGAGAGCCACGCGCCCGCAGTGAACTGCTGCTGGTCTACGCCGCCATCCTCGCGCATGGCACCTCGATGTCCGCCGCTGACATCGCGCGCATGGTGCCCGAGCTGTCGGCCGAGGCGATCCGCCAGATGATGCGCCGCATCGCCGATGAACGGTTGTTGCGCCACGCAGCCGACGCCGTGCTGCAGTTCATGCACGAGCATCCGATCACGCAGTATTGGGGGCGGGCCGATCTCGCCTCGTCGGACATGATGTCGCTCGAGACTGCCAAAACGGTCTGGCAAGCTCGCGCCGATCCGCGCCGGCGCACGCGCTCGATCGGCATGTACACGCACGTGCGCGACCGCTGGGGCATCTTCTACGACCAACCCATCCTGCTGAACCGGCGGCAGGCGGGCGCCGCGATCGAGGGTGTCATTCGCCAGGACAGCATCGACGACGTCGCGCAGATTGCCGTGGATACGCACGGATATACCGATTTCGCGATGGCGCTCGCGCGTGGAGCCGGCTTCGATCTGTGCCCCCAACTGGCGCATCTGCGGGATCGGCGCCTGCACGTGCCTGTCGGCCACGCGGTGCCCAAGTTGCTGAAGGACGTCACCGACTGCGATGTGCGCGTCGAGGCCATCAAGGCCATCTGGGATGAGTTCGTGCGCGTGGTCGCCTCCGTCTACAGCGGGCGCTGCACGGCCGTCCAGGCACTGTCGCGCTTCGGTTCCGATGCGCGCGGCCAGCCCCTTTATGACGGCGGCGTTCATCTCGGCCGGCTGTTCCGCTCGATCTTCCTGATCGACTATTTCACCACGCCGGCGTTTCGTCGCGAGCTGCACCACGCGCTCAATCGCGGCGAGGCGGTGCATACCGTGCAGCGCGCCATCCATCAGGGCAAGATTCCGCTCGAACTCGCACGCCAGCCGCATTCGCTGGTCGCAGTTTCTTCCGCGCTCACGCTGCTCACCAACGCTGTGATGGCCTGGAACACGATGCACATGCAAAACGCGCTCGAGACCATTGAACGGCTTGGCCAGACCACTGTGATTGCTGAACACCTCCGGCGCATCGCGCCCGCCGCGCTGGAAGGCATCAACCTGCGTGGGACGTTCGATTTCCCGGTCGCGCAGTACGTGCGTCGCCTTATGCCCAGCACCGTCGCCGTTCCGGTATCGGGCCTCGCCCGCGCAAGGTAACATGCGGCTGTCGTGACCACGGTGATCATCATGACCCATCGAACCGGCCGCAACGATCCGTGTCCCTGCGGCAGCGGCAAGAAGTACAAGCACTGCTGCCTCCATGCCGCCGATCCCCGCGAGGATGATCCATCCAATGCCGTTCCCCGCGCGCTGACCTGGCTGGAGAGCCGGCACGGACGTGCAGTGCGCAAGGCACTCGACGATGCGTTGTTCGACGACCTCGACGATGACGACCTCGAGGATTTCGAGGACCTGGATGACGATATCCGCGAGTTCATCGCCGGCCAGACCTATGAGTGGTTGCTGGCCGAAGGCGAGATCCAGGTGCGCGGCGAGCCACGCCGCGTTGCCGATCTCTTGCTCGGCACGGGCCGCCCGCCGCTAAGTGATGCGCAGCGCGCCTGGTTGACGCAGCTGGCCACAACGCCGCTGCGGCTCTACACCGTGACCGACGTGCAGCCGCAACGATCGATGACCGTGTGCGATGTACTCGATCCGGATGCGGAGCCCGTGATCGTCTCCGAAAGCATCGGCAGCAAGGCCGACCTGCTCGGCTCGACCATCGGCTTGCGCGTGATCCGCGAGAAGGAAGCGTTCGTCCTGTCGGGCACGATGTATGTTTTGGTCCCGATGCAGGCCGCCCATCTGCTTCGGTGGATCCGCGAGACCAGCGAACCCGGGCAGCAGCCGTGCGCCTCGGAGCTGAGCTTCATGATCCGCCGCGCGTGGCTCGCGCAGTTTTTCGAGGACCTGGAACTGCCTACGCTGACGGATGCCTACAGCAACGAGCCGTTGCTGTTCGTGACCGACCGCTATCGCGTGCGAGACTGGAACAAGGTGACCGCCGTGCTCGCCCTGCAACCCGACGTCGACGGCGATCCCGAGCGTGGCTGGGAGCGGCGCATCGACTGCGACGATGGACAGATCCGTAGCGCGGTGAGCATCACCCGCACACGCGACGAGGAGCATCTCACGGTGTTCTACCGCACCCAGCGCCATGCCGACGAGGGCCGCCCCTGGCTCGAGGCGATTATGGCGGACGCCGTCGAATTCCGTATCCGCGACCTTCAGGATCCCGTGGGCGCACTCGGCCACGTGGGCGACGATGCATCTCCCACATCCAAGGCCGCCGATGTGTCGCCCGCGCTCGCGACATCGGCCATCCGGCAGGCGCTGCTGCGGATCTACGCCGACTGGGCCGACGAACCGCTGCCGATCCTGAACGAACGATCGCCCCGCGAGGCGATCGTCACGCCCGCCGGCCTGGAGCGCGTCAAGGGACTGCTGCGCACCTACCAGCGCGATGAGAACCGGCAGGCGGAATTGCAGCAGCGCGAGGCCGTGTCGCTTCAGTTCCTCTGGGACGCCCTGGGCCTCGCGTCCGAATGAGGTGGCTCATGCGACGCGAACGTCCCCTCGACGAAGGCGCGCAGTTGCGAGAGATCAGTTTTCGCGTACGCGGCGGTCGTCTGCACCGACGCATGACCGAGTAGGGCTTGCGCGGCGGGCAATGGCACCTGGTGATCGACGACCAGTTGCCGCGCGTAGGCATGCCGCAGCCAGTGCGGCGACGCCCGCCTCAGGCGCGCGGTGCCCTCGGGGTCCGTGTGCGCGAGGCGTTCCGCGGCCGCCACGAAGATCGCCTTGACCTCGTCGTACAGACCGGAGCCCTTGAGCGAGCCGCCCTTGAGCCCGTGGATTAACGCCGCGTGCTCAAAGAGCGGCGGTTGCGGCGGCAGGCCGCGCAGCTCACGGTAGGTTTTCAACACGGACACGCAGACCGCCGGCAGCGGAATCGCGCGCGTCTTGCGTCCCTTGCCAAGCACGATCAGCGTCCAGCTGCCCTGGTCGTCGACCTCGAGCCTCGGCAACTGCGCTTCGTCGGACCACACGAGCTCGATCAGCCGCACGCCGGCATAGCGGTACAGCGCCCAGATCGCGCGGCGCCGTGCGCTCACCAGGAGATCGTCACCCACGGCGGCTTCGGCCACCCACGCATCGCATGCGGCGAGCAGCATCGGAGGCAGCATGCGCTGCGGCGCAAAGCTCGCGCGCGAACGGCCGCCCCGCACGAGACCGGCCGCGGGATTCGCGCTCAGATAGCCGGTTTCAGTCCAGTAGCGGAACAAGCTCGCGACGACAGCCAGCGCGCGCGATTGCAGCGCCTCCGACATCCGGCGCGGCGCATCGCCCACCGTGTTGTCGTGCGCCGGTTGGCGCAGCGCCTGCCGGTACGCGAGCAGGTCGTGGCGCGTCAAATCGGACAGCGGCCCCAGTTGGCGTGCCTCGCACCAGGCCACGAGCCGGCGCAGCTCGGTCCGGTACGCACGCAACGTGTGCGGCGAGCGGCTCGCCCGGTCGCGCAGGAACAGCGCGACCGCCTGGGCGTCGTCGCCGACACCGAGCGTATTCGTGGCGCTCGCCACCGCGGCGAAGCGCCCAGCGCGCGCCAGCCACACGACAAGCGGCTGGGGCAACGTCATCAGCGCCGCCGGCTCCCGTTTCGGCTCACCGGTCCCGGCGAGTTCGCTTGCATGGACGGCAGGCCTGAAGCGGCGGCGATGCGTATGCAGCACGCGCGCCAGCACGGCTTCGGGCGCCGGCGCCTCGTCGGCGGCAACCGTGCGTACGCGGCCGCGGTCCCAGTATTCCACGGCTACCTCGTGATCAAGCAGCACCCGCATGACGGCCAGGTGGGCTGCCTTCGCGTCGGCGAGCGAGGCATGACGCTGCTTGATCATGGCAAGCGTCCAGCGCGTATAGATCACGTGACCGAGCGCGTCGGCCAGATAGGCGAGTGCTGCGTCGACTGCGGCCGGCACGCGCTGCGGGGGCGTCGTGCCATGATCGATCCAGTCGGCTGCGGGCAGCGTCGCGTTCATGATTTTTTCGGCCGCGTGGCGGTGCCGCCTTTCGGCGTGGTCTTCGTGCGCCGGGCGGTGGCGAGCCCCGCAGAGGCGGCTGGCGGCCGACGGGGCGCGTCGAGCGCCGACACCACGCGCATCAGCTCGTCGAGTTGCGCATGCTGGCTCGAGTTCACGGCCTTCAGCGCGAGTGCCTCGCCGACCGCCTGCTGGCGCGTCGCTCGCTCGCTGGCGAGCTCCGCCTCGCGCCGCTCGCGCTCGTCTTCGAGCGCGGCGATGCGCCGCTCAGCGAACTTCAGCTGCGACGCGAACTGCTCGTGCTCCTTCTTCAGCGCTTCGCGCTGGTGGGCGGTTTCCTGCAGCAGCTGCTTCGACAGCGCTTCATACCGATGCTGGGTCTGGGTGAGCCCCTCCGCGTGCGCGCGCTCGAGCGCCTCCCGTTCGGCCCTTACCGCATCGAGCCGGTCCTGCCGGTCCTGCAGCGTCGCCTCGAGCGCGGCACAGCGCTCCCGGATCAGGGTGTGCTGCGCACGCAGGTCGGCCAACTCCGCATCGCGGCCCGTGAAGGCCGTGCGCAGATCGGTGAGCTCCTGTCGCAGCAACTCGACGCGCAGCTCCGCGTCGGTACGCGCGGCGTCGGCCGCGGCGACCGCCTGCTGCGCGTGCGCCTGCAGGCGCACGACGTCGTCGAGCTGGACCGTGACGGCCGCCTGCCAGAGCGCGCGCATCTGCTCGGCGATGTCGGGCGGAATGCCGGGGATCGCGATGTCGATCAGGCCTGCGCGCACGACTTCGGCCTCGATCGCGTTCAGCGCGCGCGCGAGGGTGGCCGGGTCGCCGGCACCGAGTCGCGCGCGCAGCTTGCGCACCGACACGAGTTGCCGGAAGCGCACGCCGGTCACAGGCGTTGCGTCACCGGCCTCGGCGAGCATCGCGAGCACGGTGGAACGGATCTGGTCAGGGGTGGCGGCAGCCGGACGGGGCATGCGAGGCTCCGGAAAGGAAACGGGTGAATTTCCGGCCAAGTATTCCATACGGCTCTAACGTTAGTGAAGCTGATTTTGAACGGGAAATATCGAGCTACCAGGGATAAACACGCTTATCGCCGCCAACCAGCGCCGGATGACCCCGCCGGAGCCCATCTCCGCCTGAAAAGCTCTGCCGGGGAGGTCTTCACGAAGCACAAAAAGACCAGACAGCAACTAGCTGATCTTATTGGACATTATTTTGGGGGCGGACCGCTAGGCCTTGTCGCGCCTCGATCGCTCAAACCCGGTAAACGGCACGAAAATCACGGGGATCCCTTGCCCGGTGACCCTCGAACTTGGCGGAAAATCCCCGCAGATCGTCTTCGACGACGTCGATCTCGATGCCGCATTGCCGGTCATTCGAAACGCGATCGTGCAAAACAGCGGCCAGACGTGTTCGGCCGGCAGCCGATTGCTGGTGCAGTCGTCGCTCTACGAGGAGCTTATCGAACGACTCGCGCACAGCTTCGAGGCTGTGACAGCGGGCCCCGCAGAGGGGGATTACGACTGCGGACCTCTGATAAACGCGGCGCAGCTGGATCGAGTAAAGACCTTCCTCGCCAGGGCAGATGCCGACAACATCCGCTTCGCCGCGACCGGAAAACTTGCGCCGGATGCCGCACAAGGCGGCTACTTTCAGCCGCCTGTCCTCCTGCGTGACGTACCGCACAAGCATACATTGGCCCAGGACGAAGTGTTCGGGCCCGTACTGGTTGCGATGCCGTTTGCGGACGAAGCCGAGGCCGTTCATCTCGCCAACGACACCGCCTTCGGGCTTGTTGCAGGAATCTGGACTCGTGACGGCGGCCGTCAAATGAGACTGGCTCACGCATTTCATGGAGGCCAGGTTTTCGTCAACTGCTACGGCGCGGGCGGGGGCATAGAGTTGCCGTTCGGCGGCGTCAAGCAAAGCGGGTATGGCCGCGAAAAGGGGATGGAGGGTCTCTTGAGCTTCACCACCTTGAAGACAATTACTCTTAACCACGGCTAAGGCGGCTAGTTGCGTGCGCAGCGCTTGATCATCGAATTTGGCTGCGTGCGCAACTGTCGCGTCGCCGACGCATTACGGACCCTGCATGCGGATTGACCTCGTTACGCTGAAAATATTCCTGACGGTGATTGAGGAGCGAAATCTCGCGCGAGCGGCCGAACGTCACTTTATTGCGACGTCCGCCGTCAGTAAGCGGATCAGCGATCTCGAGGACGTGCTCGGCGTGCAATTGCTCGAACGCCGTAACATGGGTGTTCGGCCGACGCCCGCTGGACTGGAACTCGTTACGCACGCGAAGGACATGATGCTGGTGATGGCCCGCATGCGCGCGCAGATGAGCGAATTCGGTGACGGCTCGAAGGGCGAAGTTCGCGTTTTCGCCAATAGCACTGCGATCGTCGGTTTCCTCGGTCCGACCATTCGCACGTTTCTGGAAGCCTATCCGCAGATCGACGTTCATCTGGAGGAGTGGAGCACCCCGTTCATCGTCCGTGCGTTACGCGACGGGATCGCGGATCTGGGTGTCTTCTGGTCGGGCGTTTCGACGGCTGGACTCGTTGTGCAACCGTTCAGACGTTCGAACCTTGTCGCCGTCGTGCCTTTGCAGCACGCGCTGGCGGACCGCAGTGAAGTCTCGTTCGCCGAGACGCTGGACTACGATCTGATCGCTTTCCACGAGGGCAGCTTGATCTTCCGGATGATGCAGTCGTACGCCGCAGACCTTCAGCGCAAGTTGCGCATCCGTCTGCAGGTCACGAGCTTCGATGCGATGCGCACCATGGTGCGTTCCGGGGTCGGCCTTGCAGTCATGTCGGACGTGACTGTGGGCACGCCAGACGAGAGCTTCGGCTACAAGGTCGTCCCTCTCACCGATGAATGGGCGAGGCTGGAAAGTCTGATCGGCTATCGTGACTTCGACGCGTTGCCGCGCTCGGCACAAAATTTCGTCCGGCATTTGCAACGTTCATACCCGGGCCTTACGCCAGAGGCGGAGGGCGCAATCGAACGTGGGAGGTATCCACTGACATGAGCCATATCGTCTTTCTCGACAGCGCGACGCTGCCCGTGCGCGTACCGCGACCCCGCTCCTCCGACCGCTGGACAGAGCGAGAAACTACCCGCGAACACGAGCTTCTCGAGGCGCTTGCCGATGCTGATATCGCGATCACGAACAAGGTGCCATTGCGTGCGGATACGCTACGTCAGCTTCCGCGGCTCAAGTACATCTGCGTTGCTGCAAGCGGCTACGACAGTGTGGACGTAGCTTATTGTCGAGAACACGGCGTTCAGGTCTCGAACGTGCCGGCATACGCTGCTTCGAGTGTGGCCGAGCATGTCATTGCCTGCATCTTCATGCTGCGAAGGCAAATGCTTTCTTATAGCCAATTGGCGTCGTCGTCCGCTTGGATTGCATCTCCCGTATTTTGTGTTCACGGCGCGCCCATCCGCGAAGTACGTGGGGCCACACTCGGCCTGATCGGTTCGGGCGCAATAGGCAAGGAGGTCATGAGGATAGCGATCGCGTTGGGTATGCGAGTACTGCAAAGCGAGCGCAAAGGCAGAACCGAAGTTCGGCCCGGCTATACCGCATTTGAACATGTACTTGCAACAAGCGATGTGATTTCACTGCACTGTCCTTTGTCCCCTGACACGCAGGGTCTGATTGGCGAACGCGAGCTTTCAATGATGCGTCGCACCGCAGTGCTGATTAACACCGCGCGCGGAGCACTCGTCGATGAACGGGCGCTCGAAGCGGCACTGCTCAGTCAAGTCATCGCTGGAGCGGCGCTAGACGTGTTGCAGGTCGAGCCACCGCACGAAAAGCATCGTTTCGTCACCGGTCGACCTGACAACCTCTTGCTGACACCTCATGTCGCCTGGGCAAGCGCTTCCACGGTCGAAGCGCTCGCACGTGCTGTTTCCGCGAACGTAGCGAGTTTTCTGGAGCAACGCACCGCGAACCGCGTGGCCTGATAGGACGCAAGCGTCGGATCGGTCGCCGGTCGGAACTTCCATAACAACGCACACGCAATTCTTCTTTTGTGAACGCGGCTTTCGAAACTCGATGGTTCACATACCGCTTTGCCTGCGGGAAACTGTTTCCAGGAGATGGGCGCGAGCAAACAAGCTCCCCGTTACACCGTCGTCAACCAACGTGAGAAAGCGTCGGAAATGAAACTTCCTCTAGAAAACATCACCATGGTATCGCTAGAGCAGGCGATCGCTGCTCCGCTCGCAAGTCGGCATCTTGCTGATTGGGGTGCACGCGTCATTAAGATCGAAAGACCGGGCGGCGGCGATTTTGCTCGGGGATACGACACGGCGATGCACGGGTTGTCGAGTCAATTTGTTTGGGCGAACCGTTCAAAAGAGAGCCTTGCGCTCGACGTAAAATCCGATTTCGGACAGGAGGTACTAGACGAGTTGTTGCTGCGCGCCGACGTGTTCATTCAAAATCTCGCGCCGGGCGCGGCGAAGCGGCTAGGTCTCGATGCGAAAGCCATCGTCGAGCGCTATCCGCGCCTCATAGCCTGTGATATTTCGGGTTACGGATCGACAGGACCGTACGCGCAAAAGAAAGCCTACGATCTTCTGGTTCAGTGCGAAACCGGGTTTTTGTCGATCAATGGAACGCCTGATGAGCAGGCGAAGTGCGGTTTATCCATTGTGGATATCGCGACTGGAATGTATGCGCTGAATGGAATTCTGCTCGCGCTCTATCGCCGCGAGCGCACAGGCAAGGGAACTGCATTTGAAGTTTCATTGTTCGACGCCATGACGGAATGGATGAGCTACCCGGCGTATTACACGCGCGACAGCGGAAAGCCGGTCGAACGCTCAGGTGCTCGTCACGCGACGATCGCGCCATATGGTCCATTTACCGCGGGCGACGGAAAGACCATTTTCTTCGGCGTTCAAAACGAACGGGAATGGCGTAGCTTTTGTGAAAAGGTTCTACGAGACCCGAAGGTGCGAACCGATCCGCGCTTCGCGACGAATCCGGATCGCGTGCGAAATCGGGACGCACTCGAGGCGTTGATCAACGACAGCTTCGCTAAATCGACGAGCGGCGAGCTGAGCGACCTTCTTGAGCAAGCGGCAATCGCTAATGGACGCATGAACACGGTCGAGGAATTCCTTGCGCATCCACAATTGCACGAACGCGGACGAGTGACGTCGATCGGCAGTCCAGAGGGCCCGCTGGAGGTATTTCTGCCCCCGATAATTGTTGATGGACTTTCGCCTGCAATGAAAAGCGTACCTGACGTAGGAGAGCACACAGACGAAATTCTCGGAGAACTGGGATTGCATCCGTCCCGCCTGCGCATCGCTTGATGTACCCCCGAACCGTTACAGGATCCACTTTCCATGCGTGTAACCCGAACCTTTCTTGCGGTGCCGGCAAATCACCGCCGCATGGTCGAATCAGCCGCTCGTAGTGCCGCAGATGCGGTCTTTCTCGATCTGGAGGATGCCGTTCCGCAAGATCAGAAAGAGGCCGCTCTCATGGGCGCCATCGAAGCGATCAACGAGCTCGACTGGGGCAAAAAAACGGTGAGTGTTCGCGTCAATGTGCCGGGCAGCGGGACTATTGAAACGGAAATCGCACGGTTGTCGATGTCCGCGCCGCGGCTCGATACGCTTCTCGTTCCGAAGGTCGAGCGGACAGCCGACATCGATAGCGTGGTCGGCATGCTGGGCAGGTACGCCCAACATCGATCGACGCCAGTCGGTCTCGAAATCATGATAGAAACGGCTCTCGGACTCGTGAACTGTGAACAGATTGCCGGGCACTCGCCATTGATCGAGTCGCTGCACTTCGGCGTAGGCGACTTTTCAGCATCTATTGGGGCAAAAGGAATCGACATCGGGCTCTCGCATCCGGCGTATCAACTGACGTCCCGCTCGCAGCAAGGGGATTGCTCAAGTACGGCGCTCGATATGTGGGCTTATCCGATGATGCGGATTCTGGTTGCAGCCCGGGCTCACCGCCTTAGAGCGATCGATGGACCTTGCGGGGCGTTCCGTGACGTTACGTTGACCTCCGCGTTGGCGGTCAAGGCCGCAGCACTCGGATACGACGGCAAACAGGTTATTCACCCTTGCCAGATTAATGCGACGCATAGCGCATTTATTCCGAGCGACGACGAACTGCGGAATGCTCGAGGCATCATCGCCGCGCTGACTGAGGCGGAGAATGAAGGGCGTGGTGCCGTACAGGTTGACGGCAAGCTCGTCGACTACGCGAATATCCGGATGGCGGAGCGTCTTTTAGCGATGGGCCGAACCACTGACGTGTAGAAGTTCCTTGCTGTCGGCGGCCACTAACCGGCCGACCCTCCTTTTTTTGCTGAGAGCGCGTCTACTGACACACGTGATACGGACCCATGTCGAGATGGAAGTGCGTCTGATGGAGCGCGTTGTAGTCGGGGCCGAGCACAGCATGAAAGTACTTGCACGCGCCGTCGTGAATGCGCGCAAGCAAGCGGCCCGCGCGCGAATCCGCATTCCAGTCATGCACGATGGTTATGCGTGAGCCGTCGGCGAGCTCAAAACCTTCGACGTCGATGGCGTTAGCGTAAGCGTGTTCGCTCAAGCGCCCATCAGCGGCGTGATTGACGTTACGGCACGCGTAGCTGCCGACGTGGTCGATGCGCCTGATACGTTCACCGTAAAGCGATAGTGCCGCGGGTTGCCACGCGTGGCGCTCGCTCATCACGAGTGCGAGCGCCAGGGGGCACGCCGCCAAAAAACTGCGGTTGACGCTCGCGTCCGCGAATCTCTCGACGCGTACCGCATGCGTTATTTCGCATCCTTGCGATGTGGTCTTGTCCGCCACTGGCGTGAACGTCAGGCCGGAGGTCTCCAGGGCCGCCATGCAGCGTGCGGGATCGTGCGTCGCTCGCCAAAACTTCCAGGGAGTGAGCAGGCCAGGTGCGGCTCGAACATCGAGCGGCACAAATGGATTATCACGCTCGGGCAG
>CAYPWK010000149.1:0-12147 GCA_964414365.1 uncultured Burkholderia sp.
GCGGCGAGGTCGAGACGATCGAGCACAACCGCGACAAGATGGTCGGCGTGACCGTTTTCATCGGGGCCAAGCGCGGCAATGCGAGCACCTCCGATTTTTCGAAGGAAGCGCTGCGCGACACCGTTGCCGCGGCGTACAACATCGCCCGTTTCACGGCGGAGGACAACTGCGCGGGCCTCGCTGAAGCCGAGTTGCTCGAGACGGCGCCGCGCGACCTCGATCTTTACCATCCGTGGAACCTTACGGCGGAAGACGCCGTCGAGATCGCGCGCCGCGCCGAAGATGCGGCGTTCGCGACGGATCCGCGAATCCGGAACTCGGAAGGCGCCAGTGTTTCGGCGCAACACTCGCAGTTTGTGCTGGCCACGACGCGCGGCTTTCTGGCCGGCTATCCGTACTCGCGTCATTACGTCTCGTGCGCGCCGATTGCCGGTAGCGGCCGCAACATGCAGCGTGACGATTGGTATTCGTCGAAGCGCAGCGCGAACGAGATCGCCGCGCCCGAGGCGATCGGGCGCTATGCGGCCGAGCGGGCGCTCGCGCGGCTCGGCGCGCGGCGGCTCGATACGCGCAAGGTGCCCGTGCTGTTCGAGGCGCCGCTTGCCGCCGGCCTACTCGGCGCCTTCGTGCAGGCGACGAGCGGCGGCGCGCTCTATCGGAAGACGACGTTTCTCGTCGACAGTCTGGGGAAACCTGTCTTCGCACCGCACGTGCAGATTGTCGAAGACCCGCACCTGCCGCGTGCGATGGGCAGCGCGCCGTTCGACGAGGAGGGCGTGCGGACTAAGCAGCGCGCGGTCGTGAAAGATGGCGTCGTCGAGGGCTACTTCCTTTCCACGTACTCGGCGCGCAAGCTGGGCATGCAGACCACGGGCAATGCGGGCGGCTCGCACAATCTTTCGCTGAGGAGCTCGCAGACCCGCGAAGACGACGATTTCGAGGCCATGCTCAGGAAACTCGATACGGGGCTGCTTCTGACCGAGCTGATGGGCCAGGGCGTCAACTACGTGACGGGCGATTACTCGCGCGGCGCATCGGGCTTCTGGGTCGAGAACGGCAAGATTCAATATGCCGTCGAGGAGATCACGGTCGCGAGCACGCTGCAGGAAATGTTCCGCAATATCGTCGCGATCGGCGCCGATACGATCGTGCGCGGCACGAAAGAGACCGGGTCGGTGCTCATCGAGCGGATGACGGTAGCCGGCCAGTGAACCGGCTTCGGCGTTAGACGCTCATGCGCTCGCGCTCACGGGCGGGCTGCCGACCCGCCAAGGCGGCTGCCCGCCGACGCGCACGCGCTTTCTTGAGCCAGATCGCGAGGCCGGTGACGCTCAGCATCGCCACGGCCAAACCTGTCGCGCTAATGACGACGCGGCCGGCAAGCCCCGCGATACGGCCCGAATGTAGCGGAAACTGCGCCTGCATGAAAAGATCGCCGGCTGAGCCGCGGCCCGGGAGCTGACGCCCCGCCGGCGTGCCCGTTCGCGCATCCCAGTAGAGCCAGGCATCGCCGAGGCCCGCCTTCTCGCGCGGTCCATCCACGTCGAAGTAACGCACGCCATATGCCGCGAGCCGTGGGGAGAAGAGCAGCGCGCCCGGCGTAGCCGCGATGCGTTCGTGCCGTGCCGCCGCCTCGGCGATTTCGACGATTCGCTCCCGGCTCAGCACCGGCTCATGTTCGTTCAGGGGCTCGCGCCCGTTCCTCGACGTGAATGGTGTGGGCTCGAGAGGCGAGAGCTTTGAGACGATGGGGCGCACGACGGGATTGGAGAGATTCATCGAGACCGAGGTAAGGGCGACCGTCGACAGCACCGCCCAGAGCCAAACCCCTCCTGAACGGTGAAGATCGAATGTGAGCGCGTAGCCGCCGCGCTTCACGCGAAACGAGAACGACTTGCTCCAGGTTTTGACGCTCGGAAACGCGAGTACGAGCGCGATGATGCTGTCGATCGTCCAGACAATGCCGACGGTTCCCATCAGCCAACGGCCGAAATCGACGCCGTCATGCAAGGGCAAGAACAGCGAGTAGTGCAGCTTGTAGAGGAACGGCAGCAGGTTCAATCGGGTAAGCGAAGGCGCTCCCCACTCGCGCCGGCCCCGGATGGCGCCTGTCACCGGGTCGAGCGTCACTTGATCGAATCCGAGGTCGTACGGTCTGCCCGTTGCGTGATTCGTGCGCCCCGCGACGCGCACGACAAGGGCATGCCCCGTTTCCACATGCAGGGGAAGGTACGTGACGGCGAGGCGCCGATCGGCCGCTTCGAGCTGCCTTGCAAGCGCAAGCGGCGAGTCGGGCGTTCCCCGTGTCGCGCAGCGGAAGAAGGCGGGATTGAGCGCCGCGTCGAGTTCGACGTACCATGCGATGACGGCGCCGGTCAGTCCCGCCACGAACAGGAACGAGGCCGTCGCAATGCCGAGCCACCGGTGCAGGCGGACGAGGTGCGGCCTCATGCAGGGCGGCTCATTCCGTTGCTTTCACTACGGTTTTCAAGCGAAGCCGCAGGCGCAAAAGCGACGAAGGTAGGTTTGCCCGGCACGAATGGGCTCCATGCGAATGAGAATGATTCGCATTTTATGTCGATGGAGATCGCGCGGCAAGCCGTAGATGCGCGACTTTCGTGGCCATGCGTCCGGCGGCATGCCTGCCGCCCGTTCAGACGGGCGGAGCGATGCGCCGATAGGTGACGCGAGCGTACTCGAAGCCGTCCGCGCCTTCCTTGCGGTGCGCTTCGCGCGACTCGGGCAGCCAATGCGCCGGATCCGGCGCAGGGAAGGTCGCGTCGCCTTCGAAATCGGCCGCGATCTCAGTGACTATCAGCTTATCGGCGAACGCGATACCTTCCCGGTAGAGCTCCGTGCCGCCGATGAGGAAAGCCTCGGTCGCACCGCCCGACGCCGCGAGTTCGAGTGCGTCGCGGATGCTTGTCGCGGTCTCGCAGCCTTCGAAGCGAAGCGATGCGTCGCGTGTGACGACGATGTTGCGCCGTCCCGGCAGCGGCCGGCCGATGGATTCGTGCGTCTTGCGGCCCATGATGATCGGCGCACCCATCGTCGTGCGCTTGAAAAAGGCGAGGTCTTCGGGCAAGTGCCAGGGCAGGCGATTGTCGCGGCCGATCACGCCGTTGCGGGCGCGCGCGACGATCAGTGTCAACGTCGTCATCGAAAGTAAAGAGGCAATGTCGGGTTGGCGCCGATTGTACGCGATCACTTGTGGCAAGCATCTCCGTTCGGCGGTCTGCCCGGCCGCTCAGGTGGCCGCGGCAGCGCCGAGCCGTCGGACTTGTCGTGCTCCTGCGTGCCTGCATCGCGCAGACCATGCGCCGCCATCAGGCGGTAAAGCGTCACGCGCGAAATGCCGAGGTCGATCGCGGCTTCGTTGAGCCGGTGCCGGTGGCGCAGCAGCGCGGCCTCGATCGCGCGCTTTTCGGCGCTGTCGCGCACCTGCGCGAGCGTCACGCTTTCCTGCGCCGTGAACTGGGAGAGATCGAGATCCTCCGCCGTGATCAGCTTGCTCTCCGCCATGACGATCGCACGCCGCACGCGATTGATCATCTCACGTACGTTGCCCGGCCAGTTGTAGTTGTACATCGCCTCGATGGCGGACGGCGCGAAGCCGCGAATCTTGCGCGAGCTGTCTGTCTTGAATTTGTGCAGGATATGGTGGGCGAGAATCTCGATGTCCTTTCCGCGCGCGCGCAGCGGCGGTTCGTCGATCCGCAGCACACAAAGCCGATGAAAAAGATCCGCGCGAAAACGTCCGTCGCGCATCGCGCCGACCAGATCGACGTGCGTGGCTGAGATCACGCGTACGTCCACCGCGATCGATTCGCGTCCGCCGAGCCGCTCGATCCGGCCCTCCTGCAGAAAGCGCAGCAGGCTCGCCTGGCTTTCGAGCGGCAGATCGCCGATTTCGTCGAGAAAAAGCGTTCCGCCGTGGGCCGCTTCGACGCGACCGATCTTGCGTTGATGCGCGCCGGTGAACGCACCTCGCTCATAGCCGAAGAGTTCCGACTGCAAAAGATGATGCGGGATTGCGCCGCAGTTGATGGCGACGAATGGCTCCTTTCGGCGCGGCGATCGCTCGTGAATCGCGAGCGCCGTCAGCTCTTTGCCCGTGCCCGACTCGCCCGAAATAAACACCGCTGCGTCCGTGTTCGCTACCTTGCGGATCGTGCGAAAGAGCTGTTGCATCGCTTCGCAGGTGCCGACCATCTCGTCGTCGCCGGCCGTCGCAACCCCTGCGACCATGTCGAGGTCGCAGAGCGTCACCATCCCGTAGGCGTGGCTCAGCAAGTAGTCGACGCTTGTCTGTGCGACGGGGAGTTTGACATAGTCGAAGCAATAGTTGCGAATGAGGCGGCGCACCTCGGGCTCTTCGAGCCGCTCGGCGGTCGCCAACGCTATCCAGCCGATCTGTTGCTGGCGCAAGCTCGTTTCGAGCGCGGCGAGCTCGCGCAAAGTGAGGCGCGTGATGTCGATGAGGCCCGCGCTCGGCAGATCCGGCCTCGTGAGTTGCACAACCTCGCTCGGCGCGCGCGCGACCGATACAATCCAGCCGCTGCTCGTCAAGTGCTCGACGAGCGCTTCGTCGGCGGCGCGGGCCACATAGAGAAGCGCTCGTTCGTGAGTGTCGCTGCGCATTCTTCTTCCCCCGGGTAGCGGCCGCGCGCTTGCTTCGTATCGATGTTCGCGCGTGCCGCTTTGGTCCCTTGCTTGTTAAGAGCTGTACGCAAGCGCAGCCCTAGTTTGCTTCTCGCGATCGCCTCGCTCGAGGCGAGGTCTCGTCTGCCTCATCTCCTCGCATGTGCCGCGTCTCGCGCACCGCTTTCGTGATTCGTACGCCATAAGCGTAGACGTATCGATGTCGATCGCGCGTTGTTTCGCGCACATATCGCGACGCAAGCGAGCACAAAGGCGGCTCGCGAAAGTCGTCGCGGATCGCATCGTCGACGGCCTCGTATCGAGGACGACGTCGGAATCGTTTAGACGGGCCAATTTCACGGTGCTGAGTAAGAGAATAAAAAAGTGCCCGCCGGGGGACGGAGCACGAAACCGTTTGTCCTTGCACTGCCGGCACTGGCCGATCTGCTCCCACTGGCTGCATCGACAGGCATAGGGTGCGGGGCGGGCGCGGGGCGTGCCAGCTCATCCCAGAGCGTGACCGAGTGTGTACCGGGCGATACCTCGGCGATGGTCGCCATGGCCACCGTGGCGAGCCGGCCGCCGCGCCCGGGCCGCGGGCAAGCTGGCCTCCGGCGTGGTGGCTGCCATTGAGCGCGCCATTTCCTCCGGCGCTTGCGCGTCGGCTACGCCCTCCGTGCGCACCACCGAAGGCGCGGCCAATGACGCGAGCCCGGCCTGCAGCGCAACGGCGAGCGGGCCCACGAACGCGTGTCTGGCCAGACGGGGGATGCGGAGCGATAGCATGGCTGTGCCTCCGATATGCGCCGCCTTGAGCGAAACGCATGCCATCGCCTGAAAACGGCCGTGCTTATTGGGGACTCGCTTGCATGGGCTGCAAGCCGCACGAAGCCCCGGCCGAAAATTGTTTCAGATATGAAGCGCGTCGGAAAAAAGGAAATTAATGCTCGCTTACGGTAAAAACGTCGCTGTCGCAAAACAGCCACGCAATAACGTTAAAACGTAAGCGTGAGCCCGGCCATTGCGGCCTTCGGCCTTGCAAGGCAGTTTGAGCTTCAATTTGTTACACGCGTCTCATGCCCGAAGGCCGGCCCCTATAGTAAGCTTGGCAAACAGTTTCACGCCTTAATAAGACCAACCCGACCGCCATTTCTAATAATAATCGTTTTGGGGGTGAGCAGTTTCCAGGGAGAGACAGAGCGATTCGGCGCTTGGCATTCGCAAGACGCCGATGGAACGCGCGCTGCGGTGTACCGCATACGCCCGTCATCCATTACGTTCGTCATAGAAACGAGGTCTGAAGAATGGAACCCGCAACACGTCAACTGATTTATGTCACGCGAGAGGCGAACGCTCACCTGAGTGCTCAGTTCAATCAGCGCGGGTGGCACGTCGACGTGGTCGCAAACGCGCGCGATGCGCGACGTGCGATGCGCGGCGATGCAGTCGCAGGCGGCCTGCTCGATTTGTCGAGCGGGTTCGACGAGCAGGAGATCGGCGCGCTCGAAGCATGCCTCACCGCGCCGCGCGTAGGCTGGGTCGCCGCAACGGCGCCTGGCCAGTTGCAGGACACGGCGTTGCGCCGTCTCGTCAGGGACTACTGCTTCGATTACGTGACCGTGCCCTACGAGGACCGCCGCATCGTGGATTCGGTCGGCCATGCCTACGGGATGGTCGTGCTCTGTGAATCCGACGAGGATACTTCGACGCGTGTCGGCGAGGGAGAAATGATCGGTTCGTGCGAGGCCATGCGCGCGCTCTTTCGCGCGATTCGCAAGGTCGCGATGACCGATGCGCCCGTGTTCATATCCGGCGAGTCCGGCACGGGCAAAGAGCTGACGGCCGTCGCCATTCACGAGCGCTCGCCGCGGCGTGATGCCCCCTTCGTCGCCATCAATTGCGGGGCGATCCCTCCGCATCTCCTGCAGTCGGAGCTTTTCGGCTATGAGCGCGGAGCGTTCACCGGCGCGAGCCAGCGCAAGATCGGCCGTATCGAGGCTGCTCATGGCGGCACGCTCTTTCTCGACGAGATCGGCGATCTGCCGCTCGAAAGTCAGGCGAGCCTGTTGCGGTTCTTACAGGAAGGGAAAATCGAGCGGCTCGGGGGTCACGAAGGGATTCCCGTCGACGTGCGCGTGATTTCGGCAACGCACGTCGACATGCATCAAGCGATGTTGGAAGGGCGGTTTCGCGCCGATCTCTACCATCGTCTTTGCGTGTTGCAGATCGACGAGCCGCCGCTGCGCGCACGTGGCAAGGACATCGAGCTACTTGCGGCGCACATGCTCGAGCGGTTCAAGAAGGACGCGAGCCGACGCTTGCGCGGTTTTTCGCCCGATGCGATCGCGGCGCTTCACAACTATCAATGGCCGGGCAACGTGCGCGAACTCATCAACCGAGTGCGGCGCGCGATCGTCATGTCCGAAGGGCGGCTCATCACCGCGCGCGATCTCGAGCTTTCAGAGTACGTCGAGATTGTGCCGGTTTCGCTCGCTCAGGCGCGGGAGGCAGCCGAGCGGCAGGCAATCGAGCTCGCGCTCTTGCGGCACCGCGGACGGCTCGGCGATGCGGCACAGGAGCTCGGCATCTCGCGGGTTACGCTGTATCGCCTGCTTGGCTCGCACGGCATGCGTCACATCGAAGTTCATCAGGGCAGCGAACAGATGACGAGTTGAAGGCGGAAAGCCTCTCGTTCGTTCGAAGGTCGAAGAAGCGGGCAGCGATCGCTTGCCGGTTCGGTGCGGCACTGGCGCAGATGATCGCGTGCGTGCCGCTTCCGGCGGCCTCGTTCGACGGCTTGATAGAATCGCGGATGAGCGCGAGCCCGAGGCGAGTTGCACGCACGGTTGGGCGCTGGAGCACCGGCTAAGCATCGCCGCATCGGAAGCCGTACCGAACGCCTGAGGACCTTCTTTCGCATGAAACAGTATCTCGACCTTGTCCGCACCATTCTCGAGACGGGGAGCTGGCAGGAAAACCGTACCGGCATACGAACGATCAGCGTGCCGGGCGCCATGATGCGCTTCGACTTGCAAGAAGGTTTTCCTGCCGTCACCACGAAAAAGCTCGCTTTCAAGTCGGCGATCGGCGAGCTCGTCGGCTTCTTGCGCGCTTCGCGCAGTGCGGCCGATTTTCGCGAGCTCGGCTGCAGGGTTTGGGATGCAAACGCGAATAAGAACGCGCAGTGGCTCGCGAATCCCTATCGCGAAGGGCCCGACGACCTCGGTGACATCTATGGCGTCCAATGGCGAAAATGGCCCGCCTACAAGCTGCTCGACGAAGCGGCATCGGCGCGCATCGATGACGCACAGGCGCGCGGCTATCGGATCGTCACGCGGTTCGAGGAAGACGGCGCGCGCAAGGTCCTGCTTTACAAGGCGATCGATCAGCTCCGCCAGTGCCTCGATACGATCATGGAGAACCCCACCGATCGACGCATTCTTTTTCATGGCTGGAATCCCGCCGTGCTCGAAGAGATTGCGCTGCCTGCCTGCCATCTGCTCTATCAGTTCCTGCCCAACGTCGCACGCAAAGAGATCTCGCTCTGCCTTTACATCCGGAGCAACGACGTGGGACTCGGCACGCCTTTCAATCTCGTGGAAGGGGCGGCACTGCTTTCGCTCGTCGGGCGGCTCACCGGCTATACGCCACGCTGGTTCACCTACTTCATCGGCGACGCCCACATCTATGAAAATCAGCGCGAAATGCTCTTGAAGCAGCTCGAGCGCGAGCCGTTCCCACGCCCGCGGCTCGCGATCGCCGAGCGCGTGCCCTCTTATGCGGACACCGGTGTCTATGCGCCCGAGTGGCTAGAGAAAATCGAGCCGGGCGACTTTTCGCTTGTCGACTATCGACACCATGAGCCGCTGACGGCGCCGATGGCAGTGTGAGTCACCGCTCACAGTCGGCAGTCTCATTTTCCTTATAAAGAAACGAAGCCCACGGTATGGCGACATACCGTGGGCTTTTTCGCGGGATCGCTCGCTTCAACCTTGAGGGTGGTTCTCGCGGCCCTGCTGCGGCTGCGCGTGCGGTTGTTCGTGCGGCTGCATATGCGGTTGCGGCGGCGGCTCGAAGTGCGGCTGAGCTTGAGGCGCAGGCCGCGGCTCGAAGTGTGCCTGCGGCTGAGGCGCAGGCCTCGGCTCGAAATGCGGCTGCGGTTGCGGCGCAGGCTGCGGCTCGAAGTGCGGCTGCGGTTGCGGCGCAGGTCGCGGCTCGAAGTGCGGCTGCGGTTGCGGCGCAGGTCGCGGCTCGAAGTGTGCCTGCGGCTGAGGCGGTCGCGGCTCAAAGTGTGGCTGCGGTTGCGGCGCAGGCCGAGGCTCGAATTGTGCCTGTGGCTGAGGCGCGGGCCGCGGCTCGATATGCGGCTGCGACTGCGGCGGCTGCGACTGAGGCGGCTGGCGCACATCCATACGCGGCTGGGCTTGCGATTCGAAGCGTGGTTGTGGCGCCGGGGCCGGTTCCGGGCGTCCATCGACGCGCGGCTGCGTCTCTGCGACGCCCGGCCGCGGCACGGCGGCGCCTCGCGGCCCGCGCTGGATTTGCGGGGACGCCATTTGCCGAGCGTGATCGAGGCCGCCTTGCGCTGCCGGAGCATGCGGTTGCGTCCAGGCGGGAGCGCGATGAGCGGCGTTGTCCGCGCCGCCTGCGGCCCCGAACGCGTTCGGAGCCGGCGGGCGGGGCACGCCATTCGTTTGGGGACGTTCGGCGACGGGCCCTTGCTGCTGGTGCTCCGCGGCGGGCTTCGGCCGCTCTCCGAAGCCGGGGCGAGGCATGCTCGGCCCGCCGGCTGCGCCAGGAGCAGGCTGCTGCGCTGCTTGCGCGGGGCCGTGTCCTTGCATCAGGACGGGCGATTCGCGGCCGACAAGCCGCACGTTGCGGGCCGCGCCCACGTTGGCTCCTGGGTGGATAACCGGGGCCGCCGCGCCCGCCGGCGGCGACATCGCTACGCCGGGGCGGCCCGCGCCCGGCACCTGCGCGCCGCTTCGCGCGAGGTGCTGCGCAAGCGAATCGCGGTAGACGGGCGGCACGGCCGGCGCGCGCGTGGCGACGACCTGGCGCGCCGCCAGCGACTGCGGTGGGCGGTACGTGGCGGGACGCAGGCCCGGCGCATAGCTTTCGCGCACGGGCGCGATGCCCGGCGCGCCAGCGGTCATCCGCGCGTTGTGCCATTGCTGCGGATCGACCCTTTGTGCGAAATGCGCGACGGGCTTCCCATGGACGAACGCCGCCGCCGGCACGGCTGTTACGGCACCCGGTGCACGGTAATTGATGTACGTGTTGTGGATATTCGTGATGTTGACGTTCTGATTCACGATGACAGTCTGATTCACGCGCTCGTAGTAGCGCGGGCTCCAGCCGCCGTAGCGAGGATGCCAGACTTCCCCCGGGCCGAGTGGGAACCAGGCGACGCCGGGCGCGGCTGCACCGCCGACCGTCAGGCTTACGCTCCAGTCGAAGCCGCCGCCCGCCCCGCCGACGAATGCGACCAGGGCCGGTGCGTAGACCGGCGGCGCGGCGACGATGTGGCCCGGTACCCAACACCAGGAGGAGCCGACGTAAGCCCAGCGCCCGTAGTGGAACGGGGCGAAGCCCCACGGCGCATCGTCAACCCAAGTCCAGCCCCAAGGCGCGACCCATGCCCAGTGGCCATAGTGATAGGGCGCCCAGCCGACGGGCACGGCCGTTGGAACCCAGACCGCGCCATACTGCGGGTCCTCGCGCCACGTGCCGTTTTCATCGAGATCTTCATAGCCGGGGACATCGCGCGAGACGTAGCGTGCCGAGATCGATCGTTCTTCCGCTACATCCCGGTTTTCGGCCCACCGATCGAACTCGTCGGGCGATGACGCGTCACCGTTCGCCACTTCCTCGAGGTTCGTACCCGAGAACGTAATCTGATCGCCGGCCGCGATCGGCATCTGGCCGTTGTCGCCATACGCCGTCAGCGCGCCGCTTCGTACTGTGACGGTCGTTGTGCTGCCGTCGGGCGCCACGTCGACGCGATAGTCGCCCGGCCGCGTCGCGGCGAGCGCAACGTTCGGCGTGTCGATCTCGTACGAAGTGCCGGGCGGCAGCGCGCGCACATGCGTCGACAGCGTGCCCTGCGTCACCTTCAACTGAGCGTTGGTGTCGTCGAGATTGAGGATGTCGAGGCTCGTCGATGAGCCGAGTCTGACCGCCGTCGAGCCGATATGGAGTTCCGAGCGCGCGTTCGCGTCGTTCCAGAGCTGATCGCCCGTCGTGAGCGGGCGGTTGATGGACGCGTAGGACCAGTCACTAGCGCCGGCCGGTTCTGTCGTGACCGTGCCGGCCATGTAATTGAGCCGCGCGACCCGGCCTGGCGGATCCGTGCTTTGCGTGGCCACCGGCGCCTCGTCGAGCCGGGCCGTTTGGGCGAGGGCATGTTGAGCGGCGAGCGTGAAGGAGACCGCTGCGATCAGCGTGTAGTTCGTCAAGCGCCGAAAGGTGACGAAGGGCGAGGTGGTCCGAATTGTCATGATGTTTCTCGTTGGCCGGAGCGGATAGCACGTTATCCGTGTCACCAATGTAGCGGCGCGGCTTGTATCAATGCATACGCATTTGTAAAGTCGTCGTCTGTCGCTGTAACGAAAGATGTCCGGCTCGGACAAATCGCTAACGCGGTGCGCTTACGTTAGCGGGACCCTCTGCGTTTCCGGCTCCGAGGCAATTGCGCACTGGCGGCGCGAGCGCGCCGCTCACCCGGCGAGCAGGGCGTCGAAGTACCGGCGGCCGGCCGGGGTCACGCGAAGTACCCGCGGCTTTCCCGCGTGCTCGACGCAGCCGCGCTCGCACCAGTGCGTAAGCAGGGCCGCACCGAGGGCTCCGCCGAGGTGCGAGCGTCGCTCGCTCCAGTCGAGGCAAGTGCAGGCGAAACGGCGTTTGAGCGCGCGGTGGCGCTCGAGATCGATTCCCCACTCGGCGAGCGCCTGCGCCCCTCGTTCCGTCGTCTCGACCGCGCGGCCGTCCTCGACAAGCCAGCCTCGCGCGCGCATCTGGTCGAATATGCCGACGGCAAGCTCTCCGGCCATGTGGTCGTAGCAGGTCCGTGCATAGCGAAGGTCGAGCGGCACGGTGCGGGCGGGGCGCGCCGCCGCGCGTTGCGGGGCGCTCGCTTGCGCGACGTTGGCGAGCGCTTCGAGCGATGCGGCGACTTCGGCTGTCGCTATCCGGTAGTAGCGGTGCCGCCCACGCACTTCCAGCGCCAGCAGACCGGCCTCCGTCAGCTTCGCGAGGTGCCCACTCGCGGACGACGGCGAAAGCCCCGCAATCAGCGTCAACTCGCCGGCCGGGCGCGCGCTGCCGTCCATCAACGCCCAGAGCATCGCCGAGCGGCCTGGATCGGCTAGCAGCGCGCCAATTCTGCTCAAGCCGGGGAAGTGGGCGGCTTCGCGGGTGAGCTCCGCGTTCGATAGGGATGCAGTCATGGCAAACCTCGCAACTCGCAATAACGTCAGGCGTTTACTGTAATCGCCGTGAGCATTC
>CAYPWK010000150.1:0-12120 GCA_964414365.1 uncultured Burkholderia sp.
AGCCAGCGCGGCGATCGGAATGGACGCGTCCACGTGGAGCGGTCTATCCGGCGAATCCAGGCCGCGTTCAGGTTCAGGAAGTTGAAGATGATGTAGCCGACGTTCGACATCGCCAGCACCACTGTATAGTCCGACATCAGCAGCAGGAAAAGATTGAAGGCGAGGTCGGTCCACATGGCCCGAGTCGGCGCGCCGTTCTCATTCACATACGAAAGATACTTAGGCAGCCAGCCGTCGACCGAAGCCTGATAGAGCGTGCGTGACGAACCCGCCATCGATGTCATGATCGCGAGCACGAGCGCGAAGACCAGCATCGGCTTCAGAATGTACGCGCCCCACGCGCCGACGTGCACGATCTGGGCCATGGCCTCGGCAACACCCATGCCGCTATAGATGGCGGGCGACAGCACGCCGTCGTACACGGCTGCCTGCGTGACGTTGCCGGCAGCGTCCTTCACTTCGGGCGTCACCAACTGACCGAGCCCGAGCGCGCCCTGGAAGGCGAGCGGCACCATGGTAAAGAACACGATGCAAAGCAGGCCTGAATAAAGAATCGCCTTTACCGTGTCGCGTCGCGGGTCCCGGAATTCGCGCGTATAGCAGACCGCCGTTTCGAACCCGTAGGTGGACCAAGCGGCGATGAAGAGGCCCCCGGCCATTAGCTGGAGGCCGACGCGGTCCCACGTTCCGTCGATGACCCGGCCCGCTGCGTCCTTCGCCAGCGGATAGAGCGGCAGCAGGTGCGCTTTCGGCAGATCGCCGCTCAGGATCGGATAAATGCCGACCAGTAACAGCGGCAACAGGGCCGCGATTGCCAGAATCATCTGCAGCTTCGCGGCCTGCAGGATGCCCCGGTGCTGCACAGCAAACGTGGTGAGCAGGATGATGGCGCCAATGACGAAGGTGGCATTGATCCGCAGGGTCAGGCCGCTCGCGAGCCAGCCGAGATCGAGCAGGGTGAATTGCCACGTGTTGATGGCGGCTGTCGGTGGAAACAGCATGTTCAGCACATAGCCCGCGCCCATACCCGAGCCGATGGCGAGCACAGGGGACCAGGCAAACCAGTTACACCAGACCGACAGCGGTGCCAGGAGCTTGCTGTATCGAACCCAGGCGATGGCACCGTATACCGATGCGCCACCCGATTTGTGCGGGAATAATCCTGCAATCTCCGCGTAGGAAAACGCCTGAACGAATCCGAAGCTAATCGAGATCATCCAGACGATCCACGATGGCTTGCCGACTGTTGCTGCAATGGAGCCGATGGAGAACAGGACCAGTGCGGGTACGCCGCTGGCGACCCAAAAAGCACCTGCCCACCCAATTTTCCTCTGAAGCCCGACGGTTTCACTTTGGGCAACTGAGTATTGGACCTCGGCTCCTTCATTGATTGAACTCATGTTTTATCTCCGATAGGAACTATTCGCTCCAATCGAGGATGGTCGGACAATAAGTCGCAATCAACTGTCGCGAAGAGGTACTCCTTCGGAGGAAGGTTGGCGGATGACCTTCGATCATCGGCGCCGGGCCGCGCATCGTTCTCCTTGCTTACCCCTCTGATTCCACGACGCCGCAGCGGCATCTACCCCTTAGGTTGTACCTCGTCCTCAGGATTGAAGGGAAATTACTGGCTGGAAATTATGTTGCATGCCAGTTAATCGCACCCTTCGATAGGACTACCCAATGACAACGACGGAGCCCAACATGTACGAGAACAAGAAGAAGTTACGCTTCATCGCCGCCGCCCACGGCGGTGCGGCGCTTCTGATCGGCGCGCTCGGAATGCCGAGCGCGTTCGCGCAAGCGAGCGATGCGGCTGCGCAAAGCGCGCCCGCTGCGACGAGTGCGGCGCCGGCAGATCCCCCGCCCACGGCGAGCGCGCCCGCCGCAGCCGCGGCGCCGGCCCCGAGCTCGCCATTCACGGCCAACGTTACGCTCGCCTCGCAATACGTGTCGCGCGGGTTCCGTCAGACATGGGGCAAGCCCGCGATTCAGGGCGGCTTTGACTATACGCACTCGAGCGGCCTCTTCGCGGGCACGTGGCTCTCCAGCGTCAGCAGCAAATACATCGAGGGCGGCAGCGTCGAATGGGACCTCTACGGCGGCTACGGCGGCGCCCTTGGCGATCTCTCGTACACGGGCACTGTCTACTACTACGTTTATCCGGGCGCACGCATGTCCGCGAGCGCGACGAACTACAACTACGGCGAATTCGTCGCCGCGCTCACCTACAAGTGGTTCACCGTTAAGTACTGGCTCACCTATACGCCGAATTACTTTGGCTATGACAGTAAATCGCTCGGCGTCGGCAGCGGCAAAGGCAGCCGCGGCTCCGGCTATCTCGACTTGAACACGAACCTCGATCTCACGCACGGTTTCTCGCTGCTGCTCCACTATGGCTGGGAGCGCGTGCAGAACTTCTCGGCCTACAACTGGCAGGACGCGAAGGTCGCCGTGTCGAAGACGTTCGACGGCGGCTGGACGCTGACCGGTGCCGTCACGAAGGGCTGGGGCGCGACGAACGTCTACGATCGCTACACGACGGGCGCGCCCGATTCGTCGGGCAACATCGACGTGTCGAACCCGCTGAAGACGACCTTCTTCGCGACGGTCACGAAGGTGTTCTAAGTATTTGCGCCCATGCGTGATGGCGTGCGGATACAAGGACTGTGGATCGGGATGTCACGTATTCGCGTAGTCCGTCGACTCGCGCGGGCCGTACTGGTGAATCAATGGATTGCTGGCCATAACGTTCTGTCAGCAGTCCATCGATGGTTCAATCGCAATCGACACCAGCCGTGCCCTCGCTCCGAGCGGACTGAGATCCAACGCTTCGTGCCGTTGCTCGAGCCATATTCCACTCATCGGTGCCAGCGAGACGTTGCGAAGCAGCGCACTGGCGAGCGCCCATTGTCCGTCCACCGACAGCAGCAATTGACTGGCAGTGGGTGTGACGCGCAACGAGTGCGTCGTGACGCGGACTGTGGCCCGGCACGTCTGACGCCGTGTCATTACATTGAGCGCAAGGACCGGCCTCGCCGGCAACGTGACCCAAACGTGCAGATCGCCGGAGAACTGTACCGGTTGCCCGGCGCGCGCCGTCAGTTGACCGTCCTGCGAATGAAGGTCAACCGCGCCATCGTCGAGCAGTACCAGCGTGCGATCGAAGCCGGCGAACTGCGAAAACTTTGCCGCGCCACTGAGCGTCGCCAGGCTCACGCGCCAAGGGATGCCCGCGTCGTCTTCCGGGCCGCGAGCGATGGTCCGTGTGACGCCACCGCCGTTTGCCCACGGCTCCGGCGCCAAAGTGGCGCAGTTGAAAAAGCGCACGGAGGGTTGCGATCCCGCAATGGGTTGCGCAGACCGCTTGCCTTCGCTCGATAAAGCTCGCGCACCGATCGTGTCAGACGGATCTGGTGTCATTGGCGCGCGTCTCCCGCGCCGACATGCGCTTCGAGTTCGCTCATCACCTCGAACAGATCGCCAACGATCCCAATGTCCGCGACTGAAAAGATTGGCGCGTCCGGATCCTTGTTGATCGCGACGATGGTCTTCGAATCCTTCATTCCGGCCAAATGTTGAATCGCACCTGAGATGCCGAACGCAAGATACACGTCGGGCGCAACCATCTTGCCGGTTTGCCCGACCTGTGCCGTATTCGGCGCGTAGCCGGCATCGACCGCTGCGCGCGATGCGCCAAGGGCGGCGCCCAGCCTTTGCGCCAGTGCGCCGAGCCGGTCCATGTTGTCTTTCGAGGCCAGGCCGCGACCGCCCGCGACGACGATTCGCGCGTCGGTCAGGTCGCGGCCCGAATGCGCCGATGTCCGGCGCTCGATGAGAGTGGTCCTGTTAAAGCTCGCAATGGGCGCGAGCGTCACGCGCACGCCGCTGCCGCCGTTGTCCGCGGCGGGCGCAAACGACGATGCGCGGAACGTCGCGAACATGACGGCGTTCGCGCTCTTAACCGTCGCGATTACGCTTCCCGCGTAAAGGCCGCGCACGAAAGCGCTTTCGCTTTTTACCGCGATCACGTCCGCAATGAACGCGCCGCCGACCAGCGCCGCCGCGCGCGGTAGCGCGCTCCGGCCAAGCGTCCGATGACTCGCGGCGATCAGCGAGTACGGTTCGTGCACCGCGTGCAGTTGTGCGGCGAGCGTTTCCGGCAAAACGGCTTCGCTCGCGTCGCCTGCCATGACGAGAACACGCTCGACGCCAGCGATACGTTCGACCGTCGACGCAAGTGGGGCATCGGGCACGAGCACATCGACCGGCAGACCGCGCTGCGTGGCGGCCGTAATGACCCGAAGCGTCGCGTCAGAGAGCCGGCTGCGTTCCATTTCAGCTATGACAAGGCTTCTCATGCCCTCACTCCTGGTGATCGAAGACACGTCGTTCCGCGAGCGCGGCGATCAGCGCAGCCGTGTCCCCGACTTTGGTGCCCGCCTGGCGGAGTGGCGGATCGCTGAGCTCGACGGTACGAGTTTGAGGCGCGAGGTCGATGGCCAGCGTAGCGGCATCCACTGTGACGAGCGGCTTGTGCTTTGCCTTGACGATGCTCGGCAAGCTCACGCGGCGCGGTTCGGCAAGGTGCAGGTCTGCGCTGACGACAGCCGGTCCTTCAAGCCGCCAGATTGCCGCGCCGCTGTCGTCGCCACATGTGACGGTCCAATCGGTGCGGTCTGTCGCGAGTGAACTTGCGTTCAACGCCTGCGGCCAATCGAGGAGCGCCGCGAGCATGGCGGCGACACCGCCGATATCGCCGTCGATTGCCTGCTTGCCGCAAAGCACGAGGCCGTATTCGTGCGTCGCCATGTGGGCATGCAGCAGACGGGCAACCGCTAGGGAGTCCAGTGTGGAGCTCGCCGCCGCTGTGTCGATCAGCACGGCATCGTCCGCGCCCATCGCGAGCGCCGTGCGCAGAATATCCTGGCTCGCCTGCGTGCCGCATGTGATGACCGTCACCCGTGATGCATCGCCGGCTTCCTTAAGTTGCAATGCCTTTTCAATGGCGCACTCGTCGAAAGGATTGAGCGACATCTTGAGGCCGTTGGTGTCGATCGCGCCATTCGCGCCGACACGCACGCGCACGTTGGCGTCCACCACACGTTTGACTGGAACCAAAATGCTCAATGTCATGACTGGAACATCCTCAAATCAGGAGACAGCGCCGGAACCGTATTTGCCCACCAGCAGTGCGCCGCTGGCGAACCGGTCGAGTGAGTAGGGCGCAAGAGAAACGTCGGTCGGCTGACCGAGCGCATGCTGGGCAAGGATCTTGCCGATGCCGGGCGACAGCTTGAAGCCGTGCCCGGAAAAGCCGAAGCCGACCACGAGCCCTTCGATATCGCCGACCTTGCCCAATACCGGGTTCCAATCGGGCGTCACATCATATACGCCGGTCCACGACGAGGCGAGACCCGCGGTTTCGTAAGCGGGAAAGCGTTCGGCGACCTGCGCGCCGACTTCGCCGACATAGTCGAGCGAAATATCGCCCTGTTCCGTTTCCGGCGAGTTCAATGTTTCGCCGACCACGCCTTCGGACACGAGCATCTGGCTGCCGCCGTAGCTGCGGTAATACAGCATGCCGGGCGAGCCGAGGTCCTTGAACGCGGGCATCTTGAACGAGTACGCGGCCTCGCATTCAAGCGCGAGCACCGTGTGACGCTCCGGCTTGACCGGCAGCGGCACGTCGATCCATCCCGCGAGGTCAGGCGTCCAGATATTCTGCGTGCTGATGAGCGTGCCGCAACCAAAGCTTCCGGCACTCGTCTCGACGCAGACGATCCTGCGTCCTTCGCGGATCACACCTGTCACGGACACCCCTTCCATGATCTTGACACCGCGCCGGCGCGCCGAGCGCGCGAAGCTTGTCGCCACCAGATAGGCATCGGCGAACCCGGCTTCCGGTTCGAAGCCGACGAGCGCCGTATCGTCGAACTGGGCGATCGGCAGACGCTCGCGCGCTTCATCCTTATCGAGCAACTGCACTTCGATGCCCATTTCCTGCTGCGCGGCGAGCGAGGCGCGAAGCGGCTCCAGCTTGTCGCCCTCGGGCGAGCAGATCATGTACCCGCATTTAACGAGGCCGCACGACGCTTCGTCGTCGCCGACATATTCGGCGAAATTATTGAACGCCCACCAGGAAGACCTGGCGAGTTCCACATTCTGGCGCACCGAATAATGCGTGCGCAGCAGGCCGGACGATTGCGACGTAGTCCCCGCGCCGATCGTGCCTCGCTCGATGACCAGCACGCTCCGGGCTCCCTCAGCAGCGAGATGATGGGCGACCGACGCGCCGATGACACCGGCGCCGATCACGACGAAATCGTAGTGGCTCATGCTGACCCCTGTTTGCGCAATGGAGCGAATTCTATGAAGATGCCGCGCGCATCAATTTTGTATTAGGCAAACTTATGGACACCAAACTCAATTTCTCATCCTGCGCACCTGCCTTGCGAACATGGGCACTATGCGTCGTACCGCACGGGATGGCAGGGCAGTCACCAAACCGAGCGGAGCATCCATGAGACGAACCCCGACCCCGATCGATCTGCGCGCGCTGCAGGCATTTGTCGCCGTGTGCGAGAGCGGCTCGATGACCGGCGCGGCACGGCAGCTAGGCGTGAGCCAGAGCGCCATCAGCCAGTCGATCGCCGCATTGGAGCGGGACCATCAGTTGACGCTATTCGACCGCGAGAGCCGCCCGCCGCGGCCGAACATGGTGGGGCGGGCGCTGCTCGAACTGGCGGGGCCGTTGATCGAACATGCGCAGTTGGTCAGCGCCCGCATCGGTGATGCGTCGCATACGGGCAAGATGCCGGTGCGGCTCGGCTGCGTCGATTCGTTTGCGGCGACCGTTGGCCCCGAACTGATTCGCGCGGTGTCGAATTCGGAGCGGCAGATTTCAATGTGGTCCGGCCTGACGCCGGGTCTGAGCAAGCAGTTGCACGACCGCGAGTTGGACATAGCGATCTGCACGCAGACGACGTTGAACGACGCGCGGATCGTTGAAGTGCCGCTGTTTTCGGAGGCGTTCGTTGTGGTGGTAGCGCGCAGCCACCTGAGCGGGCGTCGCAAGAGCGACTGGCGCACGCTTGCGCTCGAGCTGCCGTTGATCCGCTATACGGCGCGCTCGGTGATCGGTCAGCAGATCGAGCGTTTTGCGCGGCATCTGGGCATCAACAGTCCGCGACGCTATGAGTTCGATGCGACCGACCCGTTGCTGAGTCTCGTGGCGGCGCGGGTGGGGTTCGCGATTTCGACGCCGCTGTGTTTGTGGCAGGCGCGCCACTATCTGGACGATGTCGTGGTGATGCCGTTACCAACGAGCCGTCTTGGACGACGGGATTTCTTTCTGTTACATCGCCAAGGCGAATGGGATGAATTTGCCAACGACATCGTCATGCTCACGCGCGGCGTGCTGGATAACGCGATTCAACCGTCGCTGGCACATGCGCTGCCGGATCTGCCGGACGACGCGTTGCGGTGAGGCGTTTCTAGTCGCATTTGTATAAGAACGGCTTTTGACGATTCGTAACCCGATATTTCTTTTTTGTGCAGAGTCGCACCAGCGCGCACGGTGGCGTGCACCGCAGTAGAACCATTGAGCACGTCGGCCTGATTGACGGACAAGATGCATTGCAGTCGAAGCGTTTATTGTCGTGAACTTTTGATTCACCGTGATAAACATGGCACGAACGTTGCCTTCATCAGTCGGCACCCGACTGCGGATATACGAAGATCGACAGAAATTGAATGGGCGTCTTGATCAGGCGTTCAGGACCGTGCGGGATCTCACCCTGGAAGGTGAGCGTGTCGCCGGGATGCAGGATATAGGTTTGCTGCCCGTGGCGGTATTCGATTACGCCTTTGAGCATGTGGATGAACTCGGTGCCGGGATGCTCGAACACGGGGAAGCGTTCAGCCTCGTCATCCATCATGATCAGGAAGGGTTCAAAGAGCTTGCGCGGGCCTTGGTCGTAAGCAAGCAAGTGGTAGGTGTGACCGCGCTTGGTACCTTTGCGGACCACTTCCATCCCCGCGCCTTTTTTGACGAGCTGTGCGCCGCCTTGCGGCACATCGAAACTGCGGAACAGCGTGGAGAGTGAAACGCCGAGCGCCTGGGCGATCCGGTTCAGTACGTCGAGTCCTGCAGAGGTCTGCGCGTTTTCGATCTTCGAAAGCATGCCGCGGCTGATGCCGGCCTGCGCGGCGACCTGGGCGATCGTCAGGGCGTGGCGCCGGCGTAGCTCGCGAATGGTGATACCGAGGTAGCGTTCGAGCGGTGTTTTGCAGTCGTCATCGGTGTGCATCGTTTGCCTCGCGGAAAAAGGAAGCGTAGCAGATTGCAGCGCGAAATCGCGTGTGGTGCGTTTCACTAGAAGAATCTTTGTTGCCCAACAATAAAGCTCCCGGCGGATAAACGTCGAGCTTTCGGCGCGCCGGAGAGCCGGCGTGCAAGCGCGTGTCGCATAGCCTGGTCACATGCATCGCGTGTGGCTTTTTCAAACCACGAAGGATGTTGTTTCAAGGAGTGGCGATGAACCTGAACGATGCGAGCAAGCTGCCGGTCAACGAACTCGGATGCGTGCCCCGCTTCGGCTCGGCGCAGGAGGCGCAAGCCTATCTGACGCAGCAGGGCGTGAAGTACGTGCTGGCGCAGTTTGTCGATATTCACGGCGTGGCCAAGGCGAAGTCGGTGCCGGTCAGTCATCTGAAGAGCGTGTTGACAGCGGGTGCGGGCTTCGCGGGTTTCGCGATCTGGGGTGTCGGCATCGAGCCGAACGGCCCCGACTATATGGCCGTCGGCGATCTCGCGACGCTCGTGCCGGTGCCCTGGCAACCAGGCCTCGCGCGGATCGTCTGCGATGGCCATGTGAATGGCGAAGCGTGGCAATACGATTCGCGCGTCACGTTGAAGAAGCTGGTGGCGCGGCTGACTGAGCGAAACTGGACGCTCTTTACCGGACTTGAGCCGGAGTTTTCGCTGCTGCGCCGCTCCGCATCGGGCACGCTGGAGCCGTGCGATCCGAGCGATACGCTTGCCAAGCCGTGCTATGACTACAAGGGACTGTCGCGTACGCGCGTCTTCCTTGAAAAGCTCACCGAATCGATGCGCGCAGTCGGAATCGATGTCTATCAGATCGATCACGAAGACGCGAACGGCCAGTTCGAAATCAACTACACGTACACCGACTGCCTGACGTCGTGCGACCACTACGTGTTCTTCAAGATGGCAGCGTCCGAGATCGCCAATGAACTGGGCGTGATCTGTTCGTTCATGCCGAAACCGTTTGCGAACCGTCCCGGCAACGGCATGCACATGCACATGTCGATTGGCGACGGCGAGCGCAACCTGTTCGCGGATCCCGCAGACAAGCTTGGCATGGGGCTCTCCACGCTCGGCTATCAATTCACCGCCGGGCTGCTCGCGCACGCGCCGGCCTTGACCGCGCTGTGCAATCCCACCGTGAACTCGTACAAACGCCTCGTCGTCGGGCGCTCACTGACGGGCGCAACTTGGGCGCCGGCCTATATCAGCTACGGCAACAACAACCGCTCGACGATGGTGCGCATGCCCGGCGAGCGCATCGAACTGCGCCTGCCCGATGGCGCGTGCAATCCCTATCTCGCGACGGCGGCCGTGATTGCCGCAGGCCTCGACGGCATCGATCGCGGCATGTCGCCGGGTGAGCCGGCTAACGAAAACCTGTACGAGTGGTCGCGCGCTCGTCTCGCCGAGCAAGGCATCGGCGTGCTGCCGCAAAACCTCGATGAGGCGCTCGACGCACTGGAAAGTGACCGCGTGATCTGCGACGCGCTGGGTCCGCTCGCTGATGAATTCCTGAAGCTCAAACGCATGGAATGGCTCGAATACATGCGCCACGTGTCGGACTGGGAACTGAAGACCTACCTCGAATTCTTCTAAGGAGAACCAACTATGTGCGGAATTGTAGGCTTGCTGGTGAAGACGCCCGCACTGCGCGAACGGCTCGGCGAACTGATGGTGCCGATGCTGATCGGGATGACCGAGCGCGGACCGGACTCGGCTGGCCTTGCGGTATTCTGCAAGCCGGTCGACGAGAGTCAACGCAAGCTGAGCGTCTACGCCGGTTTCACCGACGAGGGCGCGGCCTTCGCATGGCAACCGCTGCTGGATGCATTGAATGCGGCGATGGACGTCACGGCTCGTCTCGAGGCGAAAGGCAATCATGCCGTGCTCACCGTGCAGGGCAATTTCGAGGGCGTGAAGGCGTGGCTGCGCCAACGGTATCCGTTGCTGTATTTGCTCTCCAGCGGTCGCTCGATCGATCTGTACAAGGATATCGGCTCCCCTTCGCAGGTCGCAGAGCGCTATGACTTTGCGAATCTGAAGGGATCGCATCTGGTGGGGCACACGCGCATGGCGACGGAATCGGCCGTGACGCCGGACCGCGCCCACCCATTCACGGCCGGCGACGACTTCTGCCTGGTCCATAACGGCTCGCTGTCGAACGCGCACGGGGTGCGCCGCAAGCTCGAACCGCAAGGCATTCACTTCGATACCGACAACGACACCGAAGCCGCATGCCGTTTCCTCGAATGGCGGCTGCGCGAAGGTGACGCATTGCCGGTCGCGTTGCCTGATGGGTACCGCGACCGAACTCGCGCTGATTCGCGATCCGTTCGCCTGCAAGCCGGCGGTCGTCGCGGAAAACGACGACTACGTTGCGATTGCCTCCGAGTTCCGCTCGCTCGCGCATCTGCCGGATATCAAGCACGCCACGGTCTTCGAACCCGCACCTGAGGAGATGTATGTATGGAAAGCCTGACATTCGATCTGGAGCGCACGACGGTTCGTGAACTGAACCAATTCCTGCACAAACCGGCGAGTGAGCTGGAAGGGCAGAGGGTGACGGTTATGGCGCCGAACGGCGCGCACAACCTAGCGGTGGGCGTCGACGCGCCGGTAAAGGTGACGATCGCGGGTCACGCCGGCTACTACGCCGGCGGCATGAACAAGCACGCGACGATCGAGATCGAGGGTAGCGCCGGTACTGGCGTCGCGGAAAACATGATGAGCGGCAAGGTACACGTGAAGGGCTTCGCATCGAACGGCGCCGGTGCTTCCGCGCATGGTGGGCTGCTGGTGATCGACGGTGACGCGGGTCTGCGCTGCGGCATTTCGCTCAAAGGCGGGGACGTCGTCGTGGGCGGCTCGGTTGGCAGCTTTTCCGCATTCATGGCTCAGGCAGGGCGGATGGTGATCTGCGGCGATGCGGGCGATGCGCTCGGCGATTCGCTCTACGAAGCGGTGCTGTACGTGCGTGGCGAGGTGAAATCGCTCGGTGCGGATGCGCAGTACGAGCCGATGACGGATGCCGATATCGACGCCGTGCGCGGCTTGCTGGCCGCCGCGGGTTTCGACCATGACCCGGCCTCGTTCAAACGGATCGCCTCCGCGCGCACGCTCTATCACTGGAACGCCGACGCGAACCAGGAATATTGAACACACGTTTTCGAAGAAGGTACTCATGGAAGCCAAACCTGTTAAGTTCGCTCGCTTGCAGCAGGAAGAGTCGCAAGGCTACGACCGCAAGACGATCGACTATATCCACGCGGCCGCCCAGCGTGGTCTTTATGAAATCCGCGGTCTTGGCGCGAAACGCCGCGTGCCGCACTTCGACGATCTGGTCTTTCTCGGCGCGTCGCTGTCGCGTTACCCGCTCGAGGGTTATCGCGAGAAGTGCGTGACCCGGACAGTGCTCGGTAGCCGGTTCGCCAAGAAGCCCATCGTACTCGACATCCCCATCACGATCGCGGGCATGAGCTTCGGCGCGTTGTCGGCCTCCGTGAAGGAAGCGTTGGGTCAGGCGGCGACATCGATGGGTACCTCGACCACGACCGGCGATGGTGGCATGACGAAGGAGGAACGTCGCTCGTCGAAGACGCTCGTGTATCAGTGTCTGCCGTCGCGCTACGGTTTCAATCCGGACGACGTGCGCCGCGCGGATGCCATCGAGATTGTGATCGGGCAGGGCGCGAAGCCGGGCGGCGGCGGCATGCTGCTCGGTCAGAAGGTGAATCCCCGCGTTGCCGCGATGCGCACGCTGCCTGCAGGTGTCGATCAGCGCTCGGCAA
>CAYPWK010000151.1:0-10430 GCA_964414365.1 uncultured Burkholderia sp.
ACCGGCGGAAAGATGACATGCGAATCGCGGTGATAGACCTTCTTGATGCGTCGCGCGATGAACTCGGAATTCGCGACAAAATGATCGACCGAGTTCACCGTGCGGATATCCCAGTTGCGGATGTAGTGCAGCACGAGGCGCGCCATCACCGAGCGCAGTCCCCGCGTCAGATGCGACTGCTCGAGGTACTGATGCTGAAGGTCCCACGCATAGCGAATCGGCGAATGAACATAGCTGACGTGAAGCTGGTCCGGGCCCGTCAACACCCCTTTCGCCACGGCGTGGCTGCTCGATATCACGAGATCGTATCCGCTCACGTCGAGCTGCTCGATGGCGAGCGGCATCAGCGGCAGGTAGGCGCGATAGTGCTTGCGTGCGAACGGCAGGTGCTGGATGAAGGAAGTCGTCGCTCGCTTGCCGCGCAGGAATGTCCGGTCTTCGAGGAAGTCGACGAGGCTGAAGACATCGGCCTCGGGAAAGCAGGCGATGATCTGTTCAAGCACGCGTTCAGCGCCCGCGTAAGTCACCAGCCAATCGTGAACGATGGCCACGCGTGGCTTTCGCACCGCCACCACGGCAGCAGGCTGCCAAGGAGCCGGGGCGGAGACGAGCGAGGCGGCGGCCTCGCTGGTGACAAGCGCTTCGTCGCTCATGCGCTTCTCCTTGCATAGACGCGCAGCAACAGGTTGCGGGCGATGCCGCGCAGCGCGGGCGAAGTCGTCATCGACCACGCGATGTTGGCGCAAGCGAGCCCCGCCGCCAACGCCGCCAACGCGGCGAGGTTCGTGACGGCCTGCGCGAGATAACCGCTCACGCCGAGAAATGACAGGTGCCCCAGCATATCGAGCACGATCGGGCGAGCGCGTATCGACGACAGATAGAGCAAGACGCCGTAATCGATGAGCGAACGCATCACGACGACCACGGCGGCGCCGATCAACCCAAAATGCGCGATGCCGAGCACCAGGATGCCGGCGAAGAACGGCAGTTCGGCGATGCCGATCCATGCCGCACGTGCGGGGTCAACCTGAGATTGGATCAAAAGGCGCGTGACGCCCGCCTGCCCGACGAGCCACACGCTCACGATCAGCACGCGCCCCACGTTCGCGGAGGCCGACGCAAGCTCGCTGCCGATCCATGCTTCAAGAAACGGCCCGAGTGCGAGCATCGCGACGATCATGACGGGCGTGAAAACTGCGTTCAGGAACTCGAGCGCCTGCCGCACGAGCACGTCCGCGTGATCGCGCTCGATCGCCGACAAACGCGGGAACAGCGTGCGCACAAGTGCATTCGGGAGCATATTCAGCCGGGTCACGAGGTTTTGTGGCACCGTGTAATAGGTCACGAAGCGCGCGCCGAGGCCTGCGCCGAGCAGCACCCGGTCGAGCGTGTCGCCCACCATGATCGCCATGCTCGCGACGAGCATCCATCCGCCGAAGCGGAACAGGTCGGCCGCCACGTGCAGACGCGGCATCAGGACGCGATCGATGCCGAGCACGCGCATGCCGGCGCGCGCGAGAAGCACCGCGGCAATCGCGCGTGCAAGGACGGCGGCCGCGAGCACGCTCGGCAGCGTCGGTGCAACAAACCATGCCGCGCCGAGCGGCAACAGCTGAAAGAGAAACGTGCCGATCGTCTGGTTCGCGTTGTAGATGCCGAAGCGTTCGGCGCCGTTGATCGCGCCCGCGCAGACCCACGAGACATTTGCGATCGGGATTGCGAGCGCAAGCCATGGGAGCGCGTGGTAAACCTCGTCGCGCAACACCGGCGCAACATGCGTGAAGTACGCTGTGTAGAGATACCCGCCCAAGTAAATCAGCAATCCGCCCGCGATGCCGGTGGCCAGGTTCAGCCAGAATGCGCTCCAGAAGACGAGCGCGCTTTGCTCGCCGTCGTTTGCGGCTCGCGCCTTAGAGATATGGTTTTGAGCGGCCATGCTCATACCGAGATCGAGCACGCCGAAATAGCCGATGAACGTCCAGACAAGACTCACGACGCCGTACCGCTCCACGCCGAGCAGCCTGATGTAGGTCGGCACCGTGACGAGCGAGACGAACGTCGGCAGGATCAACCCGAACAAGTTGATCGCGACGTTCTTGATCATCCCCTTATCCATTGGCGGCCACCCGGGACGGCGTCCAGCGATACATCATGACCTTGCCGCGGGCGTCTTCTTCGACGAAGACGAGGTATTCGCCGTTCTCGCGCCGGTGCGCGCTGATCGCGTTGACGACATCGATATGGCCCGACGTGTTGCCGACTTCCGGGCCCGGATTGATGACGCCGATCTCGGCGCCCGTGTTTCTGTCGAATACATGCACCGCACCGATGAACTCGACGGCGAAGACATAGTCGCCCTCGACCGTCGCGCTGACTAGCGTGCGCCTCGGATTCCCGCCCGGCTGCCAGAGCAGATTCGTCGTGTAGCGCAACGTCGGCTTTGCGCTCGACCAGTTGTCGTAGCGCGCGAGCACACGGCCGATTTCCTTCGGCACGTCCCTGCTCTCCGGCATGGCATCGGCGGTATAGCCCGTCACGAAGAGCGTGTCGTTGCCGGCATCGTAGATCACGCGCTTGACGTACTTGAAAGGCGCCGGCACGGGATATGTCGTCATCTTGGCGTATGAGTAGACGGGGTTGCCCGATGAGTCGATGCCTCCGAACCGCAAACGGTGAATCGCCGTATCGTTGGTGCGCCAGATGTCGCCCTTCGTATCCACCCACCAGCCCCAGCCACCCGCGAGTTTCTCGCCACTCGCGTTTTGTTCGAACTCCTCTGGCTTGAACTGGCCGTCCCCTTTCTTGTTTCGCCAAATCCACTCGCCGCCCGGTGGTGCGTTCGGCACGGATCGCACCGATGAAGCCCGCCCGGCGATGAAGCCCGACGGAATGGCCGTTTCACCGTCATGCGGCGAATCAAAGCGATAAATTTTCAAGTGATCGGCATACATATCGGTCAGGTAAAGGAACGTATGGCCGTTTACGCGTCGCGCGAGAGGGGTGCCCGGCCATTGATCCAGATGGAAGACCGTATCCTCCGGATACTTGAATCGATTCGACAGGAACCCCGCATATTTCCATTCGCGGCCAGCCGGCTGAGAGAAATCGAGCACGAAGCGCTTATTACCGGTGAATACGCTATCGCGCCTCCCCGGATCGGCGCATGCGCCGTCGACGAAGAGCAGTCCGTCCACCTGCCATAGCAGTCGCCCGTCGGGCGAGTAACTCTGCAGCGATGCGCCGAGCCCGGCCCCAACCGTACCGAGATGCGGGCCGACACCGTTCATGGACACGTAGACGTTGCCCGCCGCATCGACGCCGACACCCGTCAGTCCGTTGAATCGCAGCGGTCCGGGCCGCCCGGATTCGCTCGGTGCGCCGCCCCAAACTCCATTGCGTTGTCCGAACGTGCCGCTCAATTCATAGCGCCCCGGTTTCGTCGACGTGAAGATGAGGATCTGCTGACGCCAGCCGTTATCGGCGATCAGCAAGCGGCCCTTCTTGTCGACGGTGACGTCGACGGCTTGGGTGTCCTCCGGCAACGCCACCGTGTCAGGCAGGCTATTGCCGTCGGCACTGAAGTGAACGAGATGCGCGGATGCTTCCGTCAACGTGTCGGTGAGTGCCCATAGTGTGCCGTCGGGTGCAATCGCCAGTCGCCCCGGCTCATGGGCGGACCATGTCGCCACCTTCTTCATCGACTCGGCGTCGAACAGATCGATCTCGTTGCGCTTCGCGGTGGAGGCATAGAGCGTCGTATCGTTTGCGGCCAATCCGTCGATCCGTTCTCGCGTGCCCACGGCGACGTCGTTGACGGGCAAAAAAGCCGATGCCAGCACCGCATGTGGGTCAGTGCCCGAGACCTGGCGAAACGGCTTGACTCGCGTGACATCGTCGATGGCTCGGCGTGTGATGCCGAACCATTGCCGCCCCTTCGGGGGCCAGATTCCTTCGGCCGCGAGCTTGCCGTTCTCGTTGCCGCGTGCCACAGCGATGAACGCATAGCGGCTGTTGATCGCCACCGCGCTGCCGCCCGCGTTGCCCCAACCGTGCGTACCGCCCGCGAACTGCAGCCGCCGGCCATTCCGATAGACGCTGGCCTCGGCGCCGCTCTCGTCCCAAGGGGCATCCGTAAACACTCGGCCATCGGGCGAGACCGCGATCGACGTAATGTCGATCTGCGTCCAATCGCCTTCGCCGAAGCCCGATGTGTTTCCGATCCAAGAGCTTTTGACGGCAAGCTGCGTACCGGCCGCTCGAACGAGCGGCCGCGGCGACTCCTCGGACCAGGCCAGCAGGCACTCAGCAAGCATCAAGACGCTGACGACAGCGCAAAGGATGGCTCGCCGACTCGACATAGACATCCAACCCCCTCTTCGAACGCGGACGCCCTTTTTTGCCGGCATCCGATCAGTTTCAGAGTACGGTGAAACTATTGGTCCTAAAACGCCAAATTTTTTAAAAAAAATGCTGTTCATATGTTCCAAGCCGATGCGCTTTTGGCGCATGTTCAATGTGCTTTCATGGGTTTTTCGTCAATTTCTTTTTTCTAGAATGGGGTGATCCGCAAGCACGGCCGGTCAGGCACTCGCGCCGGCCAAGGAAAGCAAGGAAACCCATGTCCCAAGTGAGCGCGTCAACCCGTCCCGAGATCGACGCAGCATCGCAGCACCGACGCATCGTTCAGCTCGACGGCGTGCGTGCCGTCGCCGTGTTGGCCGTATTCGTCAACCACGCGCTTGGCATATCGCTTTGGATGGGCGTCGACTTATTTTTCGTCTTGAGCGGCTTTCTGATCACCGGCATTCTGCTGGAACGCAAAAAACGCAAACAGTCGTATTTCAGCTATTTCTATGCACGCCGCGTGCGCCGCATTCTGCCGCCCTACGTCCTGCTGCTCGTATTGTCGTCGCTGCTTTTCGGAGCCGGATGGCTGAACCACTGGTGGTGGTATGCGTTCTTCGCGACGAACATCGGATTCGCCCTCGGCGAATCGGGGAACCCAGGCTTCGGCGTCTTATGGTCGCTCGCCATCGAGGAGCAGTTCTACGTCGTATGGCCGCTCGCCGTCTGGTTCCTATCGGAGCGCAGACTTGCCGTCCTAGCGGCAGCAGGTATTGTCATCGCGCCGCTTCTGCGCGCGGCGGCGACCCCGTTTTTCGACTCGTTCTGGCCGATTTATTTCCTCACGCCCTTTCGCATAGATTTGCTGTGCGCAGGTGCGCTGCTCGCGATCCTGATGCGTCGCCAGCCCGACCTGCCCGAACGCCTGTCGATCGCGGCGTGGGCGACGCTTGCCGGTACGCTCGGCATTCTGTTGTGGCTTCACGCGAACTTCGCGACGATCCGCGACGCAAATGAGCCGTTCTGGAATGCGGCGCTCTATACGCTGACGCTGCTCATGTCCGCCGCAGTCATCGTGCTTGCACTGCGAAAGCGGGGGATCGTTGTGCGCGTGCTATCGAACCGCGTGCTCGTCTACATCGGCACGATCAGCTACACGATTTATCTAGTGCATATGAGCTTCATCGGGCTCGCCTGGCGCATGGGGCTCGGGCGTTACGGCAGTGCGCTGGCGGCCGGCGCGATGACGCTCGTCTACGCAACGTTGAGCTGGTTTCTGATCGAAAAGCGGTTGGTGCACGGCCAAGCGCACCGCTCACCTCTTTCCGTTGCTGCGTTCGCGCGCGACTGAGACCGAATCAAACGGCCATTTTCTCGACGACGAAAAAGGAACACACCATGAATGCGACACAGCCCGCGCGCAAAGCAATCATCACCGGCATCACGGGACAAGACGGCGCCTATCTCGCGCAATTCCTGCTCGAAAGCGGCTATCAGGTCGTCGGCACCTATCGACGCACGAGCTCGGTCAATTTCTGGCGCATGGCCGAGCTCGGTGTCGATCGTCATCCGAACCTTACGCTCGTCGAGCACGACCTGACCGATTTGGGCTCCACCGTGCGCCTGATCGAGTCGGCACGGCCGCACGAGCTATACAATCTCGCCGCGCAAAGCTTCGTCGGCGTTTCGTTCGACCAACCCGTGACGACCGCCGAAGTCACCGGCGTCGGCGCGCTGAATCTGCTCGAAGCGATCCGTATCGTCGATCGCGGCATTCGCTACTATCAGGCGTCCACGTCGGAAATGTTCGGCATGGTGCAAGCGATCCCGCAAACGGAAAGCACGCCGTTCTATCCGCGCAGTCCATACGGCGTCGCCAAGCTCTTCGCCCATTGGACGACGATCAACTATCGCGAGTCGTACGGCATCTTCGCAGCCTGCGGCATCCTGTTCAATCACGAATCGCCGTTGCGCGGCCTCGAATTCGTCACGCGCAAGATCACCGACGCCGTCGCACGCATCAAGCTCGGCAAGCTCGACAAGCTCGAGCTCGGTAACCTCGACGCAAAGCGCGACTGGGGCTATGCCCGCGAGTATGTCGAAGGCATGTGGCGCATGTTGCAAGCCGACGAGCCCGATACTTACGTCCTCGCGACGCAGCGCACTGAAACGGTGCGCGACTTCGTCGGCATGGCTTTCGAGGCGGCCGGCTATCGAATTGAATGGACCGGCAAGGACGAACGGGAGCGCGGTGTCGACATGAAGTCCGGCGACGTGCTCGTCGAAGTCAACCCGCGTTTCTATCGGCCAGCCGAGGTCGATCTGCTGATCGGCTGCGCCGACAAAGCGCGCGAGACGCTCGGCTGGCGCCCGCATACGACCCTCGAGGGTCTCTGCAAAATGATGGTCGAGGCGGACCTTTCGCGCGTTGCGGCGCAATGACGGTCCCTGCCGGCGCGCCGTTCAGGGTGAGCGTTTCCGGGATCAGACAGAAACGACCGCGACTTGACGGCCGCGCGGCGGAAAAGCGTCATCGATCGGGTGAGCGCGCGGCGCAGAGCACGCGTTCGTAAAGCGCGAGGACGCCATCGGCATCGACGCCCACGCAGACGTTGCACGAGGGGCGCGAATCCCATGCCGGCGCCGCGCACGGCATCCCCTCGGGCTTCTGGATCGTCTGCCCCGCGGCAATGCCCTCGGTCAGCACGCGCACCGGCCCTTTGCGTATCGTAAAGAGTTCCGGGGCGAGCAGATACGCGACAGCCGAAGCATCATGAACGTAGATGCCGGCCAGATTCTCAGTGTCGCGATGAAAAGCTTCGTAATGCCGCGAGATATCCCAAATGAAGCGGCCGGGGTCACCGCCGCGATCGCGAATCGATGCGAGGTACGCCGTCGTCATGATGACCCGGTGCGTTACGTCAAGACCGACGATGGTGACCGGCCACGCCGCGCCGAACACGAGATCCGCTGCATGAGGATCGCCGAACATGTTCGCTTCGGCCGCAGGCGTGACGTTGCCGTTCACGCCGCCGACGCCGAACGCGCCGCCCATTACGATCACCTGCTTCACGAGCGAAGCGATCGAGGGATCTTCGGCGAGCGCCAGCGCGAGATTCGTCAGCGGTCCTACCGCAACGATCGTCACCTGCGCCGGATGCGCAAGAACGCTGTCGATAATGAAACGCGATGCTGCACGCGCATCCGGCGATACGGCGCCGTCCGCGCTCGAGCCGGCATTTCCGAGCCCATCATCGCCGTGAATCGCGGCCAGCGGCAACGGCGGTTCGATCTCGAGCGGAGCGGACGCTCCTCTTGCCACGGGCACCCCGGGTGCGAAACGTCCCGCCAGATAGCAAGCGTTACGCGTGGTGGTATCGATTGTCGCGTTACCGAAGACGCTCGTGACCCCGATCAGTTCGATGTCCGGGTGCAGCGCCTCAAAAACGAGCGCCATCGCGTCGTCGACACCGGGATCGGTGTCATAGATGACTTTATGCGCGGTCATAGCGCTGGTTTCAGTCCTTGATCAGGAACCTGTCCGGGCGCTTACCGAGCCACGCCGGCCTGCGTCCGCGGCCGCTCCAGGTCTGCCCCGTCTGCGGGTTGCGGTATTTGGGCGCCGATTTCGCCGACCTTACTCCGCCCGCGCGCCTGCTCGCGAAGCCCAGCTCCTCTGCCGTAATTCCGTATTCCGCAATCTGCTCCTTGATCTGCTCAATGGCCGCGGCCATTTCCTTTTCGCGCGCGGCTGCCATCTGCGCCTGCACCTTCGCCAGTTGTTCCGTGAGCTGCCTATATGTCGCCATAGAAAATCGCCTCCTAGCTGATTGCAATGGGGTACGGGTATGACCAGCGGCGCGCGCAAAAGTGCAAAGCGCGGCTAGTGCGCCTTGCAGGCAAAGACGAGGTTGCGCATGCCGTTATCGACGGACACCCTGATGACATCGATGTCACCCCCGCAGATACCGCGCGCATTGTCCGTGCAGTTGCTCGCCGGGTTTTGAGCCGGACATTGGACAAGCGTCGTTGGGCGCCCGTCGCTCGTGAAGAGCGGCGCACTTCCGCCGCAGGCCGCGAGCGCCGAGCAAAGCGCGGCGGCGCATGCCACTCGCAAGGCGGCGGCGCATCCAACAGCGGAGCGAAGCGTGGGTTTCATGAATGAATCCTTCATTCTTTTTCGAATGGCCGGAGTATGCCATGCTGCGGGGCCTCTTGTTACAGGTTTGGCCTCCTTACCCGCCACTCTCCCAACCCGGTGCTGGAGCGGTGCAAGCACGATGCCAATCGCTGCAATGAGGCATCAAGCGCCGAGGGCAACGAGAATCGTCGCAGAACGCCCCATTTAATTCAGTCCTTGGACGTCGATTCATCACGAACAGGCTCATCCGGTGCAAAAAAATAAACCGAGTGCCCGCACGATTAATAAAGCGGGGGCTTGATTTCGCGACGCTCTTAGATTTGAATAGCAGAGGTTCCGCTCATCGCTGTGCATTGAGAGAGTGCGCGGCGACCGATGCGTATCGCCTGCCGGCGGGAAGGTTTCCCGAAAATATCGTTTTCTCCGCAGAAAACGCCTCGGCAGACGTCCTTCGGCGCGAGAACGTATAACTTTGACATTATCAAGCGGGCCAAAAATGAGTGAAAAAAAGAAAGCGCTGATCGAGACCGCCACTCGATTGTTTTCGACGTTCGGCTTTCACGCGGTCGGAATCGATCGCATCATCGCCGAATCGCGCGTGGCGAAGATGACGATGTATAAACACTTCCCGTCGAAAAGCCGGCTCGTCGTCGAGGTGCTCAACGAGCAAGGCGCCGCGCTCGCCGCCGGTATTGCGGCGGCGGCAGCCCCGCATTCAGACGTGCTGGATAAACTCCATGCGATTTTTCTCTGGCACGATGCGTGGTTCCGCTCGGAAACGTTCACCGGCAGCATTTTCATTCACGCGGCGGCCGAATTCCATGCCGAGGAAAACGAAATCCTCGCCGCATCCGCCGCGCAGCGGCGCGCGTTCGTCCATGTGATCGAGCGCATCCTCAGTGAACGCTTCGACAGCGAGACGGCCGCCAGGCTCGCTCGCCGCTGTGCGCTGCTGCTCGATGGCGCGACGCTTGCGCGCCAGATGAGCGGGCGTGTCGATGCCGCGCGCGACGCGTGGGATATGGCGCATGCGCTGATCGAGAACGAGCGTTTGCATTTGGCCTGACCGGCACGGGCGCCCCGCGCGACTTAGCCGACGTCTGCGCGCCAACGTGCCCGGCCGTTTAAATCTGGCAGAGCGGCAACGCACATTGGTGAGCCATGGGACGCTGTATCGCGCACCGTTGGTGCCTGGGTGCGCGGTGTTCGTGCACTTTAAAAAGACGCTGGCGCGTTAGCAGTTCGCGTTACACTCATCGACGTGAAATGGGTCGATGTCGGTCTTGCATCGCCGTGGCTTCTCGCGCGCCGTGTTTGCTGCCCCGCACTGACAGTGCCGGCGCACACAGATAATCGATGCGGGCACTGACATACAAAGCCCGTACAATCGCTTCACCCTACGACACGAGGAAACTTTCGATGCGCACCACCCGTTCTTCAGGGGCGATGACCCTGCTCACTGAAATCGAAGAGACGAGCGGACGCGAAGTACGCTCATTACGGCTCGAAACGTCAGAAGACGGCAAAAGCATTCTTCTGATCGAAATCGACGAGCGCAAGCCCGGCATCCATCGTGAGGTACGCTACGAAATCACGGCGGCCGAATTGATTGCGGCGATCCGTGCGCATGGCGCCGAGCTCTCCGGCGAACAGCATGGTCGCTAATGCGACGCGCCTTTCAAAAAACGTTCATCGGCACCGTCACGACGAGCCTGTAGACCTGGCTCGTCGGATCTGAGTAATAAGCCGATCCAACGTGCCACATGGCTAGCACCGTCACTTTCGTATCCTTGAACCGGCCGCGCTGAACGACGTACGATGGCACGAAGCCGAACTCGTGATGTCGTCCGTGCACCGGCTGCCCGTTCTTGCGGTAGATCGCACTGAACGCGGGGCCATTCGGCCCATAGCGGTTTGCCGTCGACGACGCGTCCGCTCCCCATCC
>CAYPWK010000151.1:10530-12020 GCA_964414365.1 uncultured Burkholderia sp.
CGGCCCACGCTGTGCTGAATCGACGCGTAGTATTGGCGCCAGACATCGTCGGCCTGATCCGCAAAAAGCGAGGTGGACCCGTTCGGCGAATAATCCCAGGTGCCGCCCGCATAGCTGACCCGCTGGAACCGAACACCACCATATGATGTGCTGAGATTGGAGAGGTTCGTATGCCCGCGCGCGTCGACCTTCGTAAAGCTGCCCGCTTGCAGCGTCAATCGCTCGAATTCGCGGCTCAGCATCGACGTGCCGAGAAACGCGGGCGGCAGCGCGCGATTGTCGTGCGGGTCGAGAAACGGATTGGAAACGTTATGTAACCCGTATTTGAACACCGTCTCCGATATGCGCGCCTTCAGGTCGTACGCGCCCGGGTACGCCCATGCGAGGCGGTTCGACCCGCCGCCATGCTTGCCGACAAACACCATATTGCCAGCGCCATGACCGCCATCCAGCTTCAGGGCGGCAAATAGCGATGCGTCGAAGCCGAATCCGATCGGCCCCGTCGTGAAGCCTGATTGAAACCGCGCCTGGACACTATCGACCCACGCATGCCGGTGATTGCCGTCGTTATCGTGAAGGTAGTCCGTGTAGTTGCGAAATTCCAAATCGAAATGGCTGTCGCCGATCAAGCCCTTGCTGCTCCGCTGGCTCGTCGGTGACGGCGGCGCGGCTACGGGCGGTACCTGAATGACATCGATGTTGGCGACGTCCGCAGGCGGGGTGGTTGCAGGCGCAACGGCAACGCCCGTGGTCTGCGGTTCGTCGGCATGAACATAACCCGCTTCGGCCATCAACGGCAAACTCAACATCAATGCGAATAGCCGCTTGGCAGCGGCAAGCGATGCGTCTCTCTTCATCCCAGTCTCTTTGTAAGCGTTCAACGTTGCTTGCCGGCTCATCGTGGCAAGCGTCCTCACGCGCCCACCGCGAATCGAGCCGACGAGCGCTTTCCTCGGCGCGACGCTGGTCGCACCGATAGAACCGGTTTTCGAATGGAGTGCCGGGCGTCCGCTTATGTGCGGGCTTTTTGCCTTCGGCGCACCGGGCAAACGTGGAGCACGGAGCCCCGAGAGCGCACTCGGCGAGCGCTAGCTGCGCGCCACGCGAATGCAGGCCACGCGTCCACATCGATCGTCGACGGACTGCAGTGGAGGCACTCGTTGCTCGCAAGCGCCGATCGCGTCGGGGCAACGCGTACGGAAAACGCAGCCCGTCGGCGGTGCGAGCGGCGACGGCAGATCCCCTTGCAGCAACAGGCGTCCACGGTTTCGCTCGACCGCGGGATCAGGAACGGGAACGGCGCAGAGCAGCGCGCGTGTGTAGGGATGTTGCGGCGCCTTATAGAGCGCCTCACGTTCGCCGATCTCCATCACGCGGCCCAGGTACATGACGAGCACGCGATGACTGATCGCCTTCACGACAGCGAGATCGTGCGCAACGAAAAGCATCGATAACGACAGCTCGCGCTGCAGATCGCGCAGCAGATTGAC
>CAYPWK010000152.1:0-3103 GCA_964414365.1 uncultured Burkholderia sp.
GACAGGCGATGCAGTCGCCGGCGCGGGCCAGGTACTCGCCGCGCTTCACGAGCGCGGCTTGATCGGCGGGCGTAGCCGCGACAGCCGTGCCGTTGTGCAGGTTATCGCCGCCCGTCCAGAGGACGGAGCCGAGCGCCGCGGCCGCGACGACGACGGCCGTGAGGGCGAACAGGGACTTGCGTTTCATGTTTATGTCTCTCCTCGCGCTTTATTGCGGTTCGCTGCCGCAGGCAAGCGGAGTCTTCATCGAGCGGGCCGGAGCCGGAACGGGATTGTGGGGAGCGCGCTGCGTCGACAGCCAGGCGGCGACGGCGTTCACGTCGTCGTCCGAGAGCCGCGTCGCGATTTCATGCATGCAGTCGGGGGCTTTCGCGTGACGCGTGCCCGTACGCCAGGCGCCCAGTTGCGCGCTCATGTAGTCCTGGTGCAGGCCGACGAGACCTGGAATGGCAGGCTCCATGCCGGTCAGCGCCTTGCCGTGGCAGGACGCGCAGGCCGGAATGTTCTTCGACGGATCGCCGTTCAGCACGATCTGCTTGCCGCGTGCGAGCGTATCAGCCGACACAGTAGCGTTCGACGGGTCCGGATAGGGCGGACGCTGCTTCGAGAAGTAGTCGGCGATCTGATGCAGATAGTCGTCTGAAAGGTACGTGACGAGGTAGTTCATCGGCGGATACTTGCGCCGGCCTTCACGAAAATTCTGCAACTGGTTGAACAGGTACTCGGCCGGCTTGCCCGCAAGGCGCGGGAAATAGTCGTTGTCCGTGCCCTGCCCATGGCTGCCGTGACACGCCGTGCAACCCTGCACGCGCTGCTCCATCGTATCGGGGGCTTGGGGTTGCGTCTGCGCTTGCACGCTACATGAGAGACTGGCCCCGCCAATCAACAGCAGGGCGAGTAGCGGGCGGAAAATGCGTCTTGAAGACACGCGTAACTCCATCGTTATTCGTGGGACCTGCCGGACTTCGATCGGCCCGGTGGCTCTCTGTGATTGGATCGTGACTGCCGGATGTGGGCTCGGCGCGTAGCCGTTCGCCGCCGCTGATTGCTTCTCGTCACCTTCCGGCTGTGGCGTTTTGCCACCTTCCGGCTGCGGCGTTGCGACGCAGCGCAGCATTCTATCATCGATGCCAGTCACGAGCTATTTGTTGCGCATGCCCGTCCGCCAGTCCGATGCGTTCCCGCGACAATTTGTCGCGCGTTAATTGCATCGCAATGGCGCGTGAATTACCCGTCAATTGCGCATTTGTCGCATGTCAGGCGTCCGGGCGACTCATGGCGCCGGGTCGGCGAATCGCCCGGAAACGCGACGGGCGGCTGTGCGGCCGCGAGGCGCCGCGCGTGAACTCTCGTCACCCGCGGCGGTCTTCCGACAGCGTACACTCTCGCCTTCCCGTCGTTTCCCTTTCGATCGACCGCACATGAAGCTTGCTCGACCGTCCTCCCGCGTGCCATGCGGCACACCGTCGCATCCCGACGCTCGCCGCCTATCGCCGATCCGCGCGGGGTGCGCCAAACGATGAGTGCGGACGGATTGCTGATCGGCCAGGCCGCGCTCGCGGCGTTGATGAACATTGCTTTCGCACTGGCCGTCGGCTCGGTGCTTTTCGAGCGATGGCTTGCCGGGGATGGTGCCGGGGTCCGCAGTGCTTCTTCGCATACGGCATGGCACCGGGCGCGCTCGTCAATTGTCGTGGCCGCGCTTGTTCTGGTGCTTTCCGACGGCGGTTGGCTCCTCTATGAGGCCGCCTCGATAAGCGGGACCGGATTGGTGGACGGCGTTGCTTATCTTCCCGATGTCCTGGTGAAGACGCACGTCGGCCATGCCTGGTGCGTGGCTTTCGCGGGCGCGGCCGTGCTCGTGATTGCGGCCTGTATGTACCGCGGCGGGCCGCTCGGCCGTTTCGCGATGGGGCTCGCGGCACTCGCTTGCGCGTGCGGCGCCGCGTTGCTTGGCCATGCGGCGGACGCGGGCACGCTATCGTTCGCGGCCGCGACACAAGTTCTGCACGTGCTATCGACGGCAGTGTGGGGAGGCCTCGTGTTGGCCGGCGGCTTTGTGGTGCTGCCCGCGCTCGAAGGGTCGACGACGCGCGGCGCCATGATCCGGGTGGCCGGCTTCATATCGATGACCTCGCTCGTCGCGTTCGTCGTCGTGGCGGCGACGGGACTCGTCAACGCCGAGCGCGGCCTCGGCGGCGCGCTCTCCGCGCTGCACACGAGCACGTGGGGCCATGTGTTGGCGCTCAAGGTCGGGCTCGTGTTGCTCGCCGTCGTGCTCGGCGGGCTGAACCGGATGTCGGTGCTGCCGCGCCTGCGCCGCTCGGCGTCGACGGCGGATGCGCACACGTTCAACAATGTGCTGCATCTCGAGGCATTGGTGATACTGGGCGTGTTCATCGCGGCGGCGGTGCTGGCGCATATGCCGCCTGCGTGAGCTTTGTTTGTGCCGTAGTCCGGCGCATTGACGGTATGTCAAACTGAGGGGCCGCCAGGGATGGGCCATTTACCCTCGGCCCTTCGTGTGCGTCGGCTCCTAGTACCGGCCGCTAGTGAATGCTCAAGTTTTCATTCATGCGCCAGCGCCCCTCAATCAACATCAGCTTCCCGCAGGAAGGACTTTCGATCCTCGTTCTGCTCCGCCTTCAGCATCAGCTCAGCACCGACGAGTTTGCCGGGTTGACACCGTCCTAGCACGGTCATCGGATCCTCGAATCCGTGAACGTAGCCCAATGGAAAGGCGCCGCATATGCGGATCGAGCCCTCAGTAATCATGACGATGACAGCTTCGAACGGCAGACCGTTGGTCGGGACGCGGGTCAGAAGATGCTGTCGCCAGCAAGCTTGTCGTGCAGCTCGCGTACTAACGCGGCAATGGAGATTGATTGTTCAGTTGACGTCAACCTGCCGGTGTGAATGTCGAGGGCCGCTTCTAGTCGGCTGAAGACTTGCTCCCAATCGCGGGCATTCAATTCAACTTCGTCGAGGGCTGCAATATCCTTTGGCTCCTCGCCGGTCACATTGCAGATCGTGTGGAGAATGAGCTGGCGAATGAAGGTTGGCGTCATATCAGTGGGCCGGTTCAAATGGATCTTCAAGTCGC
>CAYPWK010000152.1:3113-12017 GCA_964414365.1 uncultured Burkholderia sp.
CAAGTCGCAGCGGATCGCCACACTCGCGAGACGCCCGTATGACCAGTTGCCTCATGAGCGATGAGGCGAGCAATTCTCAGTGCGTTGGCCTGGATAGTCAGAGTGCCGTTCAATCCGCTGGGATAGGGCATGTAGTCACAGGTGGCCGCTGCGTGCAGGGACGATTCTATTCATCTCATTTTTAAGAGTCTACCAATTTATTTGATGTTATGGAAAAAAGTCGCTCAATTGCCTGGGGTGCTAACAGCGGTGATCCGGCAGGATATTTTTAAGATAAAGATGTGTGGATTCAAAGGATAAGCATAAATCGAGAGTGCTGATTAGCTTAGAGGTTGATGCGAAGGGCGCGGGCATGTGCCACATGCTGCGCCTTCATAGAGAGAAAGGATTAAAAAATAGGACCGGTCCTAGGTTCTGCATTTGTGATGGCGAAGTTTGTCCGGTGGAAGAAAAAAATTTTGAATAGTCTTTGACTCGTCGTTCGTAAACATATTTAATGCGGCTTTGCATGCCGAGCTGCGATACGTTCATTTCGCGGAAGGGAATATTTTGGCCTCTTAGTACGCGAGCATGCCGGCTGGATTATGCATGTCGCCGATCTGCTCTCTACTTGCCAAACCGGCGGTGCCGTTATGGTCACGACGATGGACCAATGTGACAAGCGGCACGTCCTCTCTGCTCATCTCCCCATGTTTGTGAATCATCCACATCTTCCGCCGTCGGGATGCGTAGCAACAGTCGCGGACTGTTTGAGGGCTAGTAACTTGTTCAGCTTTTTCGAAAAACTACTTCACCCGTTTCCTACGGCAGAACCACCGCTGCCGCCCCAGGGTTTCTTTGCCTTCCTGTGGGCCTGTATGCAGGGCGCACGTGGCAAAATTGCCGCCATGGCTGTACTCACGGCTGCCATGTCGGCCTTCGAAGCGTTGCTCTTTGCAATGCTCGGGCGCATCGTCGATTGGCTCGGCACCCAAGCGCCGTCGCGCCTGTGGGCCGAGCATGGTGACGTTCTGCTGTGGCTGGCTGCATTACTGGCGGTCAGTATCGCGGTGGTGGCGTTGCAGACGGTCGTCAAGCACCAGACACTCACCGTCAACTTGCCAATGCGGCTGCGCTGGAACTTCCACCGGCTCATGCTAGGCCAGAGCATGGCGTTCTACGAGGACGAGTTCGCAGGCCGCATCACGGCCAAAGTGATGCAAACCGCCGTCGCGGTTCGCGAAACCATTTTCGTGCTGGCCGACGTTCTTGTCGCCATGGGCGTCTACGTTGCAACCATGATCGTCTTGGTCGGCGTGCTCGATGCTCAACTAGTGTGGCCCTTCGTGATATGGCTCGGCTTATACACCGCCTCGCTGTTCTATTTCGTGCCACGCCTGGGCAAGGTCGCTAAGGCGCAGGCCGACGCGCGCGCATTGATGACCGGGCGCGTGACCGACGCCTACACGAACATCGCCACCGTCAAGCTGTTCTCGCACGCGCAGCGCGAGGCTACCTTCGCGCGCGAGGCGATGCGCGAGTTCATGCAGAGCGGTTACAGCGAGATGCGCCTCGTGAGCGCCTTCGACATTGCGAACCATCTGCTGAGCATGGGCCTCACGGCCGGCATGACGGGTACGGCGCTATGGCTGTGGTCGCACGGCGCGGTGGGCGTGGGGGCCGTCGCTGCCGCCATCGCGATGGCATTGCGGCTGCAAGGCATGTCGCACTGGCTCATGTGGGAGATGACGAGCCTGTTCGAGAACATCGGCACAGTGCAGGACGGTATCAAGACGCTGACGCGCCCGCGCACCGTGCTTGACGCTGCCGACGCCACCGTTCTCGATGTGCAGCGCGGCGAGGTGCGCTTCGAGCATGTGAGCTTTCGCTACGCCGCCGCCGGTCGCCGAGTGATCGACGGCCTGAACCTGACAGTCAAGCCTGGCGAAAAGATCGGCTTGGTCGGCCGCTCGGGTGCTGGAAAGTCGACGCTAGTGAACTTGCTGCTGCGCTTTCATGACGTGGAGAGCGGCCGCATTCGGATTGATGGACAGGACATCGCGCACGTTACGCAGGTCTCGCTGCGCAGCAATATCGGCATGGTCACACAGGACACAGCGCTCTTGCACCGATCGGTGGCCGACAACGTGGCCTACGGCCGACCCGATGCTACGCAGGCGCAGATCGAGGCAGCGGCCATGCGTGCCGAGGCGCACGAGTTCATTCAGGACCTGAGGGATGCAAGCGGCCGCCGCGGCTACGAGGCGCACGTGGGCGAGCGCGGCGTCAAGCTCTCTGGCGGTCAGCGTCAGCGTCTCGCGATTGCGCGCGTGATGCTCAAGGATGCGCCGATCTTACTGCTCGACGAGGCCACCAGTGCGCTCGACTCCGAAGTGGAAGCCGCGATCCAGCAAAGCCTCTACCGCTTGATGGAGGGCAAGACGGTGATTGCCATCGCGCATCGGCTGTCTACGATTGCGGCGATGGACAGGCTGATCGTACTTGACGAAGGCCGAGTGGTCGAACAAGGCGACCACTCGACGCTGCTGGCGCAAGGCGGCCTCTATGCGCGGCTGTGGGCTCATCAGAGCGGTGGATTCCTAGGCGATGTGCCGGACGACGGTATCCGGTCCATTGATGATGCTACTCAAAGTGAGAACATGGATGTCAGGGACTGTGACACGGAAATCGGTCAGCGGAGATCACCGGGCATCTATTGACTGAAGCAGCCCCGCGACATCCAAACCCGCAAAAAACTTCGGCGTTGACATGCCTCAAGCGCCAGTCTGCTGCGACGCCGTGCGGCCGTACCCATTCATCAGAACTCCGCCATCTTATGAATACAGACGAACAACAGTGCTACGGTCCCAAGCTCAATCGGCTTCTGCAGATTCGCAAGATCGATTCATTAAGCGATCTCGTCCTGCCCACCTTTCCGATCGCCCCGCTGCCGACCGCTTTGACGGGCGCCTTTCTGCAGGCGGAACGTTCGGTGTCGGCCTACGCCGCCTCATTGGCGGAGGCGTTTCCGCGGCTGACGTACGAGGTGGAGCAGGTCTGCGGCCCGGCGCCCTGGATCGTGCGCAGCGCTGGCATGGAGGACTTGACGGATCATGTCAACGCCGGGGGCTATGAAAGCGTCATCTGCCTCGCGCCGGAAGATCTCGCACAGCGCATCGCCTCCGTGGCCTTGAGCGGATCGACCGAGCATGCACGCCGTCAGCAGGCGCTTTCAGGTCGATCCGTTCATTCCGAGGCCATCTCATGCTTTGTGCAGCCGCTGCTGAAAATCGACGTTGCTGATGATGTCGGCCTCAATCACTCGCCGTATCTGGACACAGTGGTCTTGGATCGAATGGAGGCGGCGTGTGCCGCGCTGATGGAAACATTCGACTTCGCGGCGATCGATTGCGAATGGGGCCTCGAGACGGCGCTGGGCCTGGTCTCCGTCACTACCATCATGCCGCGCGATCAGCGACTGATGAACACCGCCCATACGATGGGCTTCGGCTTCGCCAGCGCCCAGAGCACGGGCTCGCGGCCGACGAGCCTGGCCTTGCGTCCGGCTTCTACTGGCCTCAGGCTCTGGCGGGGACGACATTTGCGTGAGACGCCTGCTCGGCGATTGCATCTACTGCAGGCCCGGCCGGCACATCCTGATGCGGCCTTTCGTGAGCGCGCAGCGCTTACCGACGATTGCTACGAAGCGCTGACCCGACACTATGACGTCGTGGAAGCGGGGCTATTGATACTTGGCGCGGGATCCGCCGGCCACGCGTTGGTCGCGCCGGACCTCATGAGCGCGTGGCGTCGATATCTCGCTCTCGATGCGCAAGAGCAGGCCGCTGTGGCGGTGGTCATGGTGGACGAGGGCAACGCGGAGGAACATGCCGGCATCATGTTTCGACAGCAGAAGGTTACCTGCGTGAGAACAGACACGCGGCGTGTGCGGGCCGGGGCGGACTGTGTTGTATTTGATCGCGGAACCTGCGTCCTGGGCGACGCCACGATGCTGCGATCAATTCGGACGGAAGTTCGCCGAGAACTGGTCTTGCCCGACGACTGCGCTCTCGTCTTCACGGACGAGGTGCTGACTCCCAACGGCGAAATTGCCCCTGACTGCACTGACGCCCTTTCGGAGCTGCACCGGCTGCCGCTGGCCAACGAGGTCAAAGAACGATTGCTCGCGCGCACCGAACAGCCGACGGCGACACTGTGGATGCAACGGGTCGACGGCGCGGTGCGGTCCCCGTCCTTGCTCGCGCAGATCCGGCGGTCGCGGCATTCGGGATACGCTGGAGGACTATGCGCGCGCACAGAATTCGCAAAAGCCTATGAACGAGCCGCCAGCGTGTCGTATTCGGAGCCGTGGCGCGAACTGCCCACGCTGTCCGCGCTGTCGTCCGAATTGGGCCGACTAGTCGAAAGCGGCGATTTGCGGCTCGTCATGGCGTTGCTGTACTGCGAAGGGGCGGCGTCTTGGGTACCACAAAGGACGCTATCCTCGTTGCTCAAGTCGGCAGCCATGCAGCTGGCTGCGCGGAAGCGAGACAACGCCGTGCTGATCTTGGACACCGTATCTCTCGTCAGCGCGGAATGTGCACGGCTGCCGGTCTACGGGACGGATGAAACGGTGTCCTACCTGAATGCGTTAGCACGCGCTTTTGAAAGCGGCTTATCTGTCGAGTCAATTGAATCCATCCATTCATTGGGGCTGCCGATCCCCAGCGCAGTCCTACTGGCCCTGCGGGTGCTGGATCATTCGGCCGTGCTGCAACCGGTGGAGAGGTTCCGGCAGGCTGTGGCGTCGTTCCGGGGCATTCTGGCTGCCGGTGACGAGACGGCGCGGCTCTCGCAGCAGCTGAATCACGCCTACTCGAGCCTGCGTAACGCGCTGTGCGAAGCCGATCTGAAGGACATCGCCGAGCAGATCTGGGGATCGCTAATCGAGACCTATGACGTCTCGCTGAAAGGATTGCTGGCTCGTGCGGCGGAGGAGCGCGATGCTGGCAGCTATCAGCGCTACCTCGTGGTGATGCAGCAATGGATTGCACTGCTGAGCACGCGGCCGCTGTCTGACCGCGATGACGTAGTGCTTCATCGCTTTCAGATATGGCTGAGCCAGTGGCATGACGAGCAGATGCCCAAGTCGTTTGCGATAGATGACCGCAACTGGCGTTCCGAGTTTGATGCCATTGCGGCTCCCCGCGAAGCTTGTCCGCGCTACGAGAATCCGCACGTTCTTCACAACCTCCTGCACCAGTGGTCCTTGGCGGGGCTGCGCCTGGATACGCGGCAGATGCCGCAGCGGGTACAGGCACTCGTGCACTTTTGCTCGACGTTCAGTAGTCGTTCGACGAAGGTTCTGCGCTTCGAACGAGAACTACTCGAGATTCAGATCCCGATGGGGACGCACAAGGCCAGCTATGTGTTCACGCCTTCCCATATCAACGTGGAATGGACAGAGCCGCCCGATTGCCCCGGTGATGAGATCGCGCGGATTCTGGCGTTCGAGGTGTTCCTCCATCGATTTCGCACGTGGATGTTCCCGGGGCTGACGGTTAGGCGCGAGCAGGCGTTGGGCACTTGGACGCTGTTCATCCGCCTCGTGATGCCAGAGTCAGGCGGCTGGCATTACGAAGACATCAAACGCTTTGTGGTCGCCACGCGTTTTCTCTTCGACGCCTCGTACGATTTCTCGTATGTCGAGAACGACGCGGTCGACGGTTTTGCCGAGCATTTTGGCGGACCGGATTGGGAGTCGGTGGTCGCCACGCTGGTCCAGTACCGGGCAGTCTTCGAGGACGCGCCGCAGTATGTCGCATTGCACACCTTGCCGATGTCTTCGGCCGTCAGCGCTATTGCGCGGAGCCGTGTCGTGCGTGGGCTGATCCTGCGCTGCCTGCACGGTGGCATGGACTACGGCTGGAGGCTGATCGACAGGTACGCGCACTGGTTGGAGAGTTGCGCCCAGGACGAGCGCCGCTGGCGGGACCGCTATGAGTACGTCCGGCAGGCGTGCCTGTTCCTGGCGGCGATGTGGCCGCGCGAGGCGCTTGCGCGGCTTGCCCGCCAGGACAGTTTTCACGTCGGTCATGACTTGCTTGCGGCCTGTCTGTTCAAGCGCTCGGACTTGGAGGATGACCTGCAACAGATCGTGGCTTCCGGGGGGGCGATACTGCGCGGAATATGCGCGCTGATTGTGCGGCACGTCCCCGGGATCGCTGTGGCGACCTGCGGCGCGGCGGCCTTGGCCACACATCTGGCCGACACCGGCGCTCGGTTCCGGCGCGCCAAACACTTCTTGATCGCTCACTTCGCCGATCGCATCGATCCGGCCGTGCTGCGGCGCCTGCTACAGGACATGGACACGATACCGTGGGGGCACACTGCGGCCACGGAGCAGGCCATTCTGAGTCAGATCTTGACGCGTGGGCCTACCTGTCGTTTCGAACTTGAGCGAGGCATCGACTGGACGGCGCTGGCGATGCTCAGACGCGCGCCGCCCAATGTGGTGAGGCTTTGCCGATGAGGCGCAATTCGCGCAACGCTTAGCGGGCGACGCAACTAGGTCAGGATTGCCCGCGGTGTTACGTCGCTCGCGCTACGGGTTACGGCCGCACGGTGACGACTTTTGGATCACCACTCAGCGACGCTGCCGTCCTCGTGGCGCCAGACCGGGTTGCGCCAGCGATGGCCGATCTTCGCCATTTCGCGCACCTTCGCTTCGTCGACGTCGATGCCGAGCCCGGGGCCTTGCGGGATCGACACTAAGCCGTCCTCGTATTTGAAGACCTCGGGGTTGCGGATGTAGTCGAGCAGATCGTTGCCTTGGTTGTAGTGAATGCCGAGGCTTTGCTCCTGGATGAACGCGTTGTAGCTGACCGCGTCGATCTGCAGGCAGGCCGCGAGCGCGATGGGGCCGAGCGGGCAATGCAGGGCGATGGCGACGTCATAGGCTTCGGCCATCGTCGCGATCTTGCGGCATTCGCTGATGCCGCCCGCGTGTGAGGCATCGGGCTGGAGGATGTCGACGTACCCACCCGCGAGAATGTGCTTGAAGTCCCAGCGCGAGTAGAGCCGCTCGCCGAGCGCGATGGGCGTATTGGTCTGGTTGACTATGTCGCGCAGCGCCTCCGCGTTCTCAGAGAGGACGGGCTCTTCGATGAAGAGCAGCTTATACGGATCGAGCTCCTTGGCGAGCACTTTTGCCATCGGCTTGTGAATACGCCCGTGGAAGTCCACGCCGATGCCGACGTGGGGGCCGACCGCCTCGCGCACCGCGGCGACATTCGCGATGACGCGCTCGACCTTCTCGAACGTGTCGACGATCTGCACTTCCTCCGAGCCGTTCATCTTCAGCGCCTTGAAGCCTCGCTCAACGACGGCGCGCGCATTGTTGGCAACGTCGCTCGGCCGGTCGCCCCCGATCCAGGAATAAACCTTGATCCTGTCGCGAACTTGCCCGCCGAGCAGCGCGTGTACAGGCACCCCATGATGCTTGCCCTTGATGTCCCACAGCGCCTGGTCGATGCCGGCGATGGCGCTCATCGAGATGGGACCGCCGCGGTAGAAGCCGGCCCGATACATGACTTGCCAGTGATCCTCGATGGCCAGCGGATCTTTGCCGATCAGGTAGTCGGCCAGCTCTTGGACTGCGGTTTCGACCGTATGCGCGCGCCCCTCGACGACAGGCTCGCCCCAGCCGACGATGCCCTCGTCGGTTTCGATCTTGAGAAACAGCCAGCGCGGCGGGACGACGAACGTTTCGAGCTTGGTGATTTTCATGGGCGAGGGTTCTCCTGTCTCCTACGATTCCACTGACGATTGGCAACAGCGCCGGCACCGCTCTGGCGATTGCTGAGGCGGCTGTGGTTGAGGGCGAATGGTACACGAATTCGCTTTGAAGTACTATTAATAGCACTATTCATCTAAATCTGACGTGGGGTTGCGCTTTTTCTGAATGTCGCGATAATCGCCGTCGTCGGCGCATTGAAAGCGTCGGACATCCACAAGAGCACACACATCCAATCTAGGGAGAACGATCATTCAGCGCGATCTGCATGGGCGCGTTGCCTACCTCCTTGCGACCGGCATTTTGCGCGGCGACTATGCACCCACATCGACGCTGCCGCGCGAGGCGGAGTTGATGGAGGCGTTTGGCGTCAGCCGCACGGTGCTGCGCGAGGCGCTGCGCACACTGACGTCGAAAGGGCTCGTCGAATCGCGGCCGAAGGTCGGCACGCGTGTACGGCCACGTCATGCCTGGAACCTGCTCGACGCCGACTTGCTCGAGTGGTACTCGCAGGTGGCCTCGCCGCTCGAGTTCGCGCTCAAGCTTCAAGAGATGCGCGAAATGGTGGAGCCTTACGCCGCCGCGCTGGCGGCGCGCGCGCAGACGGACGAGACGATGCGCGCGCTCACCGACGCACACTCGGCGATGGCGGCGGCGCGCAATGTCGACGAATGGGTGCGCGCGGATTTGCGCTTTCATCTCGGAGTACTAGCCGCGAGCAGCAATGAGCTACTGATGCCGCTCGGCCCGGTGATCGAGCGCACGCTGGAGGCGCAGCTGCGCCTGAACGCGAAACGCGCCGAAGTCTTCAACGCCGCGCTCGGCGAGCATACGGCGGTCTTCGACGCAATACGCGCGCGCGACGTGGAGGGCGCGCGCGAGGCGATGGCGGGGCTCCTCGGCATGACGAGGCGACGTATCGAGGCGTGAGGCTCGCGTCGGTTCATGGGTGCGGGCGGCTTCGCGGCTGTGGTTCGGTTCCAGGAATGGGCGTTGCTGGATTCGTCAGTACACCGAAGTATCGGTGAACGAGTCCGAAACGTACAGAAGGAGAGCATCATGCCACTGCGGAAAGGAACATCCCGTGAGGACGTCTCGAAGAACATCAAGACGGAAATGAAGCACGGCAA
>CAYPWK010000153.1:0-6010 GCA_964414365.1 uncultured Burkholderia sp.
CGGCGACGGTGCGGCCGCTCGATTCGATCATGGCGCGATATTGCCGCAAGCGACCGGGCGAGGGGCGTCCCGATCGCTGACGGGATCGTGCGCGCGGCGAACGATCGTCAGGGGATTAACGGGTGAGCGCGCGCAACCCCGCGTCGTCCCAGCCCCACTTTGGCAGCAGAAAGCCCCAGAAGCGTGTGCCGTAGGTGTTGAAGGAGGAGCCGAGATAGCCGGTGACCGGCATGGCCACCATCCCCACGTATAAAAAAACCTGCGTCGTGCGCGCGGCGGCGCGTTGCCACGGTCGCATCGGCGGCAGCGGCGGCCGGCGAACGGCCGCCAGCATCGCGATGCGGATAAGCACAAGCAGGAAAACTGTCAGCCCGAGCGACTTATGCAGATTGATCAGCGTCGCTTTGATGGGCAGGCCTTTGGGCAGGCCGATCATGTAAAAGCCGAGCACGGTGAGCGCGAAGATGGCCAATGCGATGAGCCAGTGCAGCGCAATGAAGGCAGCCGGGAAGCGCGCGTCGCCGCGTGCTTCGCGCCCCGGGCGCGGTACGCTTTCTGTCTCGGCGCGCGGCCGCGCCGAATTCAGAAAGTCATCAGTCCTTCCGGCGCGGTTATCCACGTCATCCTCCTCGATCTCCGATTCGTTCGACTATCTTCACCGTCTTCTTCATTGAGCGGCACGGCGCACGCGAGTTCAATTGCCCCGAAGGGGGCACCCTTTAGGGAGCCCCCTGAGGAAGTACTCTCGTCACTCTGCGATCAGTATTTCCCCTCGTCCGTCGACCGCGAGATCGCCCGCATACCGCGTGGGAAGCCGGTTCGTGGCCAAGTGCGAGAAAGGCGCCGGCGCCGTGGCGAGGCTGCGCGCGAACAGGCACCAGAATACGTCGAACCCGCGGCCGCCCTCGACGAACGTGGCGGGCAGTGTGGCCGGCCGTACGGCCAGCACCAGCGTGCCGCGCCGCATGCCGTACGCGTAGTGTGCGCCAAGCTGGCCGGCGACGCAGATCGTGCCGGCGACGAGCCGCGAAGCCGCGAATGCGCCGCAATCGCCGCCGACGAAGACGAGTCCGCGCCGCATCCGGTCGCCAAGCCGCTCGCCGGCGTTGCCGCCGATCACGAGGGTGCCGCCTGTCATGCCTTCCATCTCGCCCGCGCGGGCACCCGCTGCGAAGTCGCCGCAGTTGCCCGTCACGGACAGTTGCCCGCCGCGCATCTCGCAGGCGGTGAAATCGCCGGCGTCGCCTTCGATCGCCAGCGTGCCGCCGCGCATTTGGGCGCCCGCGTAGTCGCCGGCCGCGCCGCGCACGGTCAGCGTGCCGCCGCCCATGCCGGCGCCGAGCCGCTCGAGCCAGCGCGCATCGCCTTCGATGACGACGGCAGGCGCACCGGCGTCCGGTGCCGTCGGTGCGGTTTCCTCATGGCGCGACACGTCGAATAAATCGGCTGCGGCTATCGTCTCGTTGCCGGCGCGCAAGGCGAGGCGCTCGATCGCCGTGAGCGGCATCGCGTCAAGCCGTGCCGGCACGAGCGGGGAGGCGTCGACGGTAAAGCCGGGCGGCGCTTTGACGCGCAGAATCGTCGTGCTCATGCGCGGCGCCCTCCGACGCTTTCCGAAAGGCGATGGAGCGGAAAGTGATAGGGGCCTAGCTTCCCGCCGTAGTTGCCGGCCGAAATTCGCAGCATTCCGGCGTCGCGGCCGCGCGCGGTCGCGGCGGCGATGCCGGCCGTCATCGCCGCGCCGACGTCGGCTTCGGTGAGCCCGTCGATCACGATCTCGAGCACGCTGCCGACTTCGGCGGTCAGGTCGCTGCGCGCCGTGAGTCCCACGAGCGTTGGACAGAAGGCGTCGTTGGTCGACGCCGTCGCGCCCGCGTACTTGGAGCCGACCTTCGAGCCCGAGCGGACGATGCCGCCCGGAAACGGCAGAATGACGTTCCGCAGCGCGCGCATTGCCGCGACCGCGGCTTCCGTTGCGGTGAGCGCCGCCTCGGTGTCGCGCGCGAGCAGCAGAAGATTGCCGCCGCCGACCGCCTTCACCGTGGGCACCGTGTCCTCGCAGACGAATTCGCCGTCCATGACGGGCACGCGCCAATAGCGGCGGCCGTCGATCATCTTCGAGATCTGCCAGCCGTCGCCGAAGAACCGCAGCTGGCTGCCGAGATCGGCGTTATCGGAGACCGGCGCCTCGCTCGTCGCGGGATCGATGCCGGCATAGACGGCCGTGGTCGGGCACGTGAGCACGCACTGCCCGACGCGGCGCCCGAGCTGCTTGGCGAGCTCCTTCGACGAAACGGCGAAGAGAAGCACCGCAACGCCCGGCCGGCCGTCGGGCGTCTCCTCGGGCGCACAGTCGCGCTCGATGCCGGCCTCGCAGCCGCAGCCGATGACCGATGTGGCGAAGCCGGCGAGCGAGTTCGCCGCATGGCGCGCCCACGTCGGCGTGTGCGCGGTGATGACGAGTCGCGTCGCCTTCATCGGGAATGCCTCGGCGAACGTGTCGTCGATGACGGTGCCGTTGATTTCGAGGGGGCTCGTCATGCGTTCGATCTCAAGCCGAAGGTTGCGCCGAGCGCGGATGGGCGAGGCATTCGACGGGCAGCAGCCGCCCGCCGCGGCAGCAGGTGCAAATCTCGTCGTTGCTGATCGTCGCGTGCGCGAAGTTCGTCGTCAGATGGCGCTCGCTGTAGGCCGCGATCGTCTTCTCGATGCCGCGGTCGAACTCGGGCGTGACGAAATGGATGCCTCCCGTCGGTGCGGCCAGCAGCGTGCCGTCGCGCGCAATCAACTCGCCGTCCTTGAAGACGTAGGCCGGCATCGAGAACATGCGCTCGCGGTCGGCGTCGTCGCGATAGACCGCAATGTCGGCCGCCGCGCCGGCTCCGAGGTGCCCCCGGTCGGTCAGGCCAAGCAGTCGCGCGGGCCCCGCCCGCGTGACGATCGCGATCTCGTAAAGAGAAAACTCGCGCGTAAGCTGCGGCAGCAGGCTCGCGATCTGCGCTTCCGGATGGAGCTTCGCGAGCTGCTCGGCGCGAAACGCCTTGTCCATCAGCAGTCGGATCAAATGCGGATAGCTCGTGAACGGTCCGCCGTTCGGGTGGTCCGTCGTCATCGCGACGCGCCATGGGTCGTCGACGAGCAGGAAGATCTCGAGCCCGATGATCCACTGCAGCGCGTTCACGTAGCTCTTTTCGCGATAGCGAAACGGCACGACGCCGCAGCCCGCGTCGCATTCGATCTCTCCGAGGATCCATTTGCGCGGCTTCGCGAGAGGCGCATTGCGGAACTGCATCATCGTGTCGCCCGACGCCGTGACGGTCTGCCCGAAGATGACCTGCCCGACATCGATCGAAACGTTCGGCCGCGCATTCACGGCCTCGGCGATCGCGCGCGCGCCCGACGAAAACTTACGTGGACCCTCGGTCCCATAGCTGTGGAACTGGATATGCGTGAGATGGATCGGCAGGCCTTCCGCCGCGTCCATGGTCGCGATCGTCGACGCGATGTTGCCCGGCACGCCAAGATTGCTCGAATGGACATGCAGCGGGTGCGGAACGCGCAGCTCGGTCAGCGTCCGCGTGAGCGTGCGCACGACGTCGCGCGGCGTGATGCCGTAGCGCGCGTGCGGCTCGTCGACATCGAGCGCGCGCTGGTTGAACTTGAACGCCGAGATGCCGCCCGGATTCACGACTTTCACGCCGAGCGCTTTGCTCGCATTGAGCGTCCAGCCGACATAGTCGCGCAAGCGCTCGAAGTCCTCCCCCGACGAGAGCAACTGGAGGAACAGTTCGTCGTTGCCGAGCATGACGTACGCGCCATGATCGATGATCGGCGTATCGCCCATCTCGAGATGCGCGTGCCGCGCGTTGCTCGGCAGCATCGCCGGCTCGAATGCGGCTGTGTAGCCCATTTCGGCGTACCGGTAGCCCGTGGCAAGCGTTCCCGGCGTGCAGGTGCCGCATGACGGCAGGCGCAGGTAGCGGCCTGTTGCTTCGCGTCCCGCTTCGCCCGCTTGCGCGCTGCGGCCCGCGCCGGCTGCTTCGACGGCTTCGATCGCTTCGTGCATCTCGCGGATTTCGGGCGTTTCGGGCGCGGCGGCCGCGAGCTCCCGGCTTCGGTGATCTTCAGGCAGCAAGAGGCGCGAGAGATTCGTCTTTCCTCCACCGATGTGCGAATGCATGTCGATGCCGCCCGCCATGACGACCATCCCGGTCGCGTCGTATTCGCGGTCGACGGGCGAGCCGGCCGGCAGCGTGACAATGCGGCCGTCGCGAAATGCGATGTCGAGGCGCTCGCCGTTTACGCCGTTGGCGGGATCGAAGACGGTGCCGCCTTTCAAACGGATCGTCGTCATGATCGGCCCTTGCGCGGAAGGCTGGAGAGCCGTTCCTCGAGACGCGTGGCGATCGTCGCAATCGAAGGCAGCGAGCTCGCGCGAGCCGCCCTTAGGGGCGCGACGACGGTCGCGTCGAGCCGGAACAGATGGCCGTCGCTGTCTATGGCGGGGGTCGCGGCGGGAATGAATACCGTCGCAGCGCCGCGTGCGGCCGCTTGCTCGGCGAGCCGGGGGTGACCAAGGATGATCGCTGGGACGTCGGCCGCCAGCGCCTGCGGCCAAGCCTCCGGCGTAAGGGAGGCAACCCAGAGCAGCGCATCGATATGCCGCTCTGCAATAAGGCGCGCCGTGCGGTAGCGACGGGCGTCGTGCTCGAGCAAGATCGCGCCATCGTCATCGCACTGCGCTGCGGCAGGCACGCGCAACGGCAACGGCAGGCCCGAAAGCCACGTCACCGCCTGATTGAGCGTGAGCGCGCCGTCGCCGCCGCCGAGTGCGAGGGTCGCGGCGCGCGTCTTGCCGTTGATCGCCTTCACGATCCGTTGCAACCCCTCGATAAGAAGCGAGGCGCCACTCTCGCCCTCGCCGCGCGTCAAGGCCGCCGGTTCGTAGACGAGTACGGCGTACTGCGCGGCGGCGACTTTCGTCGCCAGTGAGGAGAGCGCGGTGACCGCCGCAGCCGCGGCACCGTTGCCGCGCAATGTCGCGAGCGCCGAAGGTAACCGCCCAAGGGCGAGCGCCGACCAGAGGGCGACGATGTCGTATGGATCGCCATGCGGCAGCACGGTTTCGGTCCGCGCGTGAGCCAGACCCATGGCGGCCGGGTCGGCCTCACATCCGAGGAACGCGAATTCGCGTGGGAAATCCGCTGCATCGAGCACGCGTTCATAAAAACGCGGATAGCCGTCGGACGGGTGGCAGCCGAAAAAGATCAACAAGTCCGCGCGCGTGCGGACCTCGGAAAGCGTTGCGAAGAACGATCCGCGGTCCTGAGTGACGCGCGTGGCGGCGCTCATCGCTTCGCCATGCAGATGATCGAGCGTCGCGCCGCAAGAGGCCGCGAGCGCATAGAGCGCGCGTGCGCCGGCTACGTCGGTGGCGAGCGCGCCGAAAAGCGGGCGGCGCGATGCGCCGAGTATCTCGGCCGCGCGCTGGAGCGCTTCGTCGAGCGTCGCGCTCGCGCCGTCGATGAGCGCTGTCGCCGCCTGCGGCGCGCCGAAGCTGGCGAGCGCATCGGCCAGGCGGGGGCAGTCGTGCTCGAGTGCCGTGAGCGCGCCGTCCGGCTGCACGGTGATTGTCAGGTCGTCGCAGAGCAGCGGGCAGAACGGACACGTCCAATCGTGCACCGTGCCCGGTGCAGCGGGACTCGATGCGGCTTCCTGGCTCGCGCTCGTCGGGTCGTTGGGCGAAAGTGGCATGCCGCGCCTCCAGCAAGGTCTATGCCGGGGTGCGCGTCCATGGCGCGCATTTGGCGTGCGCAAATGGCGGCGCGGCACTGGCGCGGTGCGCGCATCGGTAGACGAATGCGTCGATCATGCGCGCCCGTATCCCCGCGGGCGACTCACTATTTGGTACGGCGATGCCCACCGTTCGTCGCGCTTCACTGGGCTTCGAGCTGTCGCGGCCGTGCCGCCGGCGTACAGGTTGTGTGTCGTTTTGGAGCAGAGTGTCACC
>CAYPWK010000153.1:6110-11926 GCA_964414365.1 uncultured Burkholderia sp.
GAGGCCACGAGCCAGGCTGTTGCGCCGGAGGCCGCGGCGGCGTCGAGATCGGACTGGTGACGAATGCCGCCGGCGCCGATCACAGTGGTGCCGAGTGGCGCGCGCTCGCGGATTCGCGCGAACGTCGCGAGATCGGGGCCCTCGTAGCTGCCCACTTGATCGAGCGTCATGACGATGACGCGCGTGGGCCACGAGGCCTGCGATCGCAGGAGCGCCGCGTCGCCGATCAGCCGTCCCGCGCGATGGTCGAGGGAAAGAATCGGGGCGAGCCCCTCTTGGCCGGCAGCGCGCAAGGCATCGGGATCGCGCAGCGACTCGGTGCCGAAGATGGGAACGAGCGGCGCGAGAAGCGAGCAGTCGCGGGCGGCGCTGGGGCGACGGGCGGGATCGGTTTGGGCGAACCGCTCGATCCGCTCGAGCATCGCGCGCATGGCGGCGTAGTCGGCGAAGCCGGCGTCGAGCCAGATTTCGATCTCGGGCAGCGCTGCGCGCAGCGCGGCGAGTGTCGCGAGATGGCCGTGACCTCGCTCGAGAATCGCGTCGAGGTCGGCGATGTAAAGCGTCTTCGCACCCGTTGCGGCGACGAGCGCGCGTGCGAGCTCGACGGGCTCGCTGGTGCCGGCGAGCGTGGAGCGGATGGGGCGATACGTCGCGCGTTCGCCGCGCTGGGCGCGTACCGCGTAGCCGTCGAGCAAGTCGAGAACCGGTATTACCTGCATGGGGCATTCCTTGGCCAACATTTTTGTCTACGAGTATCTCACCGGCGGCGGCATCGATCCGGCGTTCGCTTTCCAAGGGAGTCTCGCCGATCTTTCCGCGCTGATCGGGGAAGGGCGCGTGATGCGCGATGCGCTCGTCGATTCCCTCGCGTCGATCGACGGCGTGAGCGTGGCGTTCGCTTCATCGCGCTTCGAGGAACCCGATCGCGCCGCCGCCTATCGCCGACCGGACCTGGGAGAGTCGATCTTCGCGTTCGTCGCCCGCATGGCGCGCGAGCACGACTACGTCTGGGCGATCGCGCCCGAATGCGACGATTTGCTCGCACAACTTCACGATGCCGTTGGCGGGCAGCGGTGGCTCGGCTGCACGAAAGAGGCGATTAAGATCGCTTCGAGTAAGCAGGAAACGGCTGCGCGGCTCGCCGAGCATGATATCGCGGCGACGCCGGCACTCGATCCGTTGCGCTTCGCCGGGTTCCCGGACGGGCAGTGGGTCGTGAAACCCGACGACGGCGCAGGAAGCCTCGATACGTTCGTCTTCGATTCGTATGCGGCTGCGTGCGCCGACTACGACACGCGTCTCGCCGCGGGCGGCAGGCCCGTGCTCCAGGCGTGGGTCGAGGGCGAGCCGTTGAGCCTCTCTTTGGTCTGCCGCGAAAACGACGCGGAGCTCGTCAGCATCAATCGGCAGCAGATCGATCTGATCGAGCGCCACGCGCCGGGCGCTCATATGCGCGTCGTCGAATTCGGCGGTGTGCTTGTCGACGCGATCGATCCTGACAGCGCGCACGGCCGGACGCTGGCCGCGCTTGCGAAGCGCGTGGCGGCCGCGATTCCGGGGCTCTCCGGATTCGTCGGCGTCGATCTCGTCTGGCATCGCGAGCGCGGGCCTGTCGTCGTCGAGGTCAATCCGCGCATGACGCTCGCCTATGCCAGCATCGTCGAAAAAGACGAAGGCCGCGGCCGCCGCCTCACGCAGGCGTTGCTCGCCGCGCACGGCGTGGACCTCACGCGATCGTCACCGTATGCGGGTGCGATACGGGCCGCGTACGGAGTCGGCTCGTGAGCGCGGCCGACGCTCGTGCGGCTAACGGCGCGTTCACGTTCGGCTGGGACGTGGGCGGCGCGCATCTCAAAGTGTCGCTGGCAGGCGCGGACGGCAGGGTGCTCGACGTTGGGCAATGGGCCTGCCCGCTCTGGCAGGGGCTCGACCATCTTGACCGCACGATCGATCTCGTGCTCGCGCGATGGCCGCTGGCACGCAGCGAGACCGCCGAGCACGCGGTGACGATGACGGGCGAGATGGTCGATCTGTTTCCGAGCCGCGAGGAGGGCGTGCGGATACTGGCCGCGACGTTGGCCGAGCGCCTCGGGCCCAATATGCGCGTCTACGCCGGCGCCCAAGGCTGGCTCAGGTCGGACGAATGCGCGGCCGGCTGGCGCAGCGTGGCATCGGCGAACTGGCTCGCCACGGCGAGCCTCGTGGCGACCTCGCTCACGAGCGCGATCCTCGTCGACATCGGCAGCACGACGACAGACATCGTTCCCATCGCGGCAGGTCGCGTCGCGGCGCGCGCGGCCGACGACGCGGGGCGGCTCGCGACGGGCGAGCTCGTCTACCAGGGCGTGGTTAGAACGCCGCTATGCGGCCTTGCGCAGCGGATCGTGTTCGGCGGCGCGCAGGTGAACGTGATGAACGAATGGTTTGCCACGACGGCCGACGTCTACCGGCTGACGGGCGAGCTCGATCCCGATTCCGACATGCAGCCCAGTGCCGACCGCGGCCCTAAAACAGAGGAGGCGAGCCGTGTGAGGCTTGCGCGGATGATCGGCCGCGATGCGGCGCAGGCGAGCGACGCTGATTGGCGCGTCTTGGCGATGGAATGGCGCGCGTTGCAGTTGCGCGAGTTGGCTTTGAATCTGGCGCGTGTCGAGGCGGCGCATCAGTCGCTGGCTCATGCGCCAATCGTCGGCGCAGGCTGCGGGCGCTTTCTCGCACATGCGCTCGCACGCGAGGAGGGGCGCGGTTATATCGACTTCGCGACGCTGGTCGGCGCATCGGCGCAGCTCGCCAACTGGGCCGCGACTTGCGCGCCGAGCGTGGCGGTGGCATTGCTCGCGACGCGCGAGCGTGCCGTGCGCGAGCGCGTGGCGGTTCGCGAGGTGCGTGCGGCAGGGAGGGGATGAGAGTCCGTGGGTGAGGGCGGGCAGGAGCGGGTGGCGTCAAAGCATGAAGAGCAATGCTTCGGCGCGACGGATGGCGGATCGTCGCGGACGAAGTCAAACGCAGTCAATCGATGAGAGGAAAACGGTCATGTGGGTGGTCAAGATCGGGGGAAGCCTGAGTCACGACCCGGCGTTGCGCAGGTGGCTGACGGAATTCGCCCAGGTGGGCGGCGGCCGCGTGGTCATCGTGCCGGGCGGAGGCGACTTTGCGGACAAAGTTCGTCAATACCAGGCCGAGTGGCATTTCAACGATCTGGCTGCTCACAACATGTGTTTATTGGCGATGACGCAATACGCGTTGCTCATGCAGGGGTTGCTGCCGGAGCTCGTGCTCGCGTCGAGCGAGGCGAAGATCCGGCGCGCGCTGCGCGACGGTCGCGTGGCGATATGGGTGCCGACGGCTTTGATGCGTGACACGCCCGATTCGATGAGCAACTGGGACACGACGTCGGATAGCCTTGCAGCGTGGCTTTCCACGATGCTGAACGCCGAGCGGCTGATGCTCGTGAAGTCGTGCCCGATCGATGTCGATGAGCCGCTTGAGTCGCTCGCCGCGAACGGCATCGTGGATCGGCGGTTCGTGAGCTACGTGAACGACGCGAACTACCTCGTCGAGATTTACAACAAGGACGATATGGAGTTGATGCGCGACCGGCTGCTCAACGTGCCGGCCGCGTGGACGGCGGATCGGGCGGGGGGGATGGTTTGAAACAAAACCTTCCAGCAGCGCCGAATTCAAGCGCGCGGCGCAGCCCGGATTTCACCGTCCGGAGCCGCTTCGCCGAACGTCCCCACGGGCCGGTGCAACGCTTCGGCCCACTGGGCGACGCGCTGTGGGTCGATTGCCGAGCGGCGCCCGTCCACACATAGCGCGCCCCGGAAACCCGCGACGTCGGGCGCGAGCGCCAGAATCCGATCGAGTTGTGCCCACCCGAGCGATCCCGCGATCGCGGTCATTGCGCCGCGTCTGCGCGCAACGCCCAGCCAGTGCCCGAGCGTTTCGTCGTCGACATGATCAAAGAGCGTTCGCCCCTCCTTGTCCGCCGTATCGAACATGATGCCGACGAAACCGAGCGACGCCGCATGCTCGACGAGCGCGCCGTCGACACCGCCATCATCGCAAAGCAGCACTGGGACGACGGCGGCCGGCAGGCTCGCGAGTTCGTCTAGACAACGGCGCGCCGACAGCCCGGGTTTTACCCCGACCTTCACGTAATCGACGCCGGCATTGCTGACGTCGAGCACGCGCGCCGCGATCTCATCGAGCGCTTCCGTATCGACGTCGCCGATCGCCGCGCTAAGCGGCTTCACCGGGTACTGCGCCCGCAGCGTCGATGCGATCCGGCCGATTCGCTCGATCGGCAGGCCGCCGAGCGCCCCGTCATGCGGTTCTTTCAGGTCGATGAGCTCGGCGCCCGCGGCCGCGGCAGCAAACGCCTCTTCTTCCGAGCGAACGCTCGCAAGCAATGCCGTCATATCAATCTCCCGAAGTCGGATGAAATGATTTCAGTTTCAGTGGGAAGCGTGTTCGGGGCGGGCCGTTGCGCTCTCGCGGTAGCGCGCGACCGCCGCGAGCAGCCATTCCCAGGCGGTGCGCTCTCGCTCGCCCGCTGTTTTGTCGATGGCGATCTGCAAATAGGCGATTTCCCGATCGACCTTCTCGGCCGGCAGCATGAAAAGCCGGCTCACGAGAATCGCACCTTCGACGACGGCCGCCTGCGCGCGGTTGAACCCGCGAAACGGCTCGTGCTGCTCGTTCAGCACGCAGCGCATTCGCAGCGCGGGCCGCTTCTCGTCGTCATCGATTTGCTCTAGCTCGAGCTCCGTATGCGCGAGCGATTCGGCAAGCCTGACGCTCGCGACGCGGCTCGCCGCCACGGTGGGCCAATCGGTCGCCGTGCGCGTCACGCAGCCCGCAAATACGCGCACGTCGGTCGTGAAATTGAGAACGGCCGCCCGCGTCGCAAGAATGTTGTCGAGCGTGACGGAAGGCCGAAAAGGGGAAAGGATCGCGAAACCGTCCTCGTAGCGCACGCCCATCGGCGCGATATGAGGCCGGCCATCGGGCGCAGACGTTGTAACGATCGTCTCGAAGATCATGGCGGGAACGGTTACTCGGTACGCCCGGAACGCCGCTCGTCGCGATGGCGATCGATCGGCCGGCCGGTGTTGCAGCAAAAGGGGACGAGGGCCGCGAGCCGCGGTCCCTCGAAACGGCTTAGCGTGTCGCGATATACATCGTGATTTCGAAGCCGAAACGCATGTCGGAATAGCTAGGTGTCGTCCATTGCATCGAAAGTCCCTCCATACGGTTTGGGAATTGCCGATCGTTCGCCCGTCGAATGCCGGGTACCGTCGATCGGCCTTCGCGGCTACGCAAGCTCCATGCCGGCTCTTGCACCGCATTTCGCCGCACGACCGCGCACGGGTATTGCCGCGCAAGGTCAAGTATGACAGCTGTCTCGCAAACATGCAGGAGGACCTGTCGACGAGTGCCGGCGGTTCGCCGAAGTCAGGCGGCGGCCGATCGGGCGCTTGCCGCTCGCGGTCGGCAGTGTTCCGAAAACGCAGCAAAGTGTGCCACCCGGTGCGGCGTGAGGCGCTCGCTTGTCACGTTTCGCTTGCAAACGCCCTGCATCTCGTGCGTCGGACCCCGGCATTGCGGCGGAAGACTCCGCGCCGACGAAGGAACGCCTTCACCGGGCGGTTTCTGCATACCGCAAACGCCCACCGTCATCCGCAATCGATAAGGAGTCCTTTACTTCTCCGGAATTAAATCGTGAATTTTCATTGGACGCGGCCTTCCCTAGAGTGCCAATCAAGCGCTTCGATTTCCTTGACTTCTCGCTTGTGAAGCGCACCCCGACATAG
>CAYPWK010000154.1:0-3021 GCA_964414365.1 uncultured Burkholderia sp.
CTGACGGTCAAGGAAGTGGCCGAAGCCGTGAAGGGCGCCGACGTCGTCATGATGCTCCTGCCCGACGAGCAGATCGCCGAGGTCTACAAGAACGAAGTTCACGAGAACATCAAGCAAGGCGCGGCGCTCGCGTTCGCGCACGGCTTCAACGTTCACTATGGCCAGGTCATCCCGCGCGCCGATCTCGATGTGATCATGATCGCGCCTAAGGCGCCGGGTCACACGGTGCGGAACACGTACCAGAACGGCGGCGGCGTTCCCCATCTGATCGCTGTCGCGCAGGACAAGTCGGGCGCGGCGCGCGACATCGCGCTCTCGTACGCCGCGGCGAACGGCGGCGGCCGCGCCGGCGTCATCGAAACGAACTTCCGCGAAGAGACCGAGACTGACCTCTTCGGCGAGCAGGCAGTGCTCTGCGGCGGTACCGTCGAGCTCATCAAGGCCGGCTTCGAGACGCTCGTCGAGGCAGGCTACGCGCCCGAGATGGCCTATTTCGAGTGCCTGCACGAGCTCAAGCTCATCGTCGACCTCATCTACGAAGGCGGCATCGCGAACATGAACTACTCGATCTCGAACAACGCCGAATACGGCGAGTACGTGACGGGCCCGCGCATCGTCAACGAAGAGACGAAGAAGGTCATGAAGGAAGTCCTGAAGGACATCCAGACGGGCGAGTACGCGAAGAGCTTCATTCTCGAGAATCGCGCCGGCGCGCCGGTGCTGCAATCGCGCCGCCGCATCACGGCCGAGCATCAGATCGAAACGGTCGGCGCCAAGCTGCGCGCGATGATGCCGTGGATCGCGAAGAACAAGCTCGTCGACCAGTCGAAGAACTAATCGACGCCGAGCGTTTTCGTCGGCATGTTCGGGAAGGCCGTCCCGCGCGATAAGCGCCGGACGGCTTTTGCTATCCTACGGTTTTACAAAAAGACCCAAACTGCTTTATGAATTACCCTCATCCGATCATCGCGCGCGAAGGGTGGCCCTTCATTGCGATCGCCGCAGTCGTCGCGTTGTTGATCCATGCGGTCGTGGGGTTCGGCCTGGCCTGGATTTTCTGGCTGCTGCTCATTTTTGTCGTCCAGTTCTTCCGCGATCCGGCGCGCCCGATACCGACCGACCCGAGCGCTGTCCTCTGTCCGGCGGACGGCCGCATCGTCGCGGTCGAGACGACGCACGATCCGTACGTGGGCCGTGAGGCGCTCAAGATCAGCGTGTTCATGAACGTCTTCAACGTGCATTCGCAGCGCTCGCCTGTCGACGGCGCGGTGACGAAAGTCGAATATTATCCGGGCGCGTACCTGAACGCGGCGATCGACAAGGCCTCGCTCGAAAACGAGCGCAACGCGATCGTCCTCTTGACGGGCAGCGGACACACGGTGACGTCGGTGCAGATCGCCGGGCTCATCGCACGGCGCATTCTCTGCTACGTGAGGGAAGGTGAGCCGCTCGCGCGCGGTCAGCGCTACGGCTTCATTCGCTTCGGTTCGCGCGTCGACGTCTACCTGCCGCTCGGCAGTCGCGCCAAGGTCTCGATCGGCGAGAAGGTCTACGCCTCGTCGACGATCCTCGCCGAGCTCTAACGCGTCGCGAGGAGGAGTTCGATGGCCGCATTGAAACCGCGTCGCCCGCGTATCGGCAAGTCGCCGCTGCCACGGCCGTTCAGACGCAATAAGATGCTCGCGGATGCGGCGACGCAGTCGTCGGCGGGGGCTCCGGCCGACAGCCGCCGTTTCGCGCGCCAGCAATTCCTGCGCAGGCGCGGCATTTACCTGCTGCCGAACGCGTTTACGACGGCCGCGCTCTTTTGCGGCTTCTTCGCCGTCGTCCAGGCGATGAACGTGCGCTTCGAGATCGCGGCCATCGCGATCTTCGTCGCGATGGTGCTCGACGGCATGGACGGCCGCGTCGCGCGCATGACGCATACGCAAAGCGCGTTCGGGGAACAGTTCGACAGCCTCTCCGATATGGTCTCGTTCGGCGTCGCGCCGGCGCTCGTCATGTACGAGTGGGTGCTCAAGGACCTCGGCCGCTGGGGCTGGCTCGCGGCGTTCATCTATTGTTCGGGCGCCGCGCTGAGGCTCGCGCGCTTCAATACGAACATCGGCGTCGTCGACAAGCGTTTCTTCCAGGGGCTGCCGAGCCCCGCCGCAGCCGCGCTCATTGCCGGCTTCGTCTGGCTCGCCACCGATAACCGCGTGCCTCTCAAGCTCGTCTGGCTGCCCTGGGTGGCGTTCGCGCTGACCGTCTATGCGGGCGTCACCATGGTGTCGAACGCGCCGTTTTACAGCGGTAAGGCGCTCGACGTGAGGCACCGCGTGCCGTTTGCGGCGATATTGCTCGTGGTCGTCGCGTTCGTGCTCGTTTCGTCCGATCCGCCGTTGATGCTGTTCGGGCTCTTCGTGCTTTACGGTCTGTCGGGTTATGCGTTCTGGGCCTATCTTTCGCTGCGCCGGCGCGATAACCCGGCGCGCTCGGTGCCGCACGATCGCTGAAACGCGGGCGCCCCGCAGGCGCCGCAATGGGCGATCGGCGCCGCCGGCCGTTTTCCGCGCGAGGCGCCCCCGGCGAGGCGCCGCGGTCGGCCGCCCGCCCGATCGATTGCACGTTTTCTTGAATGCCGCTATAGTCGGCGACATGTCGAAATTCGCGTTCCCCCGCCTATCCCTCCTCGCCGGTGCGCCGCTACGCGGCCTAGCACTAGCGTTGGTGCGCCTCGCGCGCTGACCGTTCTCGCCCCCGTCTGCCTTCGTTCGTTGTTCGGCGTCGCCAGCGGTGGCGCGAACACCCGAATTCCGTCGCACTTCCCTTTTTTCGATTGCAGAAACGCTGGAGACCCGAGATGGCAGACAAGCTGATAATTTTCGACACGACGTTGCGCGACGGCGAGCAGTCGCCGGGTGCTTCGATGACGAAGGAAGAAAAGATCCGGATCGCGCGGCAGCTCGAGCGGATGAAGGTCGACGTCATCGAGGCCGGTTTTGCGGCGAGCTCGAACGGCGACTTCGACGCCATCAATGC
>CAYPWK010000154.1:3121-11870 GCA_964414365.1 uncultured Burkholderia sp.
CCCGAGGACGGCAGCCGCTCCGACATGGACTTCCTCTGTCGCGTGCTCGAAGCTGTCATCGACGAAGGGGCGACGACAATCAATATCGCCGACACGGTCGGCTACGGTGTGCCCGAGCTTTACGGCAACCTCGTGAAGACGCTCCGCGAGCGCATTCCGAATTCGGACAAGGCTGTTTTCTCGGTGCATTGCCACAACGATCTCGGGATGGCCGTCGCGAACTCGCTCGCGGGCGTCAAGCTCGGCGGCGCACGCCAGGTCGAGTGCACGATTAACGGTCTCGGCGAGCGTGCCGGCAACACGGCGCTAGAAGAAATCGTCATGGCCGTGAAGACGCGCAAGGACTATTTCGGCCTCGAGCTCGGCGTCGATACGAGCCAGATCGTGCCGGCTTCGAAGCTCGTTTCCCAGATCACGGGTTTCGTCGTGCAGCCGAACAAGGCCGTCGTCGGAGCGAATGCTTTCGCGCACGCGTCGGGCATTCACCAGGACGGCGTGCTGAAGGCGCGCGATACCTATGAAATCATGCGCGCCGAGGACGTGGGCTGGTCGGCGAACAAGATCGTGCTCGGCAAGCTCTCGGGCCGCAATGCGTTCAAGCAGCGCTTGCAGGAACTCAACGTCACGCTCGAAAGCGAAAGCGAGCTCAACACGGCGTTCGCCCGCTTCAAGGAGCTCGCCGATCGCAAAGCCGAAATCTTCGACGAAGACATCATCTCGATCGTCGGCGAGGAGTCGGCCGAAGCGGCCGAGCGCGAGCATTTCAAATTCGTCTCGCTGTCTCAGCATTCGGAGACGGGCGAGCGGCCGCATGCGCGCGTCGTCTTGTCGGCCGATGGGCACGAGATCGTGAGCGAGTCGGACGGTAACGGGCCGGTCGATGCAACGCTGAACGCGATCGAGACGCACGCGAAAAGCGGCGCCGAGATGATCCTGTACTCGGTCAACGCGATCACGACGGGCACGCAGGCGCAAGGCGAAGTGACCGTGCGCCTCTCGAAGAACGGGCGCATCGTCAACGGCGTCGGCACGGACCTCGATATCGTCGCGGCTTCGGCAAAGGCGTACATCTCCGCGCTCAACAAGCTGTATGCGGGCGGAGAGAAAGTCAATCCGCAGCTTTAAAGCGATCGGCCGGCGAAAAGAGCCCAAACAGGGCCGGCCGTCGTTCCCGGCTCGGGCGCCGGTCTGCTCTATCAGAGCCCGAAACGATCGCGTGCGGGCTCATGCAGCGGATCGGGCGTCTTTTGCGTGAGCCGCAGCACGCCTTGCGGGTCGAAGTAGAAGTTATAGAGCAGATACCAGACGTTGTCTTCCTGGTACCGATAGGTCCAGACCTCGCGCTTCATCAGCGGAAAGTACGACGTCTCCTCGGGACGGCCGAAATTGACAAGCACGTCCTTCTTCGTCCACGTGCCGATCTGCGCCTTATAGAACTCGTTGGCTTGCAGCACCTGGCGTACCGATACCACGTTGCCCGAAGCATCGACGTCCGCTGCCGTCGTCACTTCGCCCATCGGCTGCGTTGGCCACATGAGACGCTTGCCCCCGTCAGGCAGGTCGTAGACTTCGCGCGGCGGGCCGAAGCGCGCGACAAGCGACGATTCCGCTTCGCCCGGCGTAAAGCGTTGCCATGGCTGGGCGCAGCCCGTCGCGACGAGCACGGTTGCCGTTGCCACCACCGCTGAAAGACGCTTGCCCATCGACATTTCTAATCCTCCGTTTTTACCCGGCGTTTTATCACGACGCTGATCTTTTGACACGCGCTGCCCGCAAAAGATTTGGGGCGAGCTTGCACGGCTTGCCTGCGATCGCTTCGTCGGCCTATGATCCGCGCTTTCAATTGATCACCCGCAGCGTAAGGAAGGAAAGCGACATGACTGCCGGAACATGGGCTCGAATCGCGGCCGCAGCCGTCTTCGCCGCACTCTTCGTGACGCAAGCCGCGGCGGCGGGGCAGCCGGCCGAGCCGGTGCGTCTAGCATTGATCGAGGGCATGTCGGGCCCGTTCGCCGACGCCGGCGCGGCCGTGGAGCGCAATCTGCGCTTCGGCGTCGAGCGCGTGAACGCGCGCGGCGGCGTTGAGCTTGCCGACGGTCGCCATCCGCTCGAGCTCGTCGTGCTCGACAGTCACGGTAGCGTCGACGAGGCGCTTGTCCAGCAGCGGGCGGCGGCCGACCGCCATATCGCGTTCGTCCTGCAGGGCAACAGCTCGGCCGTCGCCGCGGCCCTGATCGCCGCCATCGACAAGCACAACGCACGCGAGCCCGACAATCGCGAGCTCTTTCTCAACTATTCCGCCGATGATCCCGCACTGACGGGCGCGGCCTGCAGCTTCTGGCATTTTCGGTTCGACGCGCACGCCGGCATGCGGATGAACGCGCTTGCCTCCGTGATCGCAAGCGACCGATCCGTGAAAAAGGTCTATCTGCTCAACCAGGACTACAGCTTCGGTCGCGACGTGAGCGCGCTCGCGCGAGAGGCGTTGGCGATTCGACGCCCCGATATTGCGATAGTCGGGGATGAGTTTCACCCGATCGGACGCGTGAAGGATTTCGCGCCCTATATCGCCAAGATTCGCGCAAGCGGCGCCGATGCGGTCGTGACGGGCAACTGGGGGAACGACCTGACATTGCTCGTCAAGGCGGCACGCGAGCAGGGCTTCGGCGGCAAGTTCTATACGTTCTACGGCAACAGCCTCGGCGCCCCCGCCGCGCTCGGCGACGCGGGCGTCGGGCGCGTGCTGGCCGTGGCGGACTGGCACCCGAATGCTGGCGCAACGCGGGCGGGAAGCGATGGTGCCCGTGCCCACCTTGCCGCGCCGTCCGCGCAGCCCGATGTCAAGGCGGCTGCCGCCTCGAATGCATACTACGCCGCGTTCCGGGCGCGCTTTCCGGCCGCGCGCGACGACTACCCCGTGCTGCGCATGGAGATTCTGGTGGAGATGCTGGCCGATGCCGTCTCTCGCGCGCGGACAACGGAAGCGGCGGCTGTCGCGAAAGCGCTCGAGGGGATGCGCTACGACAATGGGTTCCAGCAGGTCGCGATGCGGGCCGAGGACCACCAGTTGATCCAACCCCTATACGTGATCGAGATGGATCGGGCCGGCACGCCCGCCGTTCGGTTCGACAACGAGGGCTCGGGCTACGGATTTCGGACGGTGCTCGCGCTGTCGCCGCGGGAGACGGCCGAGCCGAGCGTCTGCACGATGAAGCGGCCCTGAAGATCGTGGCCGGCCGGCGCGCCTGTGCTACAATACCCGCTTCGTCTCAATCCACGGCACGGCCGTTCTTCCGTGACCGCCTGTTAGCGTTAAAAGGAAATTACATGTCTGTAGCAGATATCAAGAAGTCCGAAGTCGTCGCGCAATTCGCGCGCGCCGCGAACGATACGGGTTCGCCCGAGGTCCAGGTTGCGCTCTTGACCTCGCGCATCAACGAATTGACTGCCCACTTCAAGTCGCACGTGAAGGATCACCATAGCCGCCGCGGTCTGCTGCGCATGGTGAGCCGTCGCCGCAAGCTGCTCGACTACCTGAAGGGCAAGGATGCCGATCGTTACCGCTCGCTGATCGAAAAGCTTGGTCTGCGCAAGTAATTGGCGCGGCGGTCGTCGCTTCATGCAAGGTGCCTGTGTCAGCGTGCTGATGCAGGCATTTTGTTTTTTTCGACTGCAGTTGGCGGCCCCAAGGCCACATGAGGCCGCGTAGGGTCGCATAGAGGCGGGCAGAGCTTTGTGTCATTCCAGTGCGGTGCACGTGAAGAGCCGGATGCCGGCGAGCGTCGCGCTGGAATGGCATAACACTCCTCTTCCCGTTCTCGCGGCTTGAGCGGCGTCGTTGCCGGCAGGTCTCGTCATGCCGCGCGGCGACGAATCGATACACGAAGACGAGCAAAGAGAAAGCGAGAGAAAGCAAGGAGTGACTATGTCAATGTTCAACAAAATCGTCAAAGAATTCAAATGGGGGCAGCACAACGTTCGCCTCGAAACGGGTGAGGTCGCACGCCAGGCCACGGGTGCCGTCATTGTCGACATCGAAGATACCGTCGTGCTCGCGACCGTCGTCGGCGCTAAGGCGGCGAAGCCGGGCCAGGACTTCTTCCCGCTGACCGTCGATTACCTCGAAAAGACGTACTCGGCCGGCAAGATCCCGGGTGGCTTCTTCCGCCGCGAAGGACGCCCCTCGGAGCTCGAGACGCTGACATCGCGCCTCATCGACAGGCCGCTGCGCCCCCTCTTCCCCGAGGGCTTCTACAACGAGGTGCAGGTCGTCGTGCACGTGCTGTCGGTGAACCCTGAAGTTCCGGCCGACATCCCGGCGATGATCGGCGCATCGGCCGCGCTCGCCGTTTCGGGCATTCCTTTCAACGGCCCTGTCGGCGCCGCCCGCGTGGCCTACATCGGCAACGAGTACGTGCTGAATCCGACGCGCTCGCAGATGAAGGATTCGCGCCTTGAGCTCGTCGTTGCAGGCACCGAGCGCGCCGTGCTGATGGTGGAATCGGAAGCCGATCAGCTGCCCGAAGACGTGATGCTCGGTGCGGTCGTGTTCGGCCACGAGCAGATGCAAGTCGCCATCGACGCGATCCACGAGCTCGTGCGCGAAGGCGGCAAGCCTGAATGGGATTGGAAGCCAGCGCCGAAGGACGAGGCGCTGATCGCGCGCGTGACCGAGCTTGCGCAGGCCCGTCTCGCTGCGGCCTATCAGGTCCGCAACAAGCAGGAGCGCTCGACGAAGCTCAAGGAAATCTATGCCGAGACCGGCGTAAAGCTCGACGAAGAGGCGCTCACGGCAGGCAAGCTGCCCGTCGACAAGACCACGGTCGGCAACATCCTGTTCGACCTCGAGGCAAAGATCGTCCGCAGCCAGATCCTCTCGGGCGAGCCGCGCATCGACGGCCGCGACACGCGCACCGTGCGCCCGATCGAGATCCGCACGGGCGTACTGCCGCGCACGCACGGTTCCGCGCTCTTCACACGTGGCGAAACGCAGGCGCTCGTCGTCGCGACGCTCGGCACGAAGGGCGACGAGCAGATCATCGATGCGCTCGAAGGCGAGTACCGCGAGCGTTTCATGCTCCACTACAACATGCCGCCGTTCGCGACGGGCGAAACGGGCCGCGTCGGCTCGCCGAAGCGCCGTGAGATCGGCCATGGCCGGCTCGCCAAGCGCGCGCTCTCGCCGTGCCTGCCCGGCCCGGATGAGTTCGGCTATTCGATCCGCGTCGTTTCGGAAATCACGGAGTCGAACGGCTCGTCGTCGATGGCCTCGGTTTGCGGCGGCTGCCTCGCGTTGATGGACGCGGGCGTTCCGATGAAGGCGCATGTGGCCGGCATCGCGATGGGGCTCATCCTCGAAGGCAATAAGTTTGCCGTGCTCTCCGACATCCTCGGCGACGAGGACCACCTCGGCGACATGGACTTCAAGGTGGCCGGCACGGCCGAAGGCATCACGGCGCTGCAGATGGATATCAAGATCCAGGGGATCACGAAGGAAATCATGCAAGTCGCGCTCGCGCAGGCGAAGGAAGGGCGCATTCACATCCTCGGCAAGATGACGGAGGCTGTCGCCGGTGCAAGCACCGAGCTCTCCGAGTTCGCGCCGCGCATGATCACGATCAAGATCAACCCGGAGAAGATCCGTGATGTGATCGGCAAGGGTGGCTCCGTCATTCGCGCGTTGACCGAGGAGACGGGCACGACGATCGACATCTCCGACGATGGCGTCGTCACGGTCGCGAGCACGAGCAGTGAAGGGATGGCCGAGGCGAAGCGCCGCATCGAGGCGATCACGGCCGAGGTCGAAGTCGGCCAGGTGTACGAAGGGACGGTGCTCAAGCTGCTCGAATTCGGTGCGATCGTGAATATCCTGCCGGGCAAGGACGGTCTTCTGCATATCTCCGAGATCGCCAACGAACGCATCAAGGACATCAAGGACTACCTGACCGAAGGTCAGCAGGTGAAGGTCAAGGTCATCCAGACGGACGAGAAGGGCCGCGTTCGCCTGTCGGCCAAGGCGCTTCTGAACGACGCCGCCGCCGGGGCGTCGGGTGCTGTCGAGAGCGAACACGCGCCGCAGCAGTAACGCTGCGACGAGCGACTCAACGGCCGGTGAGCTTCCGAGCGAACCGGCCGTTTTTTTATGAGAATAATGGCGTCGCGCCGTGCGCGAACCAGTGAGCGAAAGATAGAGGTGACGTAGATGAGAGCAATCGAAATTACCGAGTTCGGCGGCCCCGAGGTGCTCGCGTTGGCCGAGCGGCCAAAACCCGAGCCCGCCGCCGGCGAAGTGCTGGTCAAGGTCGCCGCGTCGGGCGTCAACCGCCCGGACGTCTTTCAGCGCAAGGGGGCTTATGCGCCCCCGCCCGGCGCCTCTGACCTGCCGGGCCTCGAAATCGCCGGCGAAATCGTCGGCGGCGCGATCGACGAAAAGCACAATCCATTCGGCCTCAAGATCGGCGACCGTGTCTGCGCGCTGCTTGCGGGCGGCGGCTACGCCGAGTACGTGGCGGTGCCGCTCGCGCAGTGCCTGCCTGTGCCGACGGGCCTGTCCGATATCGAGGCCGCGTCGCTGCCCGAGACTTTCTTCACTGTGTGGAGCAACGTATTCGAGCGAGGCCAGCTGGGTGCGGGCGAGGGCGGCGCCAACGAGACGCTGCTCGTGCAGGGCGGCACGAGCGGTATCGGCGTGGCTGCGATCCAGATCGCGCATGCAAGAGGCTTTCGAGTCTTCGCGACGGCGGGCTCGGCCGAGAAGTGCCAGGCGTGCGAAGCGCTCGGCGCCGAGCGCGCGATCAACTACAAGTCCGAAGATTTCGTCGAGGTTGTGAAATCGCTGACGAACGATCGCGGTGTCGACGTGATTCTCGACATGGTGGCGGGTGGGTACGTACCGCGCGAGCTGTCGGCGCTGGCCGACGGCGGGCGGCTCGTGATCATTGCGCTGCTCGGGGGTGCGAAGGCCGAGGTCAACCTCAACGAGATTCTGCGCCGAAGGCTGACCGTCACGGGCTCGACGCTGCGCGCCCGCTCGGTCGACTTCAAGGCGAGGGTCGCAGCGCAATTGAAAGAGCAAGTCTGGCCGCTCGTCGAGGCGGGGCGCGTGAAGCCCATCGTCTATCGCGTGCTGCCGGCGACGCAGGCCGCCGACGCGCACGCGCTGATGGAAAGCGGCGAGCATATCGGCAAGATCGTGCTCGACTGGACGCAGGTTTGACCCATCGCACCCGCGCACAGTAAAATTGCGCGTTTTGCGTGCGCTTGGCGCGGACGAGGCGCGAAAGAACACGACGGAGGGCGTGGGGAACATGGCGAGAGAACCAGGGCAACGAGCGAAGTGGGTGGTCGGCAACTGGAAGATGCACGGTCGGCTCGCCGATAACGAGGTGCTCTTGCAGGCGCTTGCCAAGGATGTCGGCGCATTCGCCGATGTCCGTGTGGGCGTATGCGTGCCGGCCCCTTATCTCGCGCAAGTCGAAGCGACGCTGCGCGATACGCCGCTGGTATGGGGCGTGCAAGATGTCTCGGCCTATACGCATGGCGCCTACACCGGCGAGATCGCGGCCGAGATGGCGCTCGAGTTCGGCGCGACGCTCGCCATCGTCGGGCACTCGGAACGGCGTGCCTATCACGGCGAAACCTCCGAGCTCGTGGCGGCGAAGGCACAGCGCGCGCTGCAGGCGGGTCTGACGCCGATCGTCTGCGTGGGGGAAACGCTCGAAGAGCGCGAGCGCGGGGCCACAGAGAACGTCGTCGGCGCGCAGCTCGACGCCGTGCTTGCGAAGCTGTCCGTCGACGACACGGCTCGCATCGTCATCGCGTACGAGCCCGTCTGGGCGATCGGCACGGGCAGGACGGCGACGACCGACCAGGCGCGAGAGGTGCACGCGCTCTTGCGCGCGCGTCTCGTTGGGAAGAGCGATGTGCTCGAGGGCGTACCGCTGCTCTATGGCGGGAGCGTCAAGCCGGACAACGCCGAGGCGCTTTTCTCGCAGGCGGACATCGACGGCGGACTCATCGGCGGGGCGTCGTTGAAGAGCCAGGACTTTCTTGCAATCTGCGCGGCGGCGCAAGCGGCTCACGCGACGCGCTGAAAGGCGCAAGGTGGGCCGCGTGGTTCGCGCGCTAAGCGAAAGGCGCTTTGCGCCTAAACCTCATTTCAGGTGAATGTAATGCTGTTTTTCAAAACGTTGATCATCGTCGTGCAGCTGCTGTCGGCGCTCGGTATCATCGGTCTCGTGCTGCTCCAGCACGGCAAGGGCGCGGACATGGGTGCTGCGTTCGGCAGCGGTGCGTCGGGAAGTCTTTTCGGTGCCACGGGATCGGCGAACTTTCTTTCGCGCACTACGGCGATCCTGGCGGCGTTGTTCTTTGCCGCGACGCTTGCGTTGACGTATATCGGCTCGTACAAATCGAAGCCGACGGCCGGCGTGCTCGGTGCCATGCCGACGATGCCCGCTACCGCTTCGGCTGCCGGTCCCGCTTCTGCGCCCGCTTCTGCGCCCGCTTCGACGCCCGCTGCGTCGACTGCTGCGCCCGTTTCGGCGTCGAGTCAGGCCGCGCCTGCACCGGCTGTTCCGAAGTAATTTTTTGAAGAAAGATCGTAGTTGTGCGTTGAACAAATTCGACAGACGGGTTAGAATTTAAGTCTTGAAGCGATTCGCGGGTCTCAAACGAGTTGTGTCCCGGATTGCAGACAGTGCCGACGTGGTGAAATTGGTAGACACGCTATCTTGAGGGGGTAGTGGCG
>CAYPWK010000155.1:0-11754 GCA_964414365.1 uncultured Burkholderia sp.
CGGGCGCTGAACGAGACGGCTGGCCGCGTCGTGCATGCGGGATCGATGGCGATATTGTTCCAGCGGGCGCCGTGGCTTCTGCCATTGCGGCCGCAACTCGAACAGTTCTATCGACTATCCGAAGCGCGCTTTTTCGCCATTGGAGAGGCTAAGGACGATTCGCGCGACGGTGCGGGGCGCTCGCTATTGGCTCTCAGTCGAGCGCTGTTTCTGGCTGAGAGGCGCCGACACCGATGAATGCGCCTATCGACTTCGCCTCGCCGTGGATGCTTGGCCTGCTGCCGCTCGCACTGCTGCCACTCTTGCCGCGCCGCGACGATGCGCTTCCGTTTTCATGGTCCGCCTGGCTGCCGCCCGATCGCACGGGCCGCGCGCTCGGCTGGATCACGCGCGCCGCGGCGACGCTCGCGATGTTGGCGATCATCGTTGGGCTCGCGGGGCCGGGCCGGTCGCATCTCGAGGCTCGGCGCACGGGACGCGGGGCCGAGATCTTGATCCTGATGGACCGCAGCGGCAGCATGAGCGGTGTGATGGCGAGCCGCGGCGTCAACACGACGGGCGACTCGAAGAACAAGGTGGCGCGCACCGCGATCGGCGAGTTCGTCGACGGGCGGCCGAACGATCGGTTCGCCTTCATGATGTTCGGCATCGCTCCCGTTCTCGCCGTGCCGTTCACGTTCGATCACGCGATCATCCGTGCGGCGATCGACGGCACGGATATCGGCCGCGGAATGCCCGACACGCAGCTCGGGCGAGGTCTTCTCGCGGCGATCCGGCAGTTCGACGATCGCCCCTGGACGGGACATCGCGCGATCGTCATGGTGTCGGACGGCGGCGCGCTGTTATCCGCCGATGAGCGTCGGCTCATTGCCGAAGGGCTGGCGCGCAACCGGATCGCGCTCTACTTCATCTACCTGCGCAGCAGCAAGTACAGCCCCGAGCTCGGCGCGGCGGTAGGCGCGGGCGACACGTCGCCGGAAGTGGAGCTCCATCGGTATTTTCTCGGGCTGAAGACGCCTTATCGGCTCTATCAGGCCGGCGATCCGCGCGCGATGGCCGCGGCGATGAGCGAAATCGGTCGGCAACAAAGCTTTCCGATCGAATTCGACGAGCGGCTGCCGCGGCAGGACCGCAGCGACGTTTGCTTTGCCGTTGCGCTGGCCTGCTGCATCGTGCTGCTTGCTTCGCGCGTCGTTCAGGTCAGGAGCTGGGCATGAGGCGCGTCTCGGTTCACGCGATGTTCGCCGCCGTCGCCCTGGCCTGCGTCGGGTTCGCGGCTTACGACACGGCGCGGCTCGTCACGGCGCGGCGCATCGACGATGAAGTCCGGGCGATCGCGGCGCGCGCGACCGCCCGCGACGAACCCGCGGTGCCGGCGGTCTCGGCCGTCTCGGCCGTCTTGGCGAAAGGGCGGCTCTTGGCGTCGGACACAGCGGGCGATCCGCCGGCCGGCGATAACGCACCGCGCGCGGTCCAGCTCGCTCAGGCGATGGCGCTTTCGGCGGCCGGGCAGTACGCGGCGGCAGGCCGGCGTTTCGATGCGCTCATCGAGGATGGACCGCGCGACGCGATCGGACGCGCGGCGCTTTTCGATCTCGGCAACATGTACCTGCGCGAAGGGGCGGGCGACACGGTCAGCGCCGTTCGCTCGCCGCCGATGATCGAGCAGGCGAAGGCCCGTTATCGTGCGCTGCTGCGTGCCGCGCCCGACGACTGGGATGCCCGCTACAACCTCGAGCGCGCGCTGCGGCTCGCGCCCGAGACGCAGGAAGACATGGATGCGTCGAAGGCTGTCACGAAGCACGGCGTGAAGCTGCGCGGCGCGCAAAGCGACGATCTGCCATGAAGCCCGGCAGCCTGCCGCGCGTGCTGCTCGGGGGCCGTAACTGGGCGGTCGGCGCCGCGTTGCTGCTGCTCGCCGCCGCGCTCGCATTTCCACGCATCGACCTGCCGCGCAATACGTTCACTTACATCGTGACGTTCGATATCACGCAAAGCATGTACACCGAGGACGTCAGCGCGGCGGGCGCGCCCCTTAGCCGGCTCGCGTTCGCCAAGGCGGCCATGCGTGACGCGCTCGGGGCGCTGCCATGCGGCTCGAAGGTCGGCTGGAGCATATTCACGGGGCAAAGCACGTTGCTGCTGGTGCCGCCGACCGAGGTCTGCCGCAGCTACGACGCGCTGCTCGCCTCGCTCGAGGGCATCGATGGAAGCATGCGCTGGACCAACTGGAGCCGCATTGCCGAGGGCGGCGTCTATTCGGCATTGCGCGTGGCGCGTGCGGTCGGGCGCGACGTCGACGTGGTCTTCGTCACCGACGGGCAAGAGGCGCCGCCGCTAGTGGTATCGAACGCGCCGTCGCCCGAAATCGCTTTGCCGGGTGTGACGGGTTGGCTGATTGGCGTGGGCGGGGACCAGCCGGCGCCGATTCCGAAGATCGACGTCAACGGCAATCGCATCGGCTACTGGAGTGCGTCCGAGGTGATCCAGGTGCCGCCTGCGCCGGCGCCCGCCGCTGGCGAGTCTTCGAACGCCTCCGCTCCGTCCGTTGTCGCGCCCGAAAGCCACGAGGAGCTCTCCGAGCTGCGCGGCCAGTACCTGTCGGCGCTCGCCGCGCGTATCGGCTTCGGTTATCGCCGGCTCGCCGATGCGGGCTCACTCGCGGCGACCTTGCAGGACCCGCGCTTTGCCCACCGCGTGCGCGCGCCGACCGACGTGCGCTGGATACCGGCGCTCGCCGCGCTGCTGCTGCTGGCTTGGCGGTATGGCGCCGGCTTGCGGCGGTGGCCGCGTCCGGTCCCGCTGGATTCGGGAAATACTCCCGGGACTGCCGTGGCCGCGGGTACGCGCGATCGGCTAAGCTTAGTCGAATCCCAATCCGCGATCGATCGCGGCTAGCGCTTCGGCGCTTGCCCGAAGCAAACCGCGTGGCGGCGCCCGGCGAGCCGCACGGCTGCCCGAATACAAAGGAGAACTAACGATATGGTGGGGACATCGTTTCGAGCTGGTTGCCGAGCAGGGCTCCAGCATCGTTTCCCGGCTTCGAGGCGCGGCTTGGTGCACGTTTCCCCGGGGCGAATCGCGCTTGCGGTTTGCGCGATGCTTGCGGCCGGCGCGGCCCATGCCGCGGCGCCGGTTGCCTACGTAACGAGCGAGAAGGCCGGCATCGGCGTCATCGACCTCGACAAAATGACGCTCGAAAAGACGTTCTCGATCGGCGCGAGCGGGCCGCGCGGGTTGAGCCTCAACGCGGACGGCACGCGCCTTGTCGTCGCCGATAAGAACACGGGCGAGCTTGCCGCCATCGATACGCGCACGGGCAAGGTCGTCGAGCACGTGAAGATCGGCAAGAACCCCGAGTACGTGCGCGTGCATCGCGGGTATGCCTATGTGACGTACGAGCCGGGCGAGACGGGAGGGGCGCCGGAAAAGTCAGCGGACAAGCCCGGGGCGGACGACGACGATGCGAACAAGCCGCCGGCCGAGATCGCGTTCGTCGACATGAAGACCTGGCGCGTGGTCCACTCGGTGAAAAGCGGCCATGAGACCGAGGGTGTCGAGTTCTCACGAGACGGAAGGCAGATGCTCGTGACTAACGAAGGCGACGATACCGTCTCCGTCTACGACGCGCGAAGCGGCGAGCCGGTCACGACGGTGAAACTCGCGGCGGGCGGCCGTCCGCGCGGCATCAAGGCTTCGCCCGACGGCAAGGAGTATGTCGTCACGCTCGAGTCGCTGAGTAAGCTCGTCGTGCTCGACGCGCGCGATTTCCATATCGCGAAGACCGTCGATACGAAGCTCGGGCCATATGGGGTCGCTTATGGGCCGTCCGGAGACAGGCTTTTCGTCGCGGCGGCACGGGACAAAACGCTGCAAGTCTTCGACGCCCACACCTACGATCATCTCGCCGATGCGCCGATCGGCCAGCGCTGCTGGCACTTCAGCTTCACGCCGGACGGTACGAAGCTGATGTTCGCATGCGGCCGCTCCAACGCCGTCTACGTGCTCGACGCGAAGACCTATGCGCCGATTACGCAGATCGGCAACCTGCCGCTCGCGTGGGGGATCGTCACATATCCGCCGAGCGATGGATCGATCGAATCTCGCTGAGCGCGAGGCCTGTCCATCAATCCCACCGATACCTGAGGCCGACCCAGACGCCGCGCGGTGCGCCGACGCCGACGAACTGCTCGGCGATCGGGCTCGCGCCGTTAAACGTCCGGTTCGGTCCCGTGAAGACGTTCTCTCCGAGCACGCCGAAGCTCGCATAGCGCTTATCGAGCAGGTTCGTCACGCGTGCAAAGACCTCCAGCTGTTTCGTGACGCGATAGGTCGTGTCGAGGTCGATCAGAAAGTAGCCGGCGAGCTTGCCGTTGACGTCCTCGTTGTTCTCGTCGCCTCGCGCATAAAAGCGGCTGCGATAGCTCAGGTTCGCACCGATGTCCCATTGATGCGTGGCGCTGTAGTCGAGGCGCAGCTTGACGGTATGCGCTGGGATGCCTGGGATGTGATCGCCTGGCTTGACGGTGATGTTGCCGTTGGCGTCGGCGCTCGAATTGGCCCGGACGTGTTCGGTCCACGATGAGCGATACGTCGCATCGATATAGCTGTAGCTTACCCCGACCGCAAGCGGCCCGAACTGCGTGCGACCGGCGAGCTCGATGCCTTGGCGCCTCGTCTTGCCGACGTTCTGGAAAAAGCCCTGATTGCTCGCGGCGCTGCTGATGAATTCAATGTCGTCGGTGAGCGTGGTGCTGTAGGCGGCCGCGCTCCAGGTCGTCGACGCGCCGATTCGCCCGCGGGCGCCGACCTCGAACGTCTTCGAAACGACGGGCTTGAGCGCCGGATCGGCGAGGAATTCGTTCGGCAGCGAGCAGGGCGCGCTCGGGTCCGCGCAGGCAAGCTCAATCGCGGTCGGCGAGCGCATCCCTTCGTTGTAGGTCGCGTAGGCTGTCAGCGTCGGCGTCGGGTTCCAGTTGATGCCGACGGCGGGGTTGAAGCGCGAGAAGACATGGCGGGCATTCAGCAGCGGCTGCGTTCCCGTTTCGTCGGCGATCTGCGCGCTCGACCAGTTGTAGCGTCCCGAGAAAGTGAGCGCCCATTGCTTCGTCAGCGAGAGCGTGTCGGTGAAATAGATGCCGTAATTGGCGTTGCGCGTCTTGGCATCCGTCTTCAACGTGAAGTCGTCGATGCCGATCGCCCCGCGCGAAGCGTTGAAGACTGCGTCTTGAGTCGATGCCGTATAGCGCGAGTTCGCGATGTCGGCGGCAATACCCGTGACTAACTGGTTTTCCATGCCGGCGAGCTTGCCGAGCAGCGTCAGCTGCAGGCTGCCGCCGTAGCTGTCCGTCGTCACGACCGATTGCTGGTTCGTGGCCTGGGTCGAGTCGACGATGCCGGTTGCCGGGTCGATCGTGCCGAAATCGTTGTTCTGGTTACTGCTCAGATTGCTGTTGCGATAGTGCCGGTAGTAGAGGTTGCCGGAGAGCTCGACGTTGTCGCTGATCGTGCGATCGCCCGACAGCGTCAAGTATCCCACGCTGTTCTTGTTTTCGTCCGGGTAGGTGTAGGGCTGCGATGGATTGCCGAGGAACGAGCGCGGGAGCGTCTGCGCCCCCGAGAGCTGATTGTCGGCGCCGCCGGCCGATAGCGAGACCGTCGTATCGGCATCGGTGTAGCGCAGTTTGCCGAATGCTTGCCGGACGCGGCTCCAGTTCTGCTGGGCCCAGCCGTTATCGTTTTGCGCGTTGGCCGTGAAGTAGTAATCGAGGTTTGCGCCGATCGCGCCGCCTTGCTCGATCTGCGCGCTCTTGCGGCCCCATGAGCCCGCGCTGACCTCCGCTTCGCCGCCGGGGCTCGTCTTGCCGTTCTTCGTCGAAATCGCGAGCGCGCCGCCCAGCGTGTTGAGGCCGTAGGTCGGATTCGAGCCGGGGATCAGCTGAATCGTGTCGATCGCTTCTTGAGGAATCAGGTCCCAGTTGACGACATCGCCGAACGGCTCGTTGACGCGCACGCCGTCCACGAACACCGACAGCCCCTGCGGCGTGCCGAGCAGCGGCGATGCGGTAAAGCCGCGGTAGTTGATGTCGGTCTGATAGGGATTGCCCTGTGCCTCGTTGATGTCGACGCTCGGCAGATTCTTTTCGAAGTAGTCCGTCAGCGTGCCGCGGTGCTGGCGGTCGAGATCGCGTGCATGCACGGTCTGGACGTTCGCGGGCACCTGCGCGAGCGGGGTGCCGAGGCCAAGGAGCGGCGTGGTGCCGATCACGACCACGGGCGCGAGAACATGGGATTCGTCTGCCGTCTGCGCCCAAACGGCTGCAGGCATGCCTGCAAGCGTGCCGCCAACGAAAAAAGCGACGCTGGCGCGCCGTCTGAACGGAGGTCCACTGCGCTCGGTGCTCATCGTCTCGACTCCTGCCTGGTTATTGTCGTCGTGCGCGCCGTGGCGTTGCCGGCTTCCTGCACGACGTTTTGCGTTGTCGTCCGCGATTGCTTTGATTGGAAGCTTCGCATGCAGCGGGCGTAAAGGGTCCAGGAGGTTTTCCCGATCTGACGAAGGCGAATCGCCGCTTTTGCAATGGGTGCGCTGCCCGCCGGTGTCGCTCGGTACAATCGGCGCGTGAGCCCATCCGAACGTGACCGCCCGAGCACCCCGCCGCCGAACCCGACGCCGCAGCAGGCGGAAGTCCGGCGCGATCTCGCGTGGGTGGCCGTTGCGACCGTGCTGACGCTGGTATTCAGCGCGACGTTCGAGCTCGGCGAACATCTGTACCGCTGGACGCGCGGCGCGGAGCGTTTTCAGCTCGACGAATTGCCGGTCGTGCTTTGCGTGCTCGCGGTCGGTCTCGCGTGGTTCGCCTGGCGGCGCTATCGCGACGCCCAACGGGTGCTCGCCTCGCGGCATGCGCTCGAGCAGGAGACGGAGCGTTTGCTTGCCGAGAACCGCCGGCTCGGGGCTCAGGCCCGCGATGCCGAGGAGCGCGAGCGGCGTCACCTTGCGCGCGAACTGCATGACGAGCTCGGGCAATACCTGAACGCCATTTCGCTCGACGCCTCCCGCATTCGCGATCTGTCGGCGAGCCGCGAGCCCGAAATCCATCGGCTGTCGTTGAGCGTCGCGCAGAGCGCAGGCCACGTCTATCGGCAGATCGGCGGCATGATTCGCCAGCTGCGGCCGATCGGACTCGACGAGTTCGGCTTGCCGACCGCCATCGAGCACTGCGTCGACCTTTGGCGCCAGCGGTTGCCCAACGCATCGTTCTCGCTCGCGATCGAAGGCGACTTTTCCGGGTTGTCCGACGCGCTCAACATTACCCTCTACCGGTTCGTGCAAGAGGGGCTCACGAACGTATCCAAGTTCGCGAGGGCGGCCAACGTCGAGATCTTCGTCGTGCGGGGGCCGCGTGAACCCGCGGCTAGCGATGAAATCGTCGTCACGCTGACCGACGATGGCCCCGGCACCGACTTGACCAACCCGCGCGGCGGGCTCGGACTCATCGGCATGCGCGAGCGTGTCGAAGCGCTCGGCGGCGAGTTTCACGTCGCGAGCCGGCCTGGCGAAGGCTTCTTTCTCTGTGCGCGAATCCCGGCTCAGGCCGGGCTTGCTGTACCCGTCAAGTGAAGTCCGAGGCGGCTTGCGATTTGCGCGAGCTGGACGCCGTTGTCGGCACCGAACTTTTGTCGGATCGCCGACTGATGATTGGCGACAGTCTTTTGCGAAAGGCCGAGCTTCTCGGCTATCGTCGGCAACGTATAACCTTGCACGAGCATGCGCAGCACTTCGAACTCGCGCGCGGACAATTGCCGCCCGGGTGGCCCCAAGGTGAACGCGCTGCGCATCGAGAGCGCTCGCGAGACGTCGGGGCTGAGATAGTTCGCCCGCTGCGCGACGGTGCGCACGGCTTCGACGAGCACATCGGGGGCGCTCGCCTTCGTCACATAGCCAAGTGCGCCCGCATCGAGCGCGCGCCGCACGAAAAGCGCTTCTTCATGGACGCTGAAGATAAGCACGCGCGCATCGGGCTCTCGCACCAGCATTCTGCGCATCGCCTCGATCCCGCTCGCGCCCGGCAGCGAGACGTCCATGACGACGACGTCGGGCCGCAGCGCGCAAAAGCGCTGGTACGCCTGCGTGGCGTCGGCGGCCTCGCCGCTGACGCGCACATTGCCGCCGACTTCGAGCAGCCGCCGGTAGCCTTCGCGGACAACGGCGTGGTCGTCGACGAGCAGCACCGAAATCTCGGTGGCCGGCGCCGTCGCGGCGGAAGGCACGTTCGTGGTCATGGCTGCCTCTCCGGCGGGGTCTGCATCGGCATCTCGTCGCGCGAGGCCAGCTTGCGCGAGTTCGCGTCATTCCGAAAGAGGATCGGCTGCTCCGTGACCGTCGCTGCGCGGGGCCCATTCGCGGGCGGCGCTTCGCTCGCTTCGCGCGCGCGTTCGACGAACCGCACCACCTGCTCGTGCGCGGGCGACTTGTCGCAAACGGGGTCGGCGTTGGCCGGATCGCCCGTCAGTAGATAGGCCTGGCAGCGGCAGCCGCCGAGATCGTTCGTTTTTTCGTCGCAGCTCCGGCACGGCTCCTTCATCCAGTCAAAGCCGCGAAAGCGGTTGAAGGCGGCGCTGTCGTACCAGATCTCGGACAGCGGCATCTCGCTGACGTTCGGGAACGTGAGGCCTGGCAGGCTACGGGCCGCATGGCACGGGAGCGCCGTGCCGTCCGGCGCGATGCCGAGGAACACCGCGCCCCAGCCGTTCATGCAGCGCTTCGGGCGCCGCTCGAAGTAATCGGGCACGACGAAGAAGATCTTGCAGCGCTCGCCGTGCGTCTTGCGGTAGCGCTCGACGACAGCTTCAGCTGCCTCGAGCTGCTCGCGAGTCGGCAACAGTTGAGCGCGGTTCGCGTAGGCCCATCCGTAGTACTGCGTGTTGGCAAGCTCGAGATACTCGGCGCCCATCGCGAGCGCCATCTCGATGATCTTGTCGACATGCGGCAGGTTGTAACGATGCAGCACGCAGTTCATCACCATCGGGAAGCCGTGCTGCTTGATCGACGCCGCCACACGCCGCTTCAGGTCGAACGTGCGCGTGCTGCTGAGGAAGTCGTTCAGCTGTTGCGTCGAATCCTGAAACGAGAGCTGAATGTGATCGAGACCGGCCTCCTTTAAGTCGCCGAGCCGCTTCTCGGTCAGGCCGATGCCCGACGTGATCAAATTCGTGTAGAAGCCGAGCTTGCGCGCCTCGCCGACGAGGATTTCGAGGTCGTCGCGCAAGAGCGGCTCGCCGCCCGAGAACCCGAGTTGCGCGGCGCCGAGCGCACGCGCCTCGCGCAATACGCGGATCCATTGATCGGTATCGAGCTCGCGCGCGTTGGTCGCGTAGTCGACCGGGTTGTAGCAAAACACGCAATGGAGCGGGCAGCGGTAAGTGAGCTCCGCGAGCAGCCAGAGCGGCGGTGCGGCGCTTTCGGCCTTGCGCTCGGCGCCGGCGGCTGCCTCGGCAATGCGATCGGCGGTGGGTGAGGAGAGATCGGTCATGAATTGGCTACTCCAGCCAGCCCCGGGAGCGCGCCTCCGTCACGAACGCGCGCACCTCGTCACCGATGCCCGTCGTGTCGAACGCCTTCTCGAGGTCGGCGATCAGCGCGTCGATGTCTCGGCTGCCGTCGCAGCGCTTGAGAATCTCGGCCGCGCTCTGATTGAGCTTAATCATGCCTTCAGGATATAGCATTACGTGGGCGTTTTGCGCCGGCTCCCACTGCAGGCGGAAATGCGGCTTGAGCCGCAGGAGACTGGAAGCAGATGGGGTCAGAGCATGCGAATCGTTCGTCACGGGAAGGCCTTTTCGATGGAATCGAGCATCGACCAGAGAATGTCCAGCTTGAACTGCAGGATCGCAAGCGCGCGCTCCTGCTCATCGCGCCGCTTGAAATGCTCGAGCGTCACTTTGAGCCCATGCTCGACGTCGCGTTGAGCGAGCGTGATGCGCGAACGGAAATAGGCAAGCCCTTGCGGTTCGATCCACGGGTAGTGCTCGGGCCACGACGCCAGACGGTCTTTATGGATTTGCGGCGCGAACATTTCCGTCAGCGACGAGCAGACCGCTTCCTGCCACGGAGCGCGGCGCGCGAAGTTGACATAGGCATCGACGGCGAAGCGCACGCCAGGCGTTACGAGCTTGAGCGACCAGAGATCGTCGCGTGAAAGCCCGACCGCATCGCCGAGCCGCGCCCAGGCTTCGATGCCGCCCTCGTTGTCGCCGTGGCCGTCATGATCGAGGATGCGCAGCACCCAGAGCCGGCGCGTTTCGCGATCGGGACAGTTCGAGAGGATCGCCGCGTCCTTGATCGGAATCTTGATCTGGTAATAGAACCGGTTCGCGACCCAGCCGCGAATCTGCTCGGGCGACGCGCCGCCCGCATTCATCCGCACATTGAACGGATGGTGGATATGGTAGGCCGAGCCCTTCGCGCGCAACTGCGCTTCGAACTCGTCACGAGTCCAGGCCGGCTCGGCAGGGTCGACATCGCGCACGGGGGCCGTGCCGAAGGTGTCGTCGAAGTTCATTTTGATTGTCTCCATTCTTGCCATACTGGAGGCTCGGGTTGCGCCGATCCCGCGAGCCTCGCTTGCCTCATTGATCAGACGCCAACTGCCGCTACAACTCGAACGACATGCCGTCGTAGGCCACCTCGATGCCGTGCTCGTCGAGCACCTGCCGCTCGGGACCATCCTCGATCAAGATGGGGTTCGTGTTGTTGATGTGAATCAGGACCTTGCGCACCGGCTTTGCGGCCGAGCTCGGGATCGAATCGAGGACCGCGATCATGCCGCCCTCTCCTGATTGAGGCAGGTGGCCCATGTCGGCCGCCGTCTTCTTCGAGAAGCCGAGCGTGATCATTTCGTCGTTCGTCCAGGTCGTGCCGTCGACGAGCAGCAGGTCGGCCTCGCGCATCGCCGCGAGCACATGCGGCTCGAGTGTGCCGAGGCCCGGCGCGTAGAACGCGCGCTTGCCCGTCTCGAGGTTCGTGACGACGAGGCCGATGTTGTCGCCGCGCTCGGGCGCCTCCCGATGCGGAGAGTAGGGCGGCGCCTTGCTGAGAAGCGGCAGCGCATCGATTCGCACGCCGGGAAGAGCGGGCACGCTGAGCGGGCGGCCGTCGAGCGCGATCGAATGGTGCTCGACCCCGCAGTAGTGCGAGAGGATCGGCCCCACTGGAAAGCCTGTGCTGAGATCGTGAAAGACGGGGTCGGTCGCGTAGAGCGGCAGCGGCGTGCCGCGCTCGCGCAACATCAGCAGACCCGTGACGTGGTCGATCTGCGCATCCATGACGAGCACGGCCGCAATGCCCGTGTCGCGCGCCTGGCGTGCCGGCTGCAGCTCCGGGTTCGCGGCGATTTGCGCAAGCAGGTCTGGCGATGCATTGACGAGCAGCCAATCTTCGCCGTTCGCGCTGATGGCGATCGACGACTGCGTGCGGCGCCTCGCTTTCACGGTGCCGCGCCGCACGCCGTTGCAGTTGCGGCAGTTGCAGTTCCATTGCGGAAAGCCGCCGCCGGCCGCCGAACCGAGAACGCGGATCTTCATTGAATGGGCCTCTCTGCGTCGCTCGCCTGCGCCTGCGTTTTCGCGCCGCGCGGCAACATGCTCGCCAGCGTGCCGTCATGATCGATCAGTTCATGCTTCGCGACACCCGCGATGTGCATCACCGTCAGTGCGATCAACGCGAAGACGATCGCCTTATGCGCGCCGTAA
>CAYPWK010000156.1:0-11748 GCA_964414365.1 uncultured Burkholderia sp.
TCGACGATCGGCACGATGATGCCGCGCAGATTGATGACGCCCTTGATGAACTCGGGCGCATTGGCGATGCGCGTCACGCTGTCGTAGCCGCGGATTTCCTGCACTTTCAGGATATCGATGCCGTACTCTTCTGCACCGAGCGTGAAGACGAGAAATTCCTGTCCGGTCGCGTCGGCCTGCTGCGTGTCGCGACGGCCGCCGGCGACGAGCGCGTTCGGATTGCTGGTCTGGAGTTCTGCCACGTTAGCCCCCACAACGGTTGGGAATTACGAAAAATTCATGGCGCCATGTGCCGCGCGTGTCTCGCGGTTCAGCGCCGCCACGTCGACGATCAGCGCGACGCTGCCGTCGCCGAGAATCGTCGCCGCCGAAATGCCGTGTACCTTGCGGTAGTTCGTCTCGAGGTTCTTGACGACCACCTGCTGCTGGCCGACGAGCTCGTCGATCAGCATCGCGAAGCGGCGGCCCTCGGTCTGCATGATCGTCACGATGCCTTGCGTCGGGTCCGTGCGCGCGCCTTCCACCGAGAAGATTTCATGCAGCGCGATCACGGGCAGATATTCGCCTCGCACGCGCACGACGCGCTCGCCGTTCGCGACGGTATAGATGTCCTCGGCGGACGGCTGCAGCGACTCCATCACGAAGTTGAGCGGCAGGATGAAGATTTCGTTGCCGACTTTCACCGACATACCGTCGAGAATCGCGAGCGTGAGCGGCAAGACGATGCGCGTCGTCGTGCCCTTGCCAGCCTGCGACGTGATCTCGACGTGACCGCCCATCGACTGGATGTTGCGCTTGACGACGTCCATGCCGACGCCGCGGCCCGATACGTCGGTCACCTGATCGGCCGTCGAGAAGCCCGGCATGAAGATCAGGTTCCAGACCTCCTCGTCCGTCATCGAATCGCTGACCTGCATCCCCTGCTTCGCCGCTTTCGCGAGAATCTTGTCGCGACGCAGGCCGCCCCCATCGTCGCTGACCTCGATGACGATGTTGCCGCCATGATGGGCCGCGGAGAGGACAAGCTGCCCCGTCGGGTCCTTGCCGGCCGCGCGCCGCGCCTCGACCGTCTCGATGCCGTGATCGAGGCTGTTGCGCACGAGGTGCGTGAGCGGATCGATGATGCGCTCGATGAGGCTCTTGTCGAGCTCCGTCGCCTGACCGAACGTCACGAGCTCGACTTCCTTGCCGAGCTTCGCGGCGAGGTCGCGCACGAGGCGCGGGAAGCGGCTGAAGACATAGTCCATCGGCATCATGCGGATGGACATCACCGCTTCCTGCAGATCGCGCGCGTTGCGCTCGAGCTGCGCCATGCCGTTGAAGAGGCGATCGTGCAAGGCCGGGTCGAACGCGCTCGTCGTCTCGGCCAGCATCGCCTGCGTGATGACGAGCTCGCCGACGAGGTTGATCAACTGATCGACTTTCTCCACGCCCACGCGAATCGAGCCGCCCTCGCTCGACGCCGCGGCGGCAGCCGGGCGGGCCTTACGCTCGTCGGCGCTGGCGGATGCAGCCGACGCGGTCGATGAAGCGGTGGATGAAGCGGACGATGTCGCGGCGGCCGGCGAGGCGGCGGGCAGCGAGGGGTTCACCTCGGGCTTGGCCTGCGGCTGCGCGGCCGCAACGGTCGCGGCCGCGGGCGCGGCGGGAGCCGGTGTCGGCGTCGGTGTCGGTGTCGGTGCGTGTTCATGCGCCGCGGTCGGTGCCGCGGCAGCCGCGGCTGCGGGCGCCGCCGGTGCGGCAGCGGCAGCGGGGGCCGAAGCCCCCTCCTCCGCACCCGGTGCCGTGCCCCGTTCCATCGCGATCTGACTTTCGTCGATCACGAAGCAGAGCACGGCGGCAATGTCGTCGGTCGGCACGTCGGTCTCGAGATAGACGATCAAGTCGCCGCCGCTCTTGGCCTGCCCGACGATATGGCCCAGGTTGCCCAGCTCTTCGATGAGCAGCGCCTGGTCCTTCTCCCCCACCCCCCGTAGCGTCACTTTCAGGTGAGGTCCTGCATTATTCGAATCGTGGCCCGCTTGCACTTGCGCGGGCTCTTGCGCGACGGCGGCTTGCCCACCGTGAGCCGCATCGATTGCCTGGTCGACGACGTGATCGGGCGCCATGCCTTCGGCTGCGGCGCCGACAGCGGCCGCACCGGCCGAAGAATGAGGAGCCGTTGCGGCGGGCGCGGGTTCGGCCACGGCCGCAGGCGCTGCCTGCGACGCCTCCCCGTCGCGCAAGCGCTCGAGCTTCGCGCAAATCGCGGCGGCCGCCGCGGCGTCGGGTTCCGCGCTGGCGCGATAGGCCAAGAGCTGACTGGCGAGCACGTCCTTCGTTTCGAGGAACGTGTCGATCATGTCCTTGCGCAACGTCAGTTCGTTGTTACGGGCGCGATCGAGCAGCGACTCCAGAATGTGCGTCGTCTCGGTCAGCGCCGCAAAGCCGAACGTTGCCGCACCGCCCTTGATCGAGTGGGCCGCGCGGAAAATCGCCGCCAGATCCTCCGGATCCGGCGTGCCGACGTCGAGATTCAGCAGCAGCTGCTCCATCTCGCCGAGCAGCTCGTCCGCCTCGTCGAAGAACGTCTGATAAAACTGTGTAATGTCGAGTGTCATGCTTCAGTCACCGCGAAGAATCGTCTGCCTGGCTCGTGCCCGTGGTCGATCCGCTGGTCTGCCGTTCGTGCCCTTCGTACATTGCTGCCCCTCGTGCCTTCCCGTGTCCTTCTGGTCCTTCTGGTCCTTCTCGTCTTCCCGCGTCCTTCCCGTGTCCTTTCCATAGCCTTCTCGAGCCTTGCTCGTGCCGGTCGCATCGCCGCCGCCGTCATGCGGCCAGCGCCGCGATCAACTCCGTCAGCGTGTCGAGGTCGAGCGGCTTGGCAATCCAACCCGTCGCACCCGCCGCGCGCGCTGCGTCCTTGAACGCGTCGCCGTCCTCCGTCGTCAGCACGAAGATCGGCGTCGCCTCGTAATCCGGCTGGGAACGCAACGCGGCGATCACATCGAGGCCACTTCGCCTCGGCATGTACTGATCGGTCAGCACGAGATCGAACGGACGCGCGAGGGCGCTCGCCAGTCCCTCGTCGCCATCGGCCGCCACGGTCACCTGATAGCCCGCCTCGCGCAGCGTCGCGGCCAGGATTTCGCGCATCGCGGCCGAATCGTCGATCGCCAGAATGTCCCTGATCATGAGTGCCTCACTGCTTGCCGGCCGGCCCGGTCTGCACCGCCGGCGAGTTCAGGAGCGGCGGCTCCATCTTCTGCATGAACGATGAAACGCCGGCAGCGTCGTTGGATAGCGTCGTTGTGGTACTGTCGTCGCGCATCACCGCTTCCTCTGATTTGCGATTGAGGACGATGATGCTGATGCGGCGGTTCTCGGGATCGAGCGGATCGGCCTTATTCAGGTTTTGCGTCGAAGCGAGGCCGAGCACGCGCAGCACTTTGCTTTCATCCATGCCGCCCTGGATGAGCTCGCGCCGCGAGGCGTTCGCGCGGTCGGACGAAAGCTCCCAGTTCGTGTAGCCGCGGCCGTTGCCGGCGTAGGGCACGGCGTCGGTGTGGCCCTGCACGACGATGTGATTGGGCACGTCGTTCAACGTCTTGCCGATCGCGCGCAGAATGTCGCGCATGTACGGCTCGACGTCGTCGCTCGCCGTGGCAAACATCGGCCGCTTCTGCGTATCGACGATCTCGATACGCAGGCCCTGCAGCGTCGAATCGATGCGGATCTGCTGCTTGAACTGCCTGAGAATCGGGTTCGCCTCGATCGCGGCCATGAGCTTCACCTGCAGATCGTGCAGGCGCGCCTGCTCGCGCCGCTCGAGCGAGCCCTTGAGCGGATCGGTGGCTTCGTCGTCGTTCTGTGCCGTCGTATGCGCGGCCTTGTCCATCGAGCCGTCCGTGCGACGCGTGACGCCGGCCGCGTCGGTCGAGATGTCGCGCCCGCCGCCCTTCAGAATGCTCGACGAGTCGGCGCTGCGATCGCCGCCGAAGAGCGCGGCCTTGAGCGGCTGTTGAAAGTATTCGGCGATGCCCTTGAGCTGGACGGGCGTCGCGGCCGAAAGCAGCCACATCAGCAGAAAGAACGCCATCATCGCCGTCATAAAGTCCGCATAGGCGAGCTTCCATGCGCCGCCGTGGTGCCCCTTCCTCGCGGGCGCCACACGCTTGACGACAATCGCCTTGTCCTTGCCCTTGCTCATTGCCCGCGTTTCCTAGAGTCGTGCTTCGCCGCCTGCTGTCGTTCGTCGTTGCCCGCGCTTACTTGGCCTTCACGCGGCGCACGTGCTCTTCGAGCTCGGCGAACGACGGACGCTCGGTCGAAAAGAGCACTTTGCGGCCGAACTCGACGGCGATCGCCGGCGCATAGCCGTTCAGGCTCGCGAGAATCGTGACCTTGATGCACTGGAACATCTTCGTGGACTCGGCCACGCGCTGCTCGGCGAGACTCGAGAGCGGGCCGATGAGCCCGTACGAAAGCAAAATGCCGAGGAACGTGCCGACGAGCGCCTGCGCGATCATCGCGCCGAGCACGGCGGGCGGCTTGTCGGCCGACGCCATCGTATGCACGACGCCCATCACCGCGGCAACGATACCGAACGCCGGCATCGCGTCGCCCGTGCGCATGAGCGCGTGCGCGGGGCCCTCGCCTTCGGCGTGGTGCGTCTCGATTTCCTCGTCCATGAGGCTTTCGATCTCGAACGCATTCATGTTGCCGCCCACCATGAGCCGCAGGTAGTCGGTCAGGAATTCGACGATGTGCTTGTCGGCGAGGATCTTCGGGTACTGCGTGAAGATCGGGCTCTTCTCCGGATCGTCGATGTCAGCCTCGAGCGTCAGCGTGCCTTCCTTGCGCGCCTTTGCAAGCAAAACGTAAAGAAGCGCCATCAACTCCATGTACACATCCTTCGTGTACTTCGAGCCCTTGAACAGCGTCGGCAGCAGCTTGACCGTCGCCTTGATGGTCTTCATCCCATTGCCGAGGATGAACGCCCCCAGCCCGGCGCCCATGATCATCAGCCCCTCTTCCGGCTGCACGAGCGCGCCCAGATGCCCGCCCGCCAGCGCATAGCCGCCGAAGACGGACAGCACAGTCACGAGTGTTCCAACGAAAATCAACACTGCCGGGTCCTCACAATGGTCGGCGGAGACCGCCGTTGATCAGGTTTACGGCACTCAGGCCGAAACTTTGAGGACGAATGCGTGTAAACGGCAGGTTCGCGGCAGGATCGGCCCGACACGTGCCGGAGCCGGGCGCGGCGCACGCCTGGCAGCGATCGAGACGGGTAAAACATGCCGAAAGGCGCTCACGCGGCCACGGCAAGACCGGTCTCGGCCGCCTTGCCGGCGGACTTCTTGGTTTTGCCGGCTCGCGAAGGCGGCTGGCAGAGCCCACAGACAAAGCCGTGCTGCGGATCGTGCGCATGCGCGACAAAATGCCCTTTGCAGCGCACGCACGCTGTCATCTGCAGCATGCCCGACTCGAAAAAACGCACGAGCGTCCAGGCGCGCGTGAGCGACAGTAGCGGCTCGTCGCCGTGCAAGGCCATATGCTCGACATAAAGTCGGTAACTTTTGACGATGCTTTGAATCGTCTCGCAGCGGCCATGGCGCGCCATGAACCGGTAAATATTGTAGAAAAGCGAGGAGTGAATATTGGGCTGCCACGTCATGAACCAGTCTGTCGAAAACGGCAGCATGCCCTTCGGCGGCGATACGCTTTTCAATTCCTTATACAGCTTGATGAGCCTGTCGCGAGAAAGGCTCGTTTCCGCCTCCAGCAACTGCAAACGCGCGCCGAGCTCGATGAGCTCGATGGCCAGCGTAATTTCCTTGACTTCGAGCACTACGCTCTTTGTTGCCATCGACCGTTCTTCCCGCGTCCGTAATCGGTTTGCTATCTCGGTCAGCCGATCGTTTCGGCCGGCTGGCTCGCCATCAGGATGGCCGAGTGCGAATGCGCAAGCGTCGATGGCTTGCCCTTGTCGGCCAACGAAGAAAGCACCGTATGGTCATCGAAGCGGAAGCGGCACAATAGCTGGCTCGAAGCGGCGAGCTTCACCGTCTGCGCGAGCGTCAGGTTCGCGAGCACGTCGGCCAGTTCGTCGGAGATGCCCATGCGGAACATCCCCATTGCCCTGTCCTCGCGCAGCAGCCGTTGGGCAAGCAGCAGATACGACAAATTGACTTCCTTGATCTCGCTTAGCGTTTCGCTGGTTGCGCCCATCATTTCCCCCGTCGATCGAATGATGCAACCGGAGTTGGCGCGCGAGCGCTCGCCCCGGTCTTTTGCTGAGGTCGACGTGAAGCGTGCGCTTCAGCGCTTGGCTAGACGTCCCACCCAGCGGTCGGCTGGGGCCAGCGCACGAGCGCACTCCCCAGTCCCTTGCAAAGCTCTGTCATTCGGAAACGTTTGCCCGACGACGCGCGAACGCACCTCGGGCTTGCCCTTCGTGGTCTCGAGCGGATTGTGTCTAAATGTAAAAAGACTGGAAATCGGAAGATGCGTCGCGGGGGTTGTCGGAAGCCTCTAGAAATGATGTAGGAATCCGTCCTACATTGGGCCGCATTCTTGCTCTTTCGCAAATTGAAGATAGTGGCGAAGCGGCGCCGAACCGACCGATTGGCCGAGCTCACGAGCGCAAACGCGCCGTGGGAACCCGGCAGATTATAGGGAAGGCTGCCAGCGCCTCGCAATGAATGCCTGTGTCCGAAGGACGCCGAGCGTGCCTTACAGATCCTTACGCCGGGCACGCGGACGAGCGCGCGGTCCTCGCTGTTTCGGGCTGTAACAAGGGTTAAGGGTTTGAAAATGCACTAATCACGAGCGCGCCCAGTCCCGATAATGGCATCGAAGGCCGTTATGCGGCGCAGCTCAAAATGCGGCGCCGCTCTTTTTACGCAAGGAGATTCACCTATGCGAATCGCTCAAATCGCGCCGCTTCACGAAGCCGTTCCCCCGAAGTTCTACGGCGGCACCGAGCGCGTCGTGTCGTATTTGACCGAAGCTCTCGTCGAGCTCGGTCACGACGTGACGCTCTTCGCCAGCGGAGACTCGGTGACCTCGGCCACCCTCGAGGCGGCGTGCCCTCGAGCCCTGCGGCTCGATCCGTCGATTCGCGATCCGCTCGCGCCGCACCTGTTGCTGCTCGAGCACGTGCGACGCGTCGCGTCGGACTTCGATGTGCTGCACTTTCATCTCGACTATCTCCCGTTCGCCCTGTTCGGTAACGCCGGCACGCCATTCGTGACGACGCTGCATGGGCGGCTCGATTTGCCCGAGTTGCAGCCCATCTTCGATACGTTCACGGATGCGCCCGTCATTTCAATCTCGCATTCGCAGCGAACGCCATTGCCGCAGGCCCACTGGCTCGGCAACGTTTATCACGGGCTGCCGTCGGGCCTTCTAAGTCCGCAAAAGAATGGGGAGCCCGAGTATCTGGCCTTCCTCGGCCGCATCTGTCCGGAAAAACGTGCGGATACCGCGATTCGGATTGCGGCGATGAGCGGGCTGCCGCTAAAGATCGCGGCGAAGATCGACAAGGTCGACCGCGAGTACTTCAAGTCGGAGATTGAGCCGCTGCTCGACGAAGCGCATGTCGAGTTCATCGGCGAGATCGATGAGACTCGCAAGCCCGAATTCCTTTCGGGGGCGAAGGCGCTGCTGTTTCCGATCGACTGGTGCGAGCCGTTCGGGCTCGTGATGATCGAGGCGATGGCCTGCGGCACGCCTGTCATCGCGTTCAATCGCGGCTCGGTGCCCGAAGTGATCGATCACGGTGTGACCGGATACATCGTGGAAGACGTGCATAGCGCCGTTGCCGCCGTGCAGCGGCTCGACGAGCTCTCGCGAGAAGAAATCCGTGCTCAGTTCGAGCGGCGTTTCACCGCCCAGGCAATGGCGCGCGCCTACGTCGAGAAGTACGAAACGCTGATCGAGCGCCGCAGTCGCCGTCCGGCGTTGCGCAGCGTCGCGGCCGGTTGAGCAGTCAGCGAATCGAAAGCAAACACTTGGCGGCGCGCGCTGCCGCCAATGCGCTCCTCGAACACGGCTCGATTACTCCTTGATCAGATAGCGGTCGCGGTTCTTACCCTGCATCCATCCCGGCACCCGACCGCGGCCGCTCCAGGTCGCACCCGTCTTCGGGTCTCGGTACTTCGCGGGCAGCGGTGCTTTTTGCCCTCCTCCCTTGCGGGGACGACCACGGCGAGGCGCCTCTGCAAATCCGAGGTCTCGCGCCGAAAGCCCGAATTCGGCGATCTTTTGTTGAATGTCAGCGATGACATCGGCAAGCTCGGCGCGCCGTACTTCATCTGCTTGCGCCTGCAGCTTGGCGATCTGGGCCTTCAGTTCTGCATATTGGGACATCGTTGGTCTCCCTGGATAAAGAAACAATGGCGTGCCGGGAGGTTAGTCGGAACGCACAAAGCTGGCAATGCTCAATCCACCTGGGTTTACCAGGAAATCATATGATAATTCTCGGCATTGCGGGCACCGTGGGTAATGCCACATTAACGCATGAAATATTTCGCAATCCACGCGCATGCAGGGAATTCACTAATTCGCCTACGATTGCGGGCCATCGGCAAGTGCGTAATGACCGATCGGTTCATGGCCGATGTCGGTCTAGTTGATCGTATGCACCGGATCGGTCGAATGCGTGCGTGAGGGTTCGCTAACAGCCGCTGACCCGGTTGATCAGAGCGTTAGCCTTCACGAAGTTAATTCGTCTGCTATCGAAAAGAGCTTGCGAAGTTGATGCGCGACGCCGGCTTCGAAGTTGTTGCCGATGCGCGGCACATGCGGCAGCCGCGCTATCAGCGCCGGATTCGCGTTGTTCATCATGAATGGATGACCCGCGGTCTCGAGCAGATCGATGTCGTTCATGTTGTCGCCGAACGCGACGCACTTCGAATTGTGCGCGCCGAGATGCGTCAATACGAATTCCAGTGCCCGCCCCTTTGAGACATTCGCGCTCATCACCTCAAGGCAGTCAGGCAGCGAATAAGTGACGTAAAGCGTCTCGCCGAATTCGCGCTCGAGATTCGCCGCAACTTGCGCTAGATCGTCGGGCTCGCCGATATACAGCACTTTGGCGATATCGTCGCCGTCGTGCTCGAGCACGTTGATGATTTCATAGCGAAATCCCGAGTCTCGATGGAACGCGAGCAAATGCGGCGCATCGCGATCGATGAGCCATGCATCATCAGCAAAGAGATTGACGATGACGCGCCCATGGCGGCCGGCGATCTCGGGACGCACGAGCTTTCTTACTGTCGCCGCCTGAATATTGCGCGCGTGGATCAGTGCGTCGTCGGGTGCGTGCACGCGTGCGCCGTTCGACGTGACGAGATATGGGCGGATCCCGAGCACATCGCGAATGCCCGCGACGTCGCAGTAATGCCGCCCCGTCGCGATGACGAAATGGATACCGTCCGCGGCAAGCCGCCGCACCGTCGCCACCGTAAACGGATCAAGCTGGTGATTGCTATTAAGCAGCGTTCCGTCGAGATCGGTGGCGACGACTTGATACATGGCTTTCCAGAGGTCTGCCGAGAAGGCGAGGTCGCCATTTTAACGTGGGCATCGCTCGACGGCCGCACGCCGCGCGAGCTCGAGCGCGCCATGCGCGGAATCGGCGCGAGGGGGGACGAGCCGGGCGCTGTGCGACGAAGGCACATGTGCTCTCATCGGTTCGCCGAGGCCGCCGCAAAGGGCGACGGGCAAGCGCGCCGCGGGATCGAGCGCATCGATGAGACGGGCGATATCGAGCCCCGCCTGAGCGAGCAGCGCAGCCGCGACCCCATGCGTACGATGCGCGAGCACGATGGGCGCAAGACTCGCATAGGCCGCCTGGTTCGCGGAACAAAGCCACACGACCAGGCTATCGCGATCGTGAGCGCCCGTTTGCGCGAGCAGTGCGTCCGAAAATGCGTCCGCGGCCGCGCGGCCGTCCAGCACTTGCTGCGCGTGCGCAACCGCGCGCAAGCCGAGCCATGCGCCGCTTGCCTCGTCGCCCGACGGAAAGCCATAGCCGCCTGCGATACGGCAAGCCCCATCTTCGGTGAGCACGGCCGCGATGCTGCCCGTGCCGAGTGCGACGATGACGCCGGCCGCGCTACCATGTGCGCCCAGCAATGTCGTGTACGCATCGCTCTCGACAGCGAGCGCGGCAAGCTGCGGCGCGCGAGCCTTGAAAGCGGCGAGCCAGTCGGGATTGTTGACGCCCGCGAGCCCACAGCCTAGCGCGCAGCGCGACCAGTCGAGCACAAGGCCCGCGTTAGAAAATGCCCGCGCCACGGCCGCGCCGATCGCGGCCCAGGCCCGCTCGGCGCCGAGCCCAAGCGCCGACGCGCCGCCCGTGGCCTGCGCAAGCTCGTTGCCATTCGCATCGGCGAGGACGACGCGCGTACCGCTGCCGCCGCCGTCGACGCCGACGAGGAAATGTGCCGCTCGTGCTTGTTCTTCGATATTCATCGTGCTCGACATGCTCGCTATGTGTTCACAATCGGGTGTTGCCCAATGCCGGCCGGGGACGCTTCACGCCTTGCGCTCGCTTTTCTCCATCGACCGCACCGATCTGCAAGCGTATCCGCTTCACGGCTCGCCGCCAATCTGCCGTTCGGCTAAGTTGCCGCGCGCCGCCGATCCGCTATTCTTCTTGCCCAGATAGACAGAGCGTATCGCGCCGTCGTCAACGCGAAATGAGGAGGGTCAAACATGACTGAGCGCTGCAATTGGGTAAGAACAGCGGCCGACGAGCAGTACCACGACACCGAATGGGGCGTGCCCTCGCGTGACGACCGCCATCTTTTCGAGATGCTCGTGCTGGAAGGCGCGCAAGCCGGGCTATCGTGGTCGACCATCCTCGGAAAGCGCGAAGCGTATCGCCGTGCTTTCGCGAACTTCGACGTCGAAGCCGTGGCACGTTATACCGAGGCCGATATCGAGAGGTTGATGAGCGATGCCGGCATCGTGCGCAATCGCGCCAAACTCGAGTCCGCAGTCGTCAACGCACGCGCTGTGCTGCGCATCAAGGCGGAGCACGGATCGCTCGCGAACTTCTTGTGGTCTTTCGTCGATGGAGAGCCCGTGCAAAACGAGTGGACGCTTTATAAGGAGCATGCGCCCGCGTCTACGCCGGTGTCCGATGCATTGAGCAAGGCACTCAAGGGCTACGGCTGCAAGTTCGTCGGCTCGACGATCTGCTATGCGTTCATGCAAGCCGTCGGCATGGTCAACGATCACCAGACGACCTGTGAGTGGCGCGTACGCTGCGCCAAGCTTGCGAATGCCGAGCCCGTCAAATCGAAATCAGCCGAAGCGAAATCGGCGCCCTAGCCGGCCGAAAGGTAGCCGGCGGCGGCGATCAGCGTGCATCGCTCCGTCGAGACGTCACGGCGGATTCATTTCAAAAAACAAAATGGCGGCGCGACTCCTTCCGGAGCCCACCGCCATCTGTCTGATACTGATACCGCCGCACGCAGGCAATGCCTGCCAGGCAGCCAGCGCTCGCTTAGTGGAGCTTTTTCGGCAGCATCTGGCTGCGCAGACGCTTGTGCAGGCGCTTGACTGCCGCGGCCTTCTTGCGCTTGCGCACGGCCGTCGGCTTCTCATAGGTCTGGCGCTCACGCAGCTCAGCGATCAATCCGTTCTTTTCGATGGCGCGTCGAAAGCGGCGAATCGCCACTTCGAACGGCTCGTTTTCCTTCAGCAAAATCGTCGTCATCTATTTTCCAAGTACGTTCAAGTGCGTGGCGA
>CAYPWK010000157.1:0-11735 GCA_964414365.1 uncultured Burkholderia sp.
CGCAACGACGGCGGACCGCAAGTGGCGGTGGTGGGCTCCGGGCCCGCGGGCCTTGCAGCCGCGCAGCAACTCGCGCGCGTGGGCCACGATGTGACGGTGTTCGAGAAGAACGATCGCGTGGGTGGTCTTCTGCGCTACGGCATTCCCGACTTCAAGCTGGAGAAGTGGCTCATCGACCGGCGCATGCGGCAGATGGAGGCCGAAGGCGTCACGTTCCGCACTAACGTTTTCATCGGTCGCGATCCGTTGCCGTCTTATATCGGCAACACGGCAAAGGAAACGGTGACGCCCGAGGAGCTCAGCGAGAAGTTCGATGCGATTGTCATTGCCGGCGGATCGGAGACGCCGCGCGATTTGCCGGTACCGGGCCGCGAGCTGGCTGGCATCCACTTCGCGATGGAGTTCCTGCCGCAGCAGAACAAGGTCAACGCCGGCGACAAGGTGCCCGACCAGCTCCTCGCGAAGGGCAAGCATGTCATCGTGATCGGCGGCGGTGACACCGGCTCGGACTGCGTCGGCACATCGAACCGGCATGGCGCGAAGAGCGTCACACAATTCGAGCTCTTGCCGCAGCCGCCCGAAGAAGAGAATAAGCCGCTGGTCTGGCCGTATTGGCCGGTGAAGCTGCGCACCTCGTCTTCGCATGAAGAAGGCTGCAGCCGAGACTGGTCGGTCGCGACGAAGCGTTTCGAAGGCAAGAACGGAAAGGTCGAGAAGCTCGTTGCCGCGCGCGTGGAGTGGAAGGACGGCAAGATGCAGGAGGTGCCCGGATCCGAGTTCGAGATGAAGGCCGATCTCGTGTTGCTCGCGATGGGCTTCACGCAGCCCGCTTCGCCCGTGCTCGACGCATTCGGCGTCGACAAGGATCCGCGCGGCAACGTCCGCGCGACGACGGAAGGCGAGCACGCGTACTTCACGTCCGTCGACAAGGTGTTCGCTGCCGGAGATATGCGTCGCGGGCAATCGCTCGTCGTCTGGGCGATTCGCGAGGGCCGGCAATGTGCGCGTTCGGTCGACGCCTACCTGATGGGCAGCTCGGAGCTGCCGCGCTGACGACGCCGACGGCGCCGACGGCCGAGCGCGATGACTGGCATCGCTGCTTCATCGCGCTCGTGCCGGATGCGGCGACACGCGATGCGCTCGCCGCGATGCCGCTCGGGGCCGCCGTGCGTCGCGTTCCAGTCGATCAATTGCATTTGACGGTCGCCTTTCTCGGCTCTATTGCGCCGGAGAAGGGCGCTTTGCTGTCCGCGGCTCTACCTGATGTCGTCGTTCCGCTGCCGACGTTTGATGCTGGGCGCATCGAGTATTGGCCGAGCCGCTCTCGTCCGCGCCTCGCCGTCGTTTCGTTCGGGCTGTCCGACCCGCTCGCTGAAATCGAGGCGCGCGTGCGCGCGCTGGTCGCGGGGCTCGGATTGCCGATCGACGATCACCGCCCGTTTCATCCCCATGTCACGCTTGCACGGCTGCCACGGGATGCGAAGCCGATTGCGGCCCCTGTTGCTCGGTCGGATGGCAGGGCCGATCGGCGAGATGAGAGGGGTCCCGCGACCGACTGCATCTTGCGCTTCGATACGCTGACGCTCTACTCGAGCACGCTCGAGCGTCGCGGCGCGCGCTATCGTGCGCTCGCATCCGCTCGCGTGCCGGCGTGCTGACTCGCCTGCGAGCTTTTGTCCCTGATCAGGCTACCGCGCGCTCCTCATGGCGCTCGATATCGAGCGTGTGCGGATGGAACGCCGCGAGCGATTCGCGATGCGCCACGCTGACGATTGCAGTGAGCGGCAAGCGGTCGTCGAGCAGCCGGTAGACGTGCGCCTCGTTCACCGGATCGAGCGCGCTCGTCGCTTCGTCGAGGAAAACGAAATCGGGCTTGTGCAGCAGCACGCGAGCGGCGGCGAGCCGTTGTTGCTCGCCCGGCGAGAGCACGCGCGACCAGTGCGCCGATTCCGCGAGCCGGTCGACATAGTCATCGAGCCGGGAAGCGAGCATGGCTTCGCGGCACGCCTCGTCGCTGAACGTATCGGCTTGGGCGGGATAGGTGAGCGCCGCTTTCAGCGTGCCGATCGGCAAATAAGTTTGTTGCGGCACGAACATCATCTTTGCGCCGACCGGCGCGTCGATCGATCCGTCGCCGAACGGCCAAAGGCCCGCGAACGCCCGCAGCAGCGTACTCTTGCCGCAGCCGGACGGCCCGCGCACGAGCCAGCGCGCGCCCGGCTCGATGACGATGTCGGCGATCGTCGCGAGCGGCGTCCCGTTCGGCAACGCGAGCTCTAGCTCATGCGTGGAGAGTGTCGTCGAATCGACGTAGTGCAGGTTGATGCCGCCGCGCTCTGTGGAAGGCAGGACGGACTCTTTCAAATGCGTCGCGCGCATCACGCGTTTAAATTCGCGCAAACGGTTGACGGTGGCACGCCATTCGACCAGCGACGAGTAACTGTTGATGAACCATGAGAACGAATCGCTGACGCTGCCGAACGCCTGCGCGATCTGCATGAGAACACCCATCGTATACGCCCCCGCGAAGTAGCGCGGCGAGGCGACGACGATCGGAAAGATAATCGCGATCTGACCGTAGAAGCTCAGCACGAAGTTCATCCGCTTCGTGTACTTCATGATGAGCCACCAGTTGTCGCGGATTCGCGCAAAGATTCCGCGGGCGTTCGAATTTTCGGTGTCGATGCCGTTATAAAACGCGATCTGCTCGGCGTTCTCGCGCACGCGGATGAGCCCGAAGCGGAAATCCGCCTCGACGCGTTGTTGCTGATAGTTGATCGACACGAGTGGATGGCCGACCTTCTTGATCAACAGGGAGCCGCCGAGTGCGTAGAGTGCGGCGGCCCAGACCATGTAGCCGGGAATGACGAGCGGCGTGCCGCCGAGCGTCACCGTCACCGCTCCCGCGATCGTCCAAAGGATCGTGACGAACGAGATGAGCGTGACGACGGTCGAGAGCAGGTCGAGCGAAAGACTGAGCGTCGTCGTCGCGAAAGACTGCAGGTCGTCGCTTAACCGCTGGTCAGGGTTGTCGGCGAGCCTGTCACGCTCGATGCGGTAGAACGCGCGCTCCCCAAACCATTCGTTGAGGAAGCGATTGGTAATCCATTGGCGCCAGCGGAACCCGAGCATTTGGCGCAGGTAGGTGCGGTAGACGGCAAGGATGATGTATGAGAACGCAATGACCGTGAAGACGACGAGCAAATGCGGAAAATGGCTGACATCCTTTTCCTGCAACGCGTTGTAGAACTGCGCGTTCCAGCTGTTCAACCGCACGTTGATCCAGACAATCGTGAGATTCATCGCGACGATCGCGACCAGCAGCCCCCAGGCGACTTTCCATTCCTCCGAGACCCAGTATGGCTTGATGAGGCTCCAGGCAGAGATGGAATCGGTGTCACGCGGCGCTTTGCCGCGCAGCGAGAATGCAGCATTGGATGGCGTCATGAGTTTCTCGATCGAATACCGTCGTGAAGCGGTGCGCACGAATGCTGCAGCATTGTTCCGCGAGCCTCTTAAAAGAGACTTAACAGGGCGGGACCGGCCCGCCTGCCGCTGGCGTGCTTTGACGTGCGCCGCAAGATCGGGACATTGTGCCAGACGTAGCGGAGCGCGGCCGTTTGCGGCCCCTTCGTCTTTTGTGGTCTAATGGCCAACGACGAAACAGGGGTGCTTCGTGCAGTGACGCGCGGCGTGACCGTGCCAAAGACGAGGCTGAGAGAGACCCTTCGCACCCGATCCGGGTAATACCGGCGCGGGAAGTTTCTCACCGGATTTGCGTGGGACGTCCGCCGCGGACGATCCCCTTTCCACCGGAGCCGCGCCACGCGTTCGCTTGGCGCCTTTCGCCCGGTCGGCCCCAGCACCGGTTTCGTCCTTTGTACGGTGATCCGTACGGAAAGGATCGATCCGATGACCGCTCAATCTTCAGTCGTTTCAACTGCGCCCGATTTCGCCGTGCTCGGCGGCGGTCTGTGCGGCCGGCTCGTCGCCTGGCTGCTCGCGGGCGACGGCTATCGCGTTGCGCTATACGAGCGCGGCGATGCGGCCGGCAGCGGCGCGGCCGCATGGGTGGCGGCCGCAATGCTCGCGCCGCTCGCCGAAGCGGCCAGCGCGGAGCCGCTTCTTGTCGAGCTCGGCGCCGTCTCGCTCGAGGTCTGGCCGCATCTCATCGCCAAGTTGCCCGAACCCGTTTTCTTCCAGCGCAACGGCACGCTCGTCGTCTGGCACCGCGCCGATCGGCCCGAAGCCGCGCTGTTCGAGCGGCGCGTGCGTGCCAATGCGCCGGCCTCGCTCATCGCAGAAGGCGGTCTGACAGCGCTCGACGGTGCGGGGCTTGCCGCCGCCGAGCCCGCGCTCGCGGGGCGTTTCAACCAGGGTTTGCTGCTGCCGCGCGAAGGCCAACTCGACAATCGGCAGGTGCTCGCCGCGCTCGCGGCGGGGCTCGACGAGCGTGGCGTTGCCACTCACTGGAATACGCCCGTCGCGGACGGGGCGTTGCCGGTCGCTCGTGTCACGATCGATTGCCGCGGCCTCGGCGCGAAGCCGGCGCTGCCGACGTTGCGCGGCATTCGCGGCGAGGTGGCCCGAGTTCACGCGCCCGGCATTGCGCTCACGCGTCCCGTGCGGATGCTGCATCCGCGCTATCCGCTCTATATCGCGCCAAAAGAGCATGGGCTTTTCGTGATCGGCGCGACCGAGATCGAGGGCGAGGACATGTCGCCCGTCAGCGTGCGCTCGGCGCTCGAGCTGCTCTCGGCGGCCTTCGCGGTGCACCCGGCCTTCGGCGAGGCGCGCATCCTCGAGCTCAATTCGCAGTGCCGCCCGACCTTGCCGGACCATCGGCCGGCGATCATCTGGAACGGGGCGGCAACGATCGCCGTCAACGGTCTTTATCGTCACGGCTACATGATCGCGCCCGAAGTCGCGCGGGCGGCGGCCGAACTGGCCGCCGCCGTGCTCGCGCGCCGCATGGTCGATGCGGACGACTTCGAGTCCTGGCGCCGCAAGGCCCGCTGGCCGCAAATGCTGCATTTCGGAACGGATGTCGGCGCGCGCGGAGCCGGGCGTGCAATGCCGTCCGAACATCGCGTTCAGTCAGTAGAACCGACTAGTCTTTGAACATGGAAATTCAGATCAACCAGAAGTCGCTCACTTTGCCCGACGGGGCAACCGTAGCCGATGCGCTCGCCGCGTTCGGGGCGCGCCCGCCTTTCGCCGTCGCGCTCAACGGCCAGTTCGTCGCGCGCGCGCAGCATCCGGCGAGGACCTTGAGCCCGGGAGACCGGCTCGACGTCGTCCATCCCGTTGCAGGCGGCTGAGCGCTCCGTCAACAACCGAACAACCGAACTATTGCCGCCGCCCGTTGTTTGCTTATTCGTCGAGGATTTTTCAATGACTCCCGCTTCTGCCGCCGATCCGCTGACGCTTTACGGTGTCGCTTTCGCGAGCCGCGTGCTGCTCGGCACGTCGCGCTATCCGTCGCTCGCTTCGCTATCCGATTCGATCGAGGCGGCGCGGCCTGGCATGGTGACTGTCGCGCTGCGCCGCCAGATGCAGGCCGACAAGGCCGAGGCGGGCTTCTTCGAACTGCTCAAGCGCCATGCCGTGCCGCTGTTGCCGAACACGGCCGGCTGTCAGACCGTCGACGAGGCTGTGACGACAGCCCATATGGCGCGCGAAGTCTTCGAGACCGAATGGATCAAGCTGGAGCTGATCGGCGACGACTACACGCTGCAGCCGGATCCGATCGGACTCGTGGAGGCGGCTGCACGCCTCGTCAAGGACGGCTTCAAGGTGCTTCCCTACTGTACCGAGGATCTCGTCATCGGCCGCCGCCTCATCGACGCCGGTTGTGAGGCGCTGATGCCGTGGGGCGCGCCGATCGGCACGGGCAAGGGCATCGTCAATCCTTATGGCCTGCGCGTGCTCCGCGATCGCCTGCCCGACGTGCCGCTCATCGTCGATGCGGGGCTCGGCGTGCCTTCGCATGCCTGCCAAGTGATGGAATGGGGCTTCGACGGCGTGCTGCTCAACACGGCCGTCTCGCAAGCCACCGACCCCGCCGCCATGGCACGCGCTTTCGCGCTGGGCGTTGAAGCGGGGCGCGCCGCCTATCGCGCCGGTCCAATGGACGAGCGCGATAGCGCTGAGGCGAGCACGCCAGTCGTCGGCATGCCGTTCTGGCACCAGGATCAGCGCTAACGCGCGCCGGAAAATAGGCATGACGCGCACCCTCGCCTTCGCCGATCGCGAAATCTTCTGGCCGCCGGCCGACGAACTCACCGAAGCGGCCGAGCGCATTCGCGCGCGCTTAGGCGAGTGGCCGCAAACGGACGCGCCGTGGCGCATTTGCCTTACGCCACCTGACGCGCCCCGCTCGGGGGACATCATTGTCGCCGCCGGCGAGCGCGAAGACCTGATCGATCGCGGTGACTGGCCGAAGTGGCTCGCCGCGGGCGCGAGCGTGATCGATGCGGACGAACACGGGGCGCGCCTTACGACGGGCGAGGCGCGCTACGCGCTCGCCGGACCGCTTGCCGAGGACTGGCTGGCCGCGCTTGCGAGCTTTCTGGACTGCGGCTTCGACGCGCGCGATGCGCTCGTCCTAGCGCTCGCCTGGCGCGACGGTGACGAAGCGGATACCGCGCGCGAGGACGCCTGGCCGGTGGAGCTCGCGCGTTTTCCGCGCCTCGAGGGATTGCCGGCGGCGCCCGGCGAGCCGTTCGCGCCTTGCCCGGAGCGGCTCGGGCTCTATGCCGTGATGCCGAGCGCGCAATGGGTGCGGCGGGTCCTCGATCTCGGCGTGACGACGGTTCAATTGCGCGTCAAGGACGCGCCCCCTGATGTGCTTGCGGCCGAGATCGCCGCGAGCGTCGCTGCCGGCAGCGCGCACGGCGCGCGCGTTTTCATCAACGACCATTGGCGTGAAGCCATCGACGCGGGCGCGTACGGCGTCCATCTCGGCCAGGAAGACGTCGAGACGGCCGATCTCGCCGCAATCGCGGCGGCGGGGCTGCGGCTCGGGCTTTCGACGCACGGCTACTACGAGATGCTGCGCGCGCTGCATTTTCGGCCGAGCTACCTCGCGTTCGGGGCCGTCTTCCCCACGGCGACGAAGACGGTCGCCACGGCGCCGCAGGGGCTCGCGCGGCTTGCCCGCTATAAGCGTCTCCTCGACGGTGTGGTGCCGCTTGTCGCCATCGGCGGCATCGACCTTACGAAGTTGCCGTCCGTTCTCGAGACGGGCGTGGGCAGCGCGGCCGTCGTCAGTGCGATCACTGGGGCCGACGATCCGGCCGTCGCCGTGGCGGCGCTCGAGCGGATCTTTGCAAATCAGTAATGGTCTTTTGCACGGGTGTAACGCTGCGGCACGACAGTGTTTTCCCTAAGGCCCTATAATTCCGCTTCCGTGTAAATGGAGCACCCGCTTCGTGCCGCCTTCATCCGAGCCCATTTTGGAGCTGCGCAACGTCGATTTCGGCTACGACGAGGACCGGCTCGTTCTTTCGAACCTGAACATGCGCTTTTCGCGCGGCCAAGTCGTGGCCGTGATGGGCGCGTCGGGCGGCGGCAAGACCACGGTGCTGCGCTTGATCGGCGGCCTCGAGCAAGCGCGCCGCGGTGAAGTGCTCTTTCACGGCCGTGACGTCGGTAAGCAAACCCGCGAAGGCCTTTATGCCCTTAGACGGAAAATGGGGATGCTATTCCAGTTCGGTGCGCTTTTCACCGACATGACCGTCTTCGAGAACGTTGCTTTCGCGCTGCGCGAGCACACGGATTTGCCTGAGCCGCTGATTCGCGATCTTGTCTTGATGAAGCTCAACGCGGTCGGCCTGCGCGGCGCGCGCGATCTGGCGCCGTCGCAGATTTCGGGCGGCATGGCGCGCCGCGTCGCGCTTGCCCGCGCCATCGCGCTCGACCCTGAATTGATGATGTACGACGAGCCGTTCGCCGGTCTCGATCCGATCTCGCTCGGCATTACGGCCAATCTGATCCGCACGCTCAATCAGGCGCTCGGTGCAACCTCGATTCTTGTCACGCACGACGTGCCCGAATCGTTTGCAATTGCCGATTACGTCTATTTCCTCGCGAACGGCACCGTCCTCGCGGAGGGCACGCCGGCTGAATTGCGCGAATCGACAGAACCAATGGTGCGCCAGTTCATCGATGGCGCGCCTGACGGCCCATTCAGGTTTCACTATCCGGCGAAGGCGCCGCTTGCGGCCGATTTTGGCGTGGCCGGAGACCGCGCATGATCGGCCTCGTCAGTCTGCTTGGACGCCGCGTGCTCGACGGCGTGGCCCGCACCGGTTACGCGACGCGCATCTTCGTGCGCCTTGTGCTCGAGATCTTCGTGTTGCTGAGGCGGCCGAATCTTGTCATCAAGCAAGTCTATTTTGTCGGCAACTACTCGCTGCTCATCATCGCCGTGTCGGGGCTCTTCGTCGGCTTTGTCCTCGGCTTGCAGGGCTACTACACGCTGAACCGCTACGGCTCGGAGAGCGCGCTCGGCCTGCTCGTCGCGCTTTCGCTCGTGCGCGAGCTTGGCCCCGTCGTCACCGCGCTTCTCTTCGCTGGCCGCGCGGGCACCTCGCTCACGGCCGAGATCGGCCTCATGAAAGCGGGCGAGCAACTGACGGCGCTCGAAATGATGGCGGTCGATCCGCTCGCCACCATAGTGGCACCGCGTATGTGGGCCGGGATCATCGCGATGCCGCTGCTCGCGGCGATCTTCAGTGCCGTCGGCATCATCGGCGGCTATGTCGTCGGCGTGTTGATGATCGGCGTCGACGCGGGCTCCTTCTGGTCGCAGATGCAAGGCGGCGTCGACGTCTGGGCCGACGTCGGCAACGGCGTCATCAAGAGCGTGGTGTTCGGCTTCGCCGTCACGTTCATCGCGCTCTTCCAGGGCTATGAGGCGAAAGCGACACCCGAAGGCGTTTCCCGCGCGACGACGCGCACGGTCGTCTACGGATCGCTCGCCGTGCTCGGCCTCGATTTCCTGCTGACGGCGTTGATGTTCAGCTAGCGCGTTTCGCGCCGGCGTGGATCGACATAGTGAATTACCGGCGTCCTGAGGACGCGGATGGCATCGCGGGCGCCCGCGATTCTCTCTGGGATGACGATGAAAAAAACTGCTCTCGACTTCTGGGTCGGCTTGTTCGTGTTGCTCGGCTTCGCGGCCGTGTTGTTTCTCGCTTTGAAGGCCGGCAACATGAGCTCGCTTTCGTTTCAGGCGACGTACCCGGTTAAGCTCAAGTTCGATAACATCGGCGGGCTCAAGGTGCGCGCGCCGGTGAAAAGCTCCGGCGTCGTCGTCGGTCGCGTGGCATCGATCGGATTCGATACCAACAGCTATCAGGCCCTCGTCACGATCGATATCGACAAGCAGTATCAATTTCCGAAGGACACGTCGGCGAAGATCCAGACTTCGGGTCTGCTGGGCGAGCAGTACATCGGCCTCGAGCCCGGTGGTGACACAGAGATGCTGAAGGCCGGCGATACGATCTCGATGACGCAGTCGGCCATCGTCCTCGAGAACCTTATCGGGCAGTTCCTCTATGGGAAAGCGGCCGATGCGGGCGGCTCGAAGGCTGGCGCTGCCGCGCCACCGCCAGCCGCGCCGGCCGCGCCGACCGCGCCAGCCGCCGCTCCGATGGCCCCCGCTCCTGCTCCAGCATCGGCCGGTGCCCCGGCGTCGGGCGCTGGCGGCTGACATGAAACGACTCCCGGGCTGGCTTCGTCGGGTGACTAGTAGGCACGGATACTACGGAGAAGAATAAATGCAGACCACGCGAGCAAGAAACGTGGCGTTGGCAATTGCGGCGGCGGCGCTCGCCGGTTGCGCGTCTGTCCAGACGCCTACGCCGGGGGACCCGCTCGAGAGTCTCAACCGAGGCGTGTTCAAGTTCAACGATACAGTCGACACGTACGCGCTAAAGCCGGTGGCGAAGGGCTATCAGCGCGTCGTGCCGGACCCCGTCCGCAAGAGCGTGACGAACTTCTTCTCGAACGTCGGCGACGTCTACATCGCCGCGAACGAGTTGCTGCAGCTGAAGATCGCGGACGGCGTAGGCGACATCATGCGCGTCACGATCAACACCATCTTCGGCGTCGGCGGGCTCTTCGACGTTGCCACGCTGGCCAAGCTGCCGAAGCACTCTTCCGACTTCGGCATCACGCTCGGACATTACGGCGTGCCATCAGGCCCTTACCTCGTGCTACCGCTGCTCGGACCGAGCACGGTCCGTGACGCGACCGGGCTCGTCGTCGACTACTACGGCAATCCGCTCAGCTATGTCGAGCCGTCGTCGGTGAGCTGGTCTCTTTACGGCGTCAATCTCGTCAACACGCGCGCGAATCTGCTTGCGACGACCGACGTGCTCCAGGCTGCGGCGATCGACAAATACTCGTTCGTCCGCGGGGCCTATCTGCAGCGGCGGCGTTTCCTGATTACGGGCGGTGATGGCGCGGCTGCGCCGAACTACGACCAATCGCTGCCCAACTACGAGCAACCGCTGCCGAACTACGACGATGGATCGTCGGGCGCGCCGCCGACTACAGCGCCGGCTCCGGCCTCGGCACCTGCCGGCTCGACTGGAACGGCGGCGCCGACGGCGGCTTCGGCCCCGTCCGCCGAAACGGGCGCGGCCGTTCCGCAACCGGCGGCGCCGGCGTCCGGCGCTGCAGGTGTCACTGCACCTCTCACGCCAGCTCCGCTTGGCGGCCCCGACGGCGAAACGGTGCCGGGCCAGCAATACGTTCCGCCGCCGGCACGCACGGGCTTTCCCGTTATTCGTATGCTGAAATAGGGCCGGCGCGCGTAACAGTTCGACACGAATCTTGCTCGATTGGGCTGGACCGAGCCTGAATCTGCACGGTACTGTAAGCTCCGAATCGGGCTTTCACGAAACTCAGGGTTGACGATGAAAAAATTATTTCTGATTTCCTTGTTTGCCGCGTTCGTTTCCTTCTCGAATGCCGGTGTCGCGCAACAGGCGGCGAATAACGTCGATACGACCAATCCCGACGCCATGATCAAAACGGTGACGGGGCAAGTGCTCGATACGCTGCGCACCGACAAGTCGATCAAGAGCGGCGATATCAACCGCATCACGCAGGTCGTGAATCAGCAGATCCTGCCGTACACGGATTTCCGCCGCACAACACAACTGGCGATGGGCCGTGCCTGGCGCACGGCAACACCCGAGCAGCAGAACCAGATGGTCGAGCAGTTCAAGATGCTGCTGATTCGCACGTATGCGGGTGCGCTTTCGCAGTTCCGCGATCAGCAGATTCAATTCAAGCCGTTCCGCGCCGCGCCGACCGATACGGATGTCGTCGTACGCAGCGCCGTCGTCAACAACGGCCAGCCTGTCGAGCTCGACTATCGCCTCTACAAGACGCCGGAGGGATGGCGCGTCTATGACCTGAACGTGGCCGGGGCATGGCTCATTCAAGCCTACCAGCAGCAATTCCAGGAGAAGATCAGTCAGGGCGGCGTGCAGGGCCTGATCGATTTCCTCACTCAGCGCAACGAACAGCTTGCCGCAGGCAAGCAGCCGTCTTGAGAACCCCGCGATGAGCCGCTTCACGACCGGCACGGCGATAACGCATGCGAGCGCGAAAGCCGCGCTCGCCGCCGGGCTCGCGAGCATCGAGGCGGGCGCGACGGGCGTCGATTGCGCGCCGCTCGCCGAATTCGATTCGTCGGCGCTGGCCGTTTTGCTTGC
>CAYPWK010000158.1:0-11672 GCA_964414365.1 uncultured Burkholderia sp.
CATGCGCGAGAAGATGATCGAGGAGCTGAAGCTCGCAGCACCGAAGACCTGCTAATGACGAGGGGAACCTTTCGAGACGTGCTCGCCGACGCTTGAACGCGTTGAGAACAAAAACGGCGGGCAAAAAAAAAAAGCGGGCCAGCGGCCCGCTAAAAACCACACGCTACGGGGTTAGCGCGAGGAGACCAATGAAGGAACCCGCAGGCACGGGCCAATGACAACAACATCCGCACCTGCAACGGTTCCAACAAAGATGTTCCCAAGCGGGAATTCGATCATCATCGCCGATTTTTTGATGCGCTGCATCGTCCCACTCAATTCGGCGTTGAACGACATCCGTGTTGAAACCGTTGAGGGGCATTGTGGGCGAATTAGCCGGATGACGCGGTAACAAAGTGTTTCAGGATGTAACGCCACGCCAGATAAGGCTTTGCGGGATTTTTTGCCGTTTCGATCAACTGTAATGTCATTATTTCCGATATGACAGTTCTTTGAAATCGTTTGCATATCGGCGCGTCGATAAACTTGAAATCATTTAATGCGAATATTGGCTTTCCATGCAACCACTACATAAAATAATTGTAGGAACCGCTCCCAATACTGCGTTTCACCGGTCTTCTCACGCGATCCAGATGTAAGCGAATTCGCGTCGTCCGCGCGCGCTCGCTGCTCCAAAGTGCATTTACCAGCGGCTGGGGGCAGCCAATAAAACAAGCATATTGCGCATTACTTAAGCCACTTGTCGGAGATGGCCTGAAGCTCGCCCGTCGCTCGCGACAGGTGCAGCCACTGGTCGACGTATTGCTGGAAGACCAGATCGCCGCGCGGCAGCATGTAGGCCTTCTCGCCATACTGGAATGGCTTGTCCGGATGGATGGCGCAGAGGCCCTTGTTGAGCTTTTGCTGCAGCAGCGTCTCCGAAGCGTCGGTCACCATCACGTCCGCCTTTCCATCGAGGATCTGCTTGAAGATCGTGACGTTGTCCGGATAGACGGTAAGGCTCGCATGCGGAAGGTGCTGCCTCGCGAAGCGCTCATTGGTGCCGCCCGGATTGACGATGACGTGCGTCGACGGCTCGTCGATCTGCGAGATGGTCTGGTACTTGTCGACATCGGCGCAGCGCGCAATCGGCGCCTTCCCGTCAACCATGTACGGCTGGGTGAAGAACGCGCGCTTTTGGCGCTCGAGCGTCGTCGAGACGCCGCCCACCGCAATGTCGCACTTCGCGATGAAGTCGCTCATCAGTGTCGGCCACGTCGTTTTCACGTATTCGGCCTTCACGCCGAGCGATTTGGCGAGCGACTCAGCCATGTCGATGTCGATGCCTTCGAACTTGCCGTCGGGCGCAAGGAACGAGAACGGCTTGTAGTCGCCCGTCGTGCAGACGCGAAGCGTGCCGCGCGCGGTTACCGCGTCGAGCCGCGAGGACATGTCGGAGCTTGTCGCGGCCGGTGCCGCGCGGCTCGGCTCGGGAGCCGACTGTGCTTGAGCAAGCGCCGGGCTTGCGCATGCGATAGTCAGACTGACGAGAGAAGCGAAGCCGACGAGGCGCGACATAACATTTTTCTTCATAGGTGGGTCCCCTCTTCGTAAAGCGCCTGCCATCGGGCCGACAGGCTGCGGCATTCCGCGCGATCGTAACAGCATCGGACTGAAAAAGGACCGACGCGAGGGCTGCCGCAACCCGCTCCGGTAGAATGGCCGCTTGCAACGCCTTGCCGCCCATCGCACAGAACCGTGGCCTCGACTCTTCTCAACGATACTTTTTTGCGCGCGCTGCTTCGCCAGCCGACCGATTACACGCCGATCTGGCTCATGCGCCAAGCCGGCCGCTACTTGCCCGAGTACAACGCGACTCGCGAACGAGCGGGCAGCTTTCTGGGTCTAGCGAAGAACCCCGAATACGCGGCTGAGGTGACGCTGCAGCCGCTCGCCCGCTATCCGCTCGATGCCGCAATCCTGTTCTCGGACATTCTGACGATTCCCGATGCGATGGGGCTCGGGCTGTCCTTCGAGGCAGGAGAAGGCCCGCGCTTTGCACGGCCCGTGCGCAGCGAGGCCGATGTCGCGCGCCTTGCGGTGCCCGAGATCGAGGCGACGCTCGGCTACGTCGTCGACGCGGTTCGCGAGATCCGTCGCGCGCTGACAGACGGCCAGGGCAGGCAGCGCGTGCCGCTGATCGGCTTTTCGGGCAGCCCGTGGACGCTAGCCTGCTACATGGTCGAGGGCGGCGGTTCGGACGATTTCCGCACCGTCAAAACGATGCTCTATTCGCGGCCCGATCTCATGCATCGAATCCTCGAGATCAACGCGCGAGCGGTCAGCGCCTATCTGAACGCACAAATCGAGGCGGGCGCTCAGGCGGTCATGATCTTCGATACGTGGGGCGGAACGCTTGCGGATGGCGTGTTTCAGCATTTCTCGCTTCGCTACATCGAGGAGGTCGTGCGTGGCGTCAAGCGCGAGCACGACGGCGCACGGATCCCTGTCATTACGTTTACGAAGGGCGGCGGCCAATGGCTGGAAGCGATTGCCGCAATAGGCGTTGATGCGGTCGGGCTCGACTGGACGGTCGACCTGGGCCGTGCTCGCGAGCGCGTCGGCTCGCAGGTGGCTCTTCAAGGCAACCTCGATCCGACCGTGCTCTTCGCACCGCCCGCCGCGATCCGCCGCGAAGCGCGCGCGCTCGTCGAGCGCTTTGGCAATTATCCGGGGCATGTTTTCAATCTCGGGCACGGCATCTCGCAGTTCACGCCGCCCGATCACGTCGCCGAACTGGTCGACGAAGTACATCGCTCGAGCCGTGCCGTCCGCGCGGGTGGGCAGCCGGGCGGAGTGCCTGCATCCGGGTGAATTTTTTTCGTTGCAGTGCAATAAATCGGGCGCCCGATCTAAGGAATAACCCGCGCCGAGCGGGCCGCCCTCCGGCGCTTCGGCGGTTGTCAAGACTTGACTTATACACATTCTTTACGTTGCGGCGCAGTAGAGTTCGGGGCGGTTGACTGTGGCCTCCAAAACATGTAGCGAAACGCCGATGGCCTTGTTCGACAAGGGTTTGCGGGCGGCGCGGGAAGTGTGCGCCTGCCCACAGAAGGCCGTCGCGACGCCGTTCGATGGCTTCCGGCGCGGCACTTTTCAACAAAGTTATCCACAGACACGGCTTCCCGTTGAGCAATTCTCAACAAGATCGTGAACTTAGCGGCGATTCTCATGTATCACTTTAAGTTCCCCGCCGTGAAATTTAGGGCCGGATTTTTGGCGCGCCAATTTCTTCGACGAGCGCGCGGTACATGAGCGCGCTTTTTGTTCGCGTCGCGCTCGATCACCCGCTTGGGACGCTGTTCGATTATCGGTGCGACCCCGCGCTTTCTCCTGCGGCCGGCATGCTGGCCAGCGTCCCTTTCGGGAAGCGCGAAGTCGTCGGTCTCATCTGGGAGGTTGCTGCGACGAGTGACGTGCCGGCCGAACGGCTGCGCGACGTGCGTGCCGTTTGCAATGCCGTTGGCCCGCTCGCGGCCGAATGGCTGGAGTTGGTGACGTTCGCTGCCGATTATTACCAGCGCTCGCCCGGTGAGGTCGCCTTGCCGGCACTGCCGCAAGCCCTGCGCGACGCCGCCCGTTGGAGCCGGCTCGAGACAACCCGGCCGACGTTTCGCCTCACGGACGCAGGACGGGCCGCGCTGCCGGCCGCATTGCCGCCGCGCGCGAGCGCGCTTCGGCGGCTCGCGGCCGAATTGGCAGCCCGCGAGACGCTCGATGCCGCCGCCGCGCGCTCGATCCATGCCAAGGCAAATTCGACGCTCGCCGAATGGCAGCTGCAGGGATGGGTCGAAGCCGTGGACACTGTCGACACCGGGGAAGCTCCCGCCGCGTCGCCTGTTGCCTTGCCGGCCGCGGTGCGCCCCGTGCTCACGGAGGAGCAGTTGCAGGCACTCGAGGCCATCCGCCAGGCGCGGGGATTCGCGCCTTTCCTGCTGCACGGCGTGACGGGTAGCGGTAAGACGGAGGTCTATCTGCGCGCGCTCGATGCGCTTTTTGTCGAACGGCCGGACGCGCAGGCGCTGGTCCTCGTTCCGGAGATCAACCTGACGCCGCAGTTCGAGGCCGCGTTTCGCGCGCGTTTCTCGGCGCTGCACGGGCCTTCGGCGGTTGTGACACTGCATAGCGGCATGGCCGATGGCGAGCGCGCGCGCAGCTGGCTCGCGGCGCATCGCGGGCGCGCGCGAATCGTGCTCGGCACGCGCCTGGCTGTGCTCGCTTCGCTTCCGCGGCTCGCGCTCGTGATCGTCGACGAAGAGCACGATCCGGCCTACAAGCAGCAGGAAGGTCTACGCTATTCGGCCCGCGATCTCGCCGTCTGGCGCGCCAAGCAACTGTCCATTCCCGTGGTGCTCGGCTCCGCCACACCCTCGCTCGAAAGCTGGTGGCAAGCCGGACAGGGGCGCTACCGCCGGCTCACGCTCGCGCGCCGCGCGGTCGCCGATGCAGTGTTGCCGACCGTGCGGATGATCGACACGGAAGAGGAGCGCAGGCGCGGCCGGGCGAGCGTCGAAGGGTTATCGGGGCCGCTCATCGCCGCGTTGAAGGCTCGGCTCGAGCGTGGCGAGCAAAGCCTCGTGTTTCTGAACCGGCGCGGCTACGCACCCGTGCTCGCCTGCGACGCCTGCGGCTGGGTGGCCGGCTGCCCGCGCTGCACCGCCTATGTGGTGCTGCACAAGCCCGAGCGGGCTATGCGTTGCCACCACTGCGGCTGGGATACGCGCGTACCGCACGCGTGTCCCGACTGCGGCAACGTCGACCTCGCGCCGCTCGGACGCGGCACACAGCGCGTCGAGGAGACACTCGCGGCGCTCGTGCCGGGCGCGAGAGTCCTGCGTATCGACGCCGACAGCACGCGCCGCAAGGGCAGCGCGCAGGCGCTCTTCTCCGATGTCCACGCGGGCGAGGTCGACATACTCGTCGGCACGCAGATGATCGCGAAGGGGCACGATTTCAGGCGTGTGTCGCTCGTGGGGGTGCTCAACGCCGATGCGGCGCTGTTTTCACACGATTTTCGGGCGGGCGAGCGGCTCTTTGCGCAGCTGATGCAGGTGAGCGGGCGGGCCGGGCGCGCGGGTCTGCCCGGCGAGGTGCTCGTGCAGACACGCTACCCCTGCCATGCGCTGTACCAGGCGCTCGCTCGCCACGATTACATCGGCTTCGCCGATGCGACGCTCGGCGAGCGCCGGGATGCGCGGCTGCCCCCGTTCGTCTACCAGGCGCTGTTGCGTGCCGAAGGGCGCACGCTCGAAGCGGCGCTCGCGTTTTTGCAGCAGGCTTGCGCGGCGCTCGCCGATATCGAAACCGCGGAGCGTGTCACCCTCTACGATCCGGTGCCGATGACGATCGTCAAGGTGGCCAACGTGCATCGCGCGCAGTTGCTTGTCGAAAGCGGCTCGCGCGCCGCGCTGCTCGCGACGCTGCGTGCCTGGCAACCGGCGCTGCGTGCGATGAAGGGCGCATTGCGCTGGAGTCTCGAGGTCGATCCGCTCGATATTTGATCGCCCGTTCGCGCGCAACAGCGGATCGGGCTTGGGGCGCGCCTGGACGTGGCGGCGAAATTTATCGGAATCGGTAGCGGGCCGAGCGGGCACGCGTGCGGACCTGAGTCGCGTAGCTCGCGGCGTAGGTATCGTGGGAGGCGGCCGACACGGCTCTCCTCGCGCAGGCGGGCGTGGCCCGCCGCTGCCTTTGCAGCGGTTGCCGACAATATCGGGCCGAAGTCCGGCTTTCGTGGCAGCAAAGCATGTGAGCCTCGCGTGTTGCTTTTCTCGCGCTTTTGTGGCGCTCGGTGGTCGGTGGTTCGGGCGTCCCAGTTCGCCTGAGCCGTCCGTCAATGCTCTCCCACAGCGCCGGCCTGTTGCGCTTCCTGCCCTTGCAGCGCCTTCAGGCGCTGCTGGCGCGAGCGCGCCATGGAAAGCGCCCGGTTGCGGGCCGGCGAGGCGCCACGCACGAACAACGTGAGGAGCACCATCACCAAGAGCCAAATACCACCGATTACCATCCACTTGTCCATTTCGCGCTCCTTGCCTTCCGCGCTCCGTGCGGTGGGGCGCTCAACTGGTTTACGGCAACCCGGAGCGCCTTCTGCAACGATTTTCGAATGAGGCCGGGGCCACATACTGCCTCCGACTGATAGCCATTATTCGCGCCGGCATCACGCGGCGATGGCTCGATAAAGGCGGGGAAAGTGCCGCAGTTCGTCAGATCGGGAATCTTAACGGCCGAACCCCCCTTGCCGGCGCTGAAAATGCCTCCTCCTCAGGGAAAATACCGAGCGCAACCCGCTCGGCCTTGTCCGTCGCGATTTGCCGGTAGCCCTTGTCACAAAAGGCCGCGCCAGCGGTGCAACCGTTATGGGAATCCGGTTGCACCTTTTAAATTGAAAGCGTACGATTCGGCCACCTCTTGGTCATAGGCCGGTGCGTGACCGGCGTTGAAGAAAATGGCGAGTACCACCCTTGGCGTGAAGGTCGACGACCTTCTTCGCACGCGGCTCAAAGAAGCCGCCGCGCGGCTCGAGCGCACCCCGCATTGGCTCATCAAGCAGGCTATCTTCGCGTATCTCGAAAAGATCGAGCACGGGCAGGTGCCTCCGGAGTTGTCGGGCATCGCCGGTGTCGCCGACTTCGCGGACGGCCATGCGGCCGAGCACGATGAGGACGGTGTGCCTCATCCGTTCCTCGATTTCGCGCAGAGCGTGCAGCCGCAATCGGTGCTGCGCGCCGCCATCACGGCCGCATATCGCCGCCCGGAACCGGAGTGCGTGCCGATCCTCATCGGCGCGGCACGACTGCCCGAAACGCTCGCGACCGAAGTCCGGAAGTTGGCGGCCGGTCTCGTCGAGGCATTGCGCGCCAAGCGCACGGGCGGCGGCGTCGAAGGGCTCATCCACGAGTTCTCGCTTTCGAGCCAGGAAGGCGTAGCGCTCATGTGCCTGGCCGAAGCGCTTTTGCGCATTCCCGATCGGGCAACGCGCGATGCGCTGATCCGCGACAAGATCAGCAAGGGCGACTGGAAGTCGCACGTCGGCCATGCGCCGTCGCTCTTCGTGAATGCGGCGACCTGGGGGTTGATGATTACGGGCAAGCTCGTCACGACGAACAGCGAGGCGGGGCTTTCGTCGGCCCTCACGCGACTGATCGGCAGAGGCGGGGAGCCGCTGATTCGCAAGGGCGTCGATATCGCGATGCGGCTGATGGGCGAGCAGTTCGTCACTGGCGAGACGATTTCCGAGGCGCTCGCGAACAGCCGCAAATACGAGGCGCGCGGCTTCCGCTACTCATACGACATGCTCGGCGAAGCGGCCACGACCGAAGAGGACGCGCAACGCTATTACGCCTCGTACGAGCAGGCGATCCACTCGATCGGCAAGGCGGCGGGCGGCCGCGGCATTTACGAAGGCCCCGGCATCTCGATCAAGCTTTCGGCGCTCCATCCGCGCTATTCGCGCGCGCAGCAGGAGCGCGCAATGACCGAATTACTGCCTCGCGTGCGTGCGCTCGCATTACTTGCGCGCCGCTACGATATCGGTCTCAACATCGATGCGGAAGAAGCCGATCGCCTGGAGCTCTCGCTCGATCTCCTCGAAGCGCTCTGCTTCGATGCTGAGCTCGCCGGCTGGAACGGCATCGGCTTCGTCGTGCAGGCCTATCAAAAGCGCTGCCCGTATGTGATCGACTACATTGTCGATCTCGCCCGTCGCAGCCGTCACCGCATCATGGTCCGGCTCGTCAAGGGCGCATACTGGGACAGCGAGATCAAGCGCGCGCAGATCGATGGGCTCGAAGGCTATCCCGTCTATACGCGCAAGATCTACACGGACGTCTCGTACCTCGCCTGCGCGAAGCGGCTGCTTGCCGCGCCGGACGCGGTCTACCCGCAGTTCGCGACGCACAACGCGCATACGCTTTCGGCGATCTATCATCTCGCCGGCCAGAACTACTACCCCGGTCAATACGAGTTCCAATGCCTGCACGGCATGGGCGAGCCGCTTTACGAAGAGGTGACGGGGCGCGACAAGCTAAACCGGCCCTGCCGTATCTATGCGCCCGTCGGCACACATGAGACGCTGCTTGCCTACCTCGTGCGACGCCTGCTCGAAAACGGCGCCAATACTTCGTTCGTGAACCGTATTGCGGACGAAACGGTGCCCGTCGCAGAGCTCGTCGCCGATCCGGTCGAAGAGGCGTCGAAAATCGCGCCGCTCGGCGCGCCACATCAGAAAATCCCGCTGCCGCGCGATCTCTACGGCTCTGAGCGCGTCAACTCGATGGGGCTCGACCTCTCGAACGAGCATCGTCTCGCGTCGCTTTCTTCGGCGTTGCTTGCGAGCGCGCATCACGGGTGGCGCGCGGCACCGATGCTCGCCGCCGAACCGTCTGCGGCTGCCGCACGCAACAACGGTGCGCGCGACGTGCGCAACCCTGCCGATCATCGCGACATCGTCGGCACGGTCGTCGAAGCGACGCGCGAGGATGTCGACACGGCTCTCGCCAACGCAGTAGCGGCCGCTCCGATCTGGCAGTCCACCCCTGTCGAGGCGCGCGCCGACTGCCTGGCGCGGGCGGCGGATCTGCTCGAAGCACAGATGCATACGCTGATGGGCCTCATCGTGCGCGAGGCCGGGAAATCGCTGGCAAACGCGATTTCGGAAATTCGTGAAGCCGTCGATTTCCTGCGTTACTACTCGGCGCAAATCCGCGGCGAGTTTTCGAACGACACGCATCGGCCGCTCGGTCCCGTGGTCTGCATCAGTCCATGGAATTTCCCGCTCGCGATCTTCATGGGTCAGGTTGCGGCGGCGCTCGCGGCCGGCAACACAGTGCTTGCGAAGCCGGCCGAGCAAACGCCGCTCATTGCGGCGCAGGCCGTGCGGCTTCTGCGCGAAGCCGGTGTGCCGGCCGGCGCCGTGCAGCTGCTGCCGGGCAATGGCGAGACCGTCGGCGCAGCGCTCGTTGCCGATCCGCGCACGCGCGGCGTCATGTTCACGGGCTCGACCGAGGTCGCGCGGCTAATCGACCGAACCCTCTCCAATCGTCTCGATCCGGACGGTAAGCCGATCCCGCTGATTGCCGAGACAGGCGGACAAAACGCGATGATCGTCGACTCTTCGGCGCTCGCCGAGCAGGTCGTCGCCGACGTCATGCAGTCCGCGTTCGATTCGGCCGGACAGCGTTGCTCCGCGTTGCGCGTGCTCTGTCTGCAAGAGGAAATCGCTGATCGGACGCTGAGGATGCTGCGCGGCGCGATGAGCGAGCTCGCGGTCGGCAATCCCGATCGCCTCTCGACCGACGTGGGTCCTGTCATCGATCTCGATGCCAAGCGAACGATCGAAGCGCACATCGCCGCGATGCGCGAAAAAGGCCGCGCCGTGACGCAACTGCCGCTCGCCGATGCCTGCGCGCACGGCACCTTCATCGCGCCGACGCTGATCGAGATCGACGGTATCGCCGAGCTCAAGCGCGAGGTATTCGGCCCGGTGCTCCATGTCTTGCGCTATCGCCGTAGCGAGCTCGACAAGCTGCTCGAAGCGATCCGCTCGACGGGCTACGGGCTCACGCTCGGCATTCATACGCGCATCGACGAGACGATTGCCCATGTCATCGGCCGCGCGCATGTCGGCAACATCTATGTCAATCGCAACGTGATCGGCGCCGTGGTCGGCGTTCAGCCGTTCGGCGGCGAGGGGCTGTCGGGCACGGGACCGAAGGCGGGTGGCCCGCTCTATCTGCAGCGGCTGCTTGCCAAGCGCCCGGCCGGCCTTCCGAAGTCGCTCGCGGCCATGCTCGTCGCCGATACGCAGACGGTAGAAAAGAACGGCGATGCGAGCGGCATGCCGACTGCGCGTGCCGCGCTCGTCGCGCTGCGCGACTGGCTCATTGCCGAGCGCGAGCCTGAACTTGCCGCGCGTTGCGACGGCTATCTGTCGAATTTGCCCGCCGGCGCAACCGCTGTGCTGCCCGGACCGACCGGCGAGCGCAACACATTCACGCTTGCCGCACGAGGCACGGTAAGCTGCGTGCCTTCCACGGCGAGTGGTGCGCGGGCACAGTTCGCGGCGGTGCTGGCAACGGGCAACCGCGCGCTGTTCTCGGGCGCGGCGGGCGAGGCGCTCGTCGCCGCGCTGCCCGCGCCGCTCAAGCACTACGCGAGCGTTCGCGACGGTGCCGAGGCGCCGTTCGATGCGGTCCTCTTCGAGGGCGACAGCGACGAGCTGCTTGCGCTCGTGAAGGAGGTGGCGAAGCGCAACGGGCCAATCGTGTCGGTGCAAGGCGTCGCGACGAACGCGCTCGCGAACGGCGATGAAGACTATGCGCTCGAGCGTCTCTTGACCGAGCGCTCCGTCAGCGTGAACACGGCCGCGGCCGGCGGCAATGCGAATTTGATGACGATCGGCTAAGCGACCCTCGGCCGTCAGTCTCAAAAAGGAGCGGCATGGCGAACCCTGAAGCCGCTCCATTTCTTTGGCACCTAGGAGAAGCTATGCAACACAAGATGAAACAGCTGGCGGGCGCAACGCTCGTTGCGGCATTGTCGCTGGCGGGGACCGCTCATGCGCAGCAAGCCGACGATGTAAAAATCTGCTTCCGATGACGGGCGCGCAGGCGCACTACGGGGCAGACTTCCAGAACGGCATCGTTCTGGCCATTGAAGACATCAACGCCACGAAGCCGGTGATCGGCGGCAAGCAAGTCCGCTTCGTGCTCGACGCGGCCGACGATCAGGCCGACCCGCGCACCGGCACCACGGTCGCGCAAAAGCTCGTCGACGACGGTATCAAGGGCATGCTCGGCCACTTCAACTCGGGCACGACGATCCCGGCTTCGCGCATTTACGCAAACGCGGGCATCCCCGAAATCGCGATGGCGACGGCGCCCGAGTACACGCAGCAGGGCTTCAAGACGACGTTCCGCATGATGACTTCGGACACGCAGCAAGGTTCGGTGGCCGGCACCTTCGCGGCGAAAAACCTGGGCATGAAGAAGATCGCAATCGTCGATGACCGCACGGCGTACGGCCAAGGGCTTGCCGATCAGTTCGCGAAGGCGGCGAAGGCGGCCGGAGCGACGATCATCGATCGCGAGTTCACGAACGACAAGGCCGTCGACTTCAAAGCGATTCTGACGAAGCTGAAGGCGAGCAATCCGGACCTCGTCTATTACGGCGGCGCCGATGCACAGGCCGCGCCGATGGTGAAGCAGATGAAGTCGCTCGGTATCAAGGCGCCGCTGATGGGCGGCGAGATGGTCCATACGCCGACGTTCCTCAAGATCGCCGGCCCGGCTGCGGAAGGCACCATCGCTTCGCTCGCCGGCCTGCCGCTCGACGATATGCCCGGCGGCAAGGAGTACGTCGAGAAGTACAAGAAGCGCTTCGGCAAGGACGTCGAAACCTACTCGCCGTACGCGTATGACGGCGCAATGGCGATGTTCAAGGCGATGCAGAAGGCCAATTCGACGGATCCGGCGAAGTACCTGCCTATCCTCGCGCAAACGAGCATGCCGGCCGTTACGACGAGCCACCTTGCCTATGACGACCGCGGCGACCTGAAGAACGGCGGCATCACGATCTACAAGGTCGAAAACGGCCAGTGGAAGCCGTTGCAGAGCGTCGGCGGCAAGTAATCGACA